>JAAAOJ010000075.1 GCA_009908915.1 Planctomycetota bacterium
CGATGGCTCCCGCAGCGGCCGACTGGTGGACACCGAGGCCGCCCAGGTTGCCTGCCTGGCCGCCGAGGCCGACGGGAGCGTGGTCTTCGGGACGGCCGACGCCGGCAGCGTCGGGCGCATCGCTGCGGGCTTCGGCGAGGACGGTACGCTCACCAGCAAGCCGCTCGACGCCGGACAGATCGCGGCGTGGGGTACGGTGCGTTTGCGCGGCCTGGCGCCGGAGCAGACGACGCTGACCATCGCCACTCGCAGCGGCAATCTTGCCGAACCGACCGACGCCACGTGGTCCACGTGGTCGAAGAACATGCCGCTGACGGACGACTTCATGCCGATCGGTTCGCCGGCCGGGCGGTTCCTGCAGTATCGCGTCACGATGAGCTCCGACGGGCGGCGGTCGCCGTCGCTGGGCAGCGTGCGGCTGATCTACCAGGTGGGCAACCTGCCGCCGGTCGTCTCGTCGCTGAAGGTGACACCCAACAACCAGGGCAGCACGCCGCAGCAGACCGCGCCGACGAAGCTGTATCGACATGTCGAGATCAAGGCCGCCGACCCCAACAAGGACAAGCTCTCCTTCCGCATCGCCTACCGCCTGATCGGACGGGGCGCCTGGGTCGAGATCACCGAAGACCTCACCGAACCGACGTTCGTCTGGGATACGCGAACCGTTGCCGACGGGCGGTACGAGCTGCACATCACGGCCAGCGACGAGCCCAGCAACGTCGCGCCGCAGGCGATGACCGGCAGCCGCATCACCGAGCCGGTGACGGTGGACAACACCGCCCCGGCGATCCGGAACGGGGCGGCCCGGCGTGACGGGCGGAACGCCACCGTCCAGGGCCGTGCGACCGACGCGCTCAGCCGTATCGTGACGCTGGCCTACAGCGTGGACTCCGCCGATGAATGGCACGTCGTGCTGCCGACGGACGGCATCTGTGATTCGACGGACGAGCCGTTCAGCTTCGACGTCGAAGACCTGGACGTCGGGGCCCACCAGATCACCGTCCGGGCCGTCGACGTGTACGGCAATATCGGGTATGCCAGTGTGGAAGTGACGGTTCCCACGCCATAGCAGCACGCCTAGCAACCCGTCTAGACAGTGGCACGCGGGCATCTTGCCCGTGAGTATCACGGCCGCCTCGGCCGTGGACAGGCCGGAATCAGGGGCACGATGCCCCCGCAACCCATGGGCGAGACGCCCATGCCACGCGACAGAGCCTTTTCCAAACGACGGGCTGCATTGACTTATCGACCCCCGTGCGATATGGTCGCGCGCCGCGGTCGGGATACTCGCAGCACGGCCGCTAGAAAGGCACCATGCCCACGCAACAACCCATCGTTAACCGCCGGCCGGAGTATTTCCTCTCCGACGATAAGCGCGTCATTGTCCGCCATTTCGACATTTCTGACCCGCAACGCATTCGCGGCGTGGTTGATCGCGTTGTTTCTCTGCCGAAGGCCGAGCGGGCGGCCCTGCTGGAACGCATGATGCGCGACTTTGGTTCGCGGCATCCGGACATCGAAGCTGCTTTCGAGCGATCGTTCAAGGAGATCTCACTGCACATGCCGGCGGGCACGAAGCTCGACGCGCAGACGCGGCTCCTGCTGGGTGCGTACTTCACAATGGAGTATTCCATCGAATCGGCGGCGCTGTTCAATCCGTCGATCGTGCCGCACCCGGACCAGAAGGGCATCGGCCCGGGGCTGGTGCGGTTCCTGATGAGCCTGCGGGCGACGGGCGAGGGGCACCTCAGTTCGATCGTCTTCCGGCGCGGGATCATCGACAACACCGGGCGCGTCAGCCTCGACCCCGCCCCACGCTACGCCCGAACGGCCCGGCCGCTGGCCGATCCGCAGTTCGACAAGGTCGTCTTCCGTCGCAAGTTGCGGGACGTCGGCGACTACGGCCCGATCATCGAAGGCGTTCTGCGTGCATTGCCCGACCCCTTTACACGTGCCGAGTTGAAGGCCGCCCTCGATCGTCGCATGCATCAGCCGCAAACGCCCACGAGCTTCCGCCGCGTGGCCGATGAACTGCTGTGGGTGGCCATGGCGAATTACACGTTACGGTTCGGCGAGGACTACCCGCCGACTGAGACGGTGATCTTTCCGGCGACCGAGCACGAATCCCGCGGTATGGAAGACCTTCGCCTGGTGCAGTTCATCGACGAGGATGGCCAGGCCCGCTACTGCGGCACGTACACGGCCTACGACGGCCGCCGCATCCACCCGATGATGCTGGAGACGGCCGACTTCCATACATTCCACGTCTCGACGCTCTCGGGCCGATATGTGAAGAACAAGGGGATGGCCCTGTTCCCGCGGAAGATCGACGGCTATTACGTGATGCTGGCGCGACACGATGGCGAGAACAACTATCTCATGCGGTCGCACAATCTCTACGTGTGGAATACGTCGCACCCGCTTCAGACGCCCAAGCGCCCGTGGGAACTGATGCAGTTGGGCAACTGCGGTCCGCCGTTGGAAACCGAGGCCGGCTGGATCGTTCTGACACACGGCGTCGGGCCGATGCGAGAGTATTGTATCGGCGCGATCCTGCTGAACCGGGGCGACCCGGCCAAGGTCATCGGACGCCTGCGCGAACCGCTTCTGGCGCCGATGGGCGAGGAGCGCGAAGGCTATGTGCCAAACGTCGTCTATTCCTGCGGGTCGATGATCCACGAGGACATGCTCGTCATTCCGTACGCCGTCAGCGACAGCCGTACAGCCTTTGCCACCGCGAAGGTCGACGACCTGCTCGGCCGAATGCTCGACGCCGGACCCTGAGCGGGTCAGCCGTTTGTGGCGGGAGTGTCGCCATCGATAACGTCGCGCAGAACCGCCTGCAGTTGGTGGATCTGGTAGGGCTTATGGATGAAGCCCGCCATGCCCTTGCCCAGGAACCGCTCGGCGACTTCCTGCTCGTTGTAGCCGCTGGACATGATCGCCGGCACGTCGATCTTGCGTTGACGGAGTTCGCGAAATGCTTCCTCGCCGCTGAGTCGCGGCATAGTGAGGTCGAGGATGACGGCTGTGATCCGCCGGCGGTGTTCGTCGAGTATATCAAGGGCCTGTCGCCCGTCGGTGGCGGTGAGCACGTCAAAGCCGAGATGCTCAAGCATGCGTTTACCGACCGCGCGGATGGTTTCTTCATCATCAGCCAGGAGGATTGTTCCTTTGCCTTGCCATGCATCATCGGCGTCATTCTGAGCGGGGCGGCAGACGGCGGACTCCGCCGAGGCAGGCAGAAGCACCGTAAACGTCGAGCCGCGACCGGGCTCGCCGTCGACCTTGATCGCACCGCCATGGCCTCGAATGATGCCCAGTACGGCAGCAAGGCCCAGTCCCCGGCCGGTGAACTTGGTGGTGTAGAAGGGGTCAAAGAGCTTGGCGAGAGTCTCAGCGTCCATGCCGCAGCCGGTGTCGGAGACCTCCAGGGCCACATACATGCCGGGCGAGAGATCCTCGGCGGCGTACGCTTCATCGAGACACTCCTGCGTGCATTCCATGGCGTTGGTGGAAACGGAGATCACTCCGCTTCGATCTCCGATGGCTTCCGAGGCGTTCGTGATAAGGTTCATGACCACCTGGCGAATCTGCGTGGCGTCGGCCATGACGGCAGGCAGGTCGTCAGGGAGGTTGTACTTCAAGACGACATTCTTGGAGATGGCGACGGTGAGCATGTGCCCCATTTCCTCGACGACCTCGGAGAGGTCGATGGGCTCGATAACGAAGCGTCCCTTGCCGGAGTAGGCCAGCATCTGTCGGCAGAGATCGGCGGCCCGTCGGGCGGATATTTCGATTTGCTGAACACTCTCGCGGGCCGGAGAGACGGGGGACAGTTCGGTCAGGGCCAGGTCGGCATTGCCAAGGATGCCGACCAGCAGGTTGTTGAAATCGTGCGCGATGCCACCGGCGAGGACGCCGAGACTCTCCAGTTTCTGGGCGTGCTGTATCTGCGCCTCCAACTCCCGCCGTTGCTCGTCAGACTTCCGCCGATCGGTAACGTCAGTGGATGTAACGATGATCTCGCTAAGTTCGCCGTCGCTGTCAAAGACGGGGTCGGCATTGACGAGCAGCCATCGCATCCCCTCAGGCCTTTCGGGGGTTGCGCCGAGGATCATATTGCGAATGGGCTGCCGGGTCGCGCGTACCCGATTAACCGGATACTCCTCGGCAGGCATCTCGCTTTCGTCTTCCCGGTAGAGCGCCCACGTGGAACCGGTGGTATCGCGGCCGAGCATCTGCTGCTCGCTCAGGCCGAGGTACTGGCACAGTCGCGTGTTGCAGTTGACCAAGGTCGTATCAGCGCGATGGACGGCGACGCCGGCCTGGATTGAATGCATCAGTGACCGCCACGTCCGCTCGCTTTCGCGAATCCGCTCCGCGTCGCGCCGGCGGGACGTGATGTCCTGGGTCGTGCCGAACACCCGAATCGCCTGGCCGCGGTCGTCGCGGTCGACTTGGGCGATGGTTTGATGGTGCCGTATCGTTCCGTCATGACAATGCATGCGGTACTCCATGGTCACATACTTCGCCTCGCCCGCGGCGGCCCGGCTCACGACATCGAGATAACGTTCGCGGTCGTCCTCGTGGATATACTCGGCGAACTGACCAGGTGAGTAGGGACCGAGAGCCGGATCGCGATCAAAGATCTCGAAGAGGTTTGGCGACCAGGTGAACTGATCGGTCTTCGGATACCATGTCCAGTTGCCGAGATTCGCCAAACGCTGTGCGTTGGCGAGATCGGCCTCGCGGTGTCGCAATGCGTCGGCCGTCGCCTGCAGGCGCCGGACATACACGGCGACGACCATCCCGCCCAGCAGGCAGGCGAGCATGAAGGCCGTGCGATTGTATATCTCGTCACGCGGGACATTCAGTATCAGCGAGTCCCAGAATGTCAACGGCTGGCTGTAGATGATCTCGCGCAGATCCTGGGCGAAGTAGATGTAATCCCACGACGCGTCGACGACCCAGAACAGGAGCCCGAACCCGATGGCCACCAGCATGATCGGCAGTGTACGTCGCATGGACAACTACTCGTCCTCCTGCGGGAGCGGCAGCGCCCCGTTGGCCTCGATGGTGTCGTAAACCTCATCCGCCACGAGTAGCAGCCCCGGCGGCAGATCAAATCCGATCCGTTGGGCCACTTCGCGGTTGACCACGAGCGTTTTGGGATCTTCGAAGACCTGCCGGATCGACCGGGGAGACTCGCCGTTGAGTATCCTGGCCATCACCCGGGCGTGGAAGAAACCGACTTCTCGAACGTTGCGTTCGGTCATGCCGAACAAGGCGCCTCGCCGAACCTGCCGCGGCCCCTGGGTGGACCAGATGGGCAGGTTGTGTGCAAGCAGGGGCTCGATGACGTCAGGCAGGAACCGTGGCTGCGTGCCAAGATGGTCGGTCAGCCAGAATGCGTCGACCTTCGGCGCCAACTGCGCAATGGCGTCCTTGGCCAACCGGTTGGCTTCCTCGGCTGTCACGTCCGAGTCTTTGGCGAAGGCTATGACGAGCTCAAAGCCGCATTCCCGACCTGCCGCCTCGAGGTCGGGTATATTGGCATAGACCCGGCCGGTGGGGGTGTCCTCAGTAATGACCCCCAGTCGGCGGAACTGCACGATGTTATGGAAGGCATGGGCCTGCCGCATATATCGGTCCGGATCGCACTTGGCGTGGAGATGGTCGATGCCGGAGTCTTCGGCACGGTCGACGATTCCAGCCTGGATCGGATCACTCGCCGAGACGACCATCGTCGGGGTGTCGTGCCCGTCGCGGAGGTCCTGGCCGGCCGAAGTGCCCATGGCGATCATGAAGTCAATGTCGCCCTGTTCGTTGAGGCGCCGGAGCACCTCGGAACGAATCTCCGCCCGGCGGTCGTCATCCCACTCGGCCGACCAGTGGGCGTCGTCGACGAAATCGAGATACTCGCTTCGGGCGTGCTGGGCAAGATGCTGCCATATCCCTCTCGTACGTTCTTCTGATTCGGGCAATTCGACGGGTTCGAGCCAGCCGAGTTCAACCAGGCCGTCGACCATCGCCCGAAGATGCCGCGGATAATCCACATATGGGCCGCCTTCGAGATAGCCGATGCGCCATCGCTGGCCAGCATTCGTCGTCGGTGTGAGCTTCGGCTGGTCCATGCCGAACGAATGGATCAGGAACAGCAGACACACGCCCAACAAGGCTGCCCCGCAGGCAAGCAGGCGCACAAGGACACGGCGACGCCGGCCGACGGGTTGTTGTTGTTCCTGCTCCGACATGCCCTGTTCCTTTGTGGTCAGAGGTGCTGTGGGCAAGTAAACCGGCAGTCCATGAGTATAAATGTCCGGACTGCTCATGGCAAGGCCGGCAAACACTCTCCGAGTGGGCAGTGTATGTCATTTGTGGATGTCGTATCGTATCGATCCGATGATAGCTCAGTGCTTATCCGCCCCACATGACAATCCACTTGCAAGCGGACTGCCATCATATCAGTGCGGACGAATCTGGGGGCCATCTCGTGAGGCGTGCGGTTTCAGCCCGGCCCCTCTATAATGGCTTGCCAGGAGTTCGTCGCCCATGATCCACGAAGAACGCATCCAGCCGTTGAACGGCCACGAGCCTGTCGATGGAGACTACGTGCTCTACTGGATGCAGGCGTCGCACCGGGCCGAGCACAACGACGCACTCGACTACGCCATTGATCGCGCGAACGAACTGTCCGTGCCGGTCGTCTGCGGCTTTGGGTTGACGGACGACTATCCCCAGGCCAACGTACGCCACTATGCATTCATGCTGGAAGGATTGGCCGAGACGGCGAGGACGCTGGCCGATCGCGGCGTGCGGCTGGTTGTGCGGCACGGCTCACCGCCGCAGGTTGCATGCGAACTCGCCGGGGCGGCGGCGATGGTGGTCTGCGACCGCGGCTACCTGCGGCACCAGGAGGCCTGGCGGCAACGCGTGGCCGAGTTGGACAGGCGTGTCGTGCAGGTGGAGACCGACGCGGTTGTACCCGTCGAGGTTCTCAGCGATCACGAGGAATACGCCGCCCGAACGCTGCGCCCGAAACACCGGAAGCTGTGGGACGAGTATCTCAGGCTCAACAACTCGCCGCCGCTGGCGAAACGCGACAGCCTGGCCATCGACCTCGGCGGCCTGGACATGGGCGACCCCGACGCCCGCCTGGCCGAACTGGATGTCGACCGCGACGTGCCGCGCTCGGTGCAATACCGCGGCGGCCTGGCCGAAGCACGTCGTCGACTGGGCGACTTCGTGGCTCAGCGCCTGAAGGACTACGACGCCTTGCGCAGCGATCCGTCGCTCGACATCGAGTCGGGCATGAGTCCGTACCTGCACTTCGGCCAGATCTCACCGATCGAAGTCGCGAAGACGGTGGCCGCCGATGCGCGTCACGGACGGGACAACATCGACAGCTACCTCGAGGAGTTGCTCATCCGCCGCGAGCTGGCGTTCAACGTCGTGCGGTTCAACGCCGACTACGACCGCTATATCTGCCTGCCGGACTGGGCGCGGGCCACGCTCAAGAAACACCGCGACGACCCGCGGGAGCACGTCTACACCAAGGCGCAACTCGAAGCCGCCGACACGCATGACCCGTACTGGAACGCGGCCATGCGGGAGATGGTGCTGACGGGCAAGATGCACAACTACATGCGGATGTACTGGGGCAAGAAGGTGCTGGAATGGACGACCGTACCGCAGACGGCCTACCGTTGGCTGCTGGAGTTGAACAACCGCTACTTCATCGACGGCCGCGACCCGGCCAGCTACGGCAACGTGGCGTGGATTTTCGGCAAACATGATCGCCCATGGCGGGAGCGGGACGTCTTCGGCACGGTTCGGTACATGTCGGCCGGGGGGCTGGAGCGCAAATTCGATATCGACGCCTACGTGCGGCAGATCGATCAACTCGACAGCGAGAGGTAATTGTCCGCGGCTGTGCCTATCGTGGCGTTACCGCGCCGCCGGGCGACGGCTGGCGTTGCTGCATGCGGAACCGCACGCTGGGTGCGGGGCCCTGAAGCTGCAGGTCGGTTCCGGGGGCGAAGTAGACCTGCACTTGCCGCTCCAGCCAGCTGTCGACCGGCTTCTTGTCCTCGTCCGTCAGTCGGATAAAGGCGGTAACGTTGTCCGGCGTCAGGTCCTTCCGCGGGCCGACGATTGTCAGGTTGACGCCTCGCCAGTCGCTCGCTTCGTCCTTGATCAGGACGTAGTCGTCCCACGTCGTGTCTTCGGGATCCGACCATGCCGCCGGCGTGAGGACGCTGACCGGTTTTGGGATAGTCTCGCTGGCCAGGGCGCTGACGATGTCGATCTCGTAGCTGACGGTGGTCGGCTTGGGCAGGACGCGGAGGTCGCCGATGAAGGGGTTGACCTCGGCCTGGACGGTGTGCGTGTCGGCCGGCAGTCGGCTGAGGTCCTTGACCTGTGTGCTGAGACGCGGCTCGGCCACCCCGGCCTGCTGCCAGCGCGACTCGGGGGCCCGGATCGTCACGAGTGCGGGCAGGGGGTCGCCCTTGAGTTTCGCGCCCGTGTAGGCGAGGTCGACCGGGACGTTGGGAATCGTCTTGAGGGCGTCGAGTTCAATGCGGACGGTCTGGGGTTCGGCCGATTCGATCGTGATGCCTTTGAGGTCCAGCGCCTGCGTGAGCAACTCGCGGGTCTGCACGTCCATGGTGCCCGGCCCGTAGTCGCGCGAGACATCGTAGAGGATGTTCGATCCGGCTTCTTCGAGTTGCTGGCGGAAGTTCTCGATGCCGGTCTGGCTGCCCGCGACCTCGAAACTGACCGACAACTCCCGGTCGCTCAGCAGCATCACCTTCGGGTTGCCCTGCGTGTTGAGCGTCAACGTGACCGAGGAAATGCTGGCCGTGTCAGTAAACTCCATGTCGGCATAGACCCAGATAAGCACGGTCACCAGGGCGATCCAGACCAGATTCCGCAGGCCACCGAGCCACCAGTCCTTGCTGAAGGCGGGCGGTGTGATCGATGCGTTGGAGCGCGCCATCACTCATCCCCTTCGGCCATCGGAACCTTGCCACCGCGCATCCGCTTGGGAGCCAGCAGTCCCATCAGCAGGTCGCGAAGGTTCTTCTGCTCCAGGCCGATGAAGAGCTGTCCTTCGTAGGCCAGGGCGATGCGCCCGGTTTCTTCGCTGACGACCAGGATCACCGCGTCGGAGTCCTTGGCGAGCCCGAGGGCGGCCCGGTGTCGGCTGCCCAGCGAGGGGTCGACTTCTTCGCTTTCGGCCATGGGGAACTGGCAGCCGGCCGCAGCGAGGCGTCCTTCGTGGATGATCGCGCCCATGTCATGTAGCGCCGTACCGGGGTAGAAGATGGTGTTGATGAGGTCGGCCGTCAGTGTCGCGTCCAGGCGCGTGCCGCTCTCGACGAGGGCACCCAGACCGACGGTCCGTTCGATGGCCATGATCGCGCCGATCTTGTTGCGTGAAAGGAACGCCGCCGACTGGATCAGTTCGTCGACCATTTCCTCGATTTCACTGTGTCGCGTGCGGAAGAAACGAGCCTGGCCGATCGAGATCAGCGCGCGTCGCAGCTCGGGCTGGAACGCCACAACGAAGGCTACGAGCACGAACAGCAGGAAATTGCCGAACAGGAATTCGATGCGTTTCCACTCACCCGTGCCCGGCAGCAGCCGGACGGCGACGAAAACAAGCCCCAGAACCAGTGCCGTGCCCTTGAGGAGTCGCGCACCCCGCGTACCGCGGAGAAACCGCATGGCCAGCCATACCACGCACCCGATGAGGATCATCTGCGCGATGACCACCCACGGGTCGTACGTGGATACGCGCTGGAGATAAACCCGGATCGCCTCAATCAGTTTGTGCATCCGTTCACCATCGTTGCGCGCTTCCTGCGCCGATCCTCAGGCCGCGACAGTACCTTGCCGCGCGCTGCAATGCGCATAAACATACACGATCCTTCCGCTTATCGTCAAATGCGCATTAGAGGCTGAAACGTTTTGGCGGCCGCCATGGATCGAGCAGACGTTCTGTGACCCCGAATGCAGCCCCGAAGGGGCACAATCGGGGATCTCGATCCTGAAATACCGCCAGCCTGTTCATTGCCTACGGGCTGCTAGTCTTCTTGCAGCCGCTGGACGTCCTCGCCCTTGAAGATCTCGTGGGCCTCGGCGAGGATGGTCGGGATGTGCTCGGCGAAGGGCGACTCGTCCAGCACGGGTGCCAGGTCGAGCGAGTCGATCTGGCCGGCCTGCTGGCCCGAGAACCAGTGCCCGCCGTTACCCAGCAGGTTGTACCGCATCTTGCCGTATTCGACCATGTCGAACGCCTTGGCCAGATTCCACAGCCGCACGATCTCTGGAATGTTCACCTCTCCCGGCGTTTCGTCCCACATCGGCAGGCCCATCGGCCAGTTGTACCACCAGTCCTCGCCGAGGACGGCCACAGCTTCATCTTCCAGCCGGTCGAAAATCGTCTTGACGAGTTCGGGCGTATCGCTGTCGTTGAGCATGCGGGCCGCGGTCGTGTGCGAGCCGAAGTCGTCCGGCTCCTTCGCACCGATCGAGAGTGTATGGATCTCCGGCTGCAGGAGACAGTAGAGGTCGTTGAAGACCATCGGCGCCAGCGGGTGGCAGAGGTCAACGAGCTTCTCCGGCGGCTCGTAGAGCTTGCCGCCCTTGTCGTTCGGCGAGATGATGAACACACCCATGTCGTGGCCCTGGGCGACTTCCATCGCCGCGAACTTCGACTGATCCACGTAGAACCAGTGAAGGTTGACGTACTCGAACGTGCGTGTCTCGATGGCCTTGATGATCGTCTCGCCCGAGCCGTGGCTGCTGAAGCCGATATGCCGCACCCGCCCCTGTTCCTTGAGTTTCTGGCATGCGTCCACTGTGCCCTGCTTGAGCGTCTTGCCGAGGATCTCGCCGTTGTTGATGCCGTGGACGCTCAGCAGATCGACGTAATCCGTCCCCAGTCGGTCCAGCGATTCCTCGAACCAGCCAAGAAATTCATCTTCCGATTCGGCCGGACCGATCTTCGTCTGCAGCAGGATCTCCTTGCGAGGCATGTCGGCGATGGCCTGGCCGACCTGGTACTCGCTCGTGCCATAGCCTCGGGCCGTCTCGAAGTGGTTCACGCCATCCTCCAAGGCCGCGTCCAGGCAAGCCTTGACATTGGCCTGCTCTTCGTCGGTGATCTTGTCGGTCTCCTCCGCGTTCCAGGATGTCTGGAATCGCATGGCCCCGGCGGTAATCACGGGCATCTGCAACTCGGTCTTACCGAAACGTCGGTATAACATGGGTCTCCTCAATATGGGTGTTCTGGGAACGTCGTTCGGATGCATAAGGATACCGCCTCGCGCAGCGTTTGTCCATGCAGCGACCGCCGAACATGCCATGCGGCCACGGCGAAAATCATGTCGAAAGGCTCTTGACCACATGGTAGTAAATTCGTCTAATGGACCGCTCGCCTCCCCGGCGAGACGCGCCGCTAGCTCAGTTGGCAGAGCAGCTGACTCTTAATCAGCGGGTCCGGGGTTCGAATCCCTGGCGGCGCAGTCAAGACCCCGACGTCATCGCAAGGATGCACGTCTCAGGCAACCGGGCCCGGCTGGCCGTTACCAGCCACCGGGAACGCCGCCCCCGCCGGAATCCGCAGGCACGTCAACAGGCCCCTTCTTCTTGCGATTCTTGTTCTTCTTGTGCTTCTTGTGCTTGCTTGACGGTTCCTTCTTCCTGGGCTTGGGAGCCTCAGGCGTCGGAAGCACGATCTCCGTCCTGGTCGATAGCAGGCCATGCCTGGCCATGGCCTTGGATAGCGACTGCGGTACATCCACATACACGTTGGCGGCCGATTCGCCGCCCGTAACGAGGAATTCGACGAAGTCACG
>JAAAOJ010000073.1 GCA_009908915.1 Planctomycetota bacterium
TTCCCGCCGCCGGTTGCCGTCGCCTCCAGCCCCACCCCGTCCGATCCACCCCCCGCAGCCGATAACGACGAAGGCGAAGACCAGGCATCGGACGCCCCCACGCCGACGGCCCGTCCTGCCTCGCCTAAGCCGCCCATGCGTCGCCTGCCGCGACGCAGGCGACCGCGCACCTCGATCTTCTACCGGCCGGAGGAGGGCGCGGACCTGTAATCATCGGCTTCCTCGGGTTATAATGGCTGTTCCGCCGATAGCAGCCACGGAGGTAGCGTTATGATGAACCCGTCCGAACAGGCCGACACCGTAGCCACGACCGACCAGGCCCGCCAGCGACTCGACCGCTGCCGCGAGATCCTTCGCGAACTCGGATCGGTCGTCATCGGCGTTTCGGGTGGCGTCGACAGCAGCTTGCTGCTGACGCTCGCCGTGGACGAACTGGGGGCCGAGAACGTGCTGGCCGCGACGGCGACCGGACTGATCCATCCCGCCCGGGATGCCGAGGACGCCCGCCGGCTGGCCGCGTCGCTGGAGGTCGATCTCGTGGAGTTCGACATGTCAGACGTCCGCGACCGGCGTATCCTCGACAACCCGCCCGATCGCTGCTACTGGTGCAAGCGGTTTATCTTCGCCGAGCTGTCGCGGCTCAGCGAGCGGCGGGGCTTCGCGGCTGTTGCCAGCGGCTCAAACGCCGACGATGTCAACGACATCCGCCCCGGCGCCCGGGCTGAGAACGAACTCGACATCGCCCGTCCTCTCCAGCAGGCCGGCATGACCAAGGCGGACATTCGTATCGTCGCGCGGGAACTGGGCATCGCCGCTGCCGATCGACCGAGTTCGGCCTGCCTGGCAAGCCGTGTGCCGTACGGGCGACCGCTTGACGATGAATTGCTCCGGCGTATCGAAGCAGCCGAGGACGTACTGCGAAGGCTGGGCTTCGAGCAGTGCCGCGTCCGCGACCACGATACCGTCGCCCGGGTCGAAATCCCGCAGTGCCAGCTTCCCCAGGCCGTTGACGCGCGAGCGGCCATCGTCCGCGATCTCAAAGCCGCCGGCTATACCTACGTGGTGCTCGACCTGGAAGGCTTTCGCAGCGGGGCCATGAACGAGACGCTGGGGGCGTAATACGGCGCACAACCCAATCGTTGCGCGGTGGAGCACCTGCTCCACCGCGGCCACGCATACCCACGCATACCATCGCCGTCAGGCATACGTGGTGCAGCAGGTGCTGCACCACGC
This sequence comes from Planctomycetota bacterium, assembly GCA_009908915.1. Classification (GTDB taxonomy): domain Bacteria; phylum Planctomycetota; class Phycisphaerae; order SM23-33; family SM23-33; genus JAAAOJ01. Next base: position 1,234 of record JAAAOJ010000073.1, read on the forward strand.
ACAGGTTGATCATTCGCGACACAGCAACGATCGAACGTATTTCTCGTTCACCGTATCGCATAAGAAGGCGCTCGTACCGACCGCCGCGAAACTTCCGCCGCGCCGATGCGCCGCATGTCACTATCCGCGCCGAACGTCGAGCGTGTGCGACTACACGCCGCCGCCGGCGCGTATGCGGCCGGTGACGATCTTCTCGGGTCGGCCGTCCTGCGGCATGACCCAGTGGAGTTCCGAACTCGCGTTGGTGCTGGTCCGCCCCGTGGCCGGATCGACGCGCGAGATGCGCGCGTCGGCCTTCCGCTGGCCTTCGAGGTAGCCCCAGACGTTGACGATCTTCTGTCGGGCGTCGTAGGCGACGCGTTGAGCGTCGATCGTGATCGGCCCGTCGACGACCGTCACGTCGCGTGTGGCGCGGAACGTCTCCAGCGGGCCCATCGCCTGCATGCCCTGCATCACGTCGCCGCCCTCGGCCGGCTTGGCGGGCGTTTCAGCGGCTTTGGCGAACCACGCATCCAGTTCCTCGCAGCGGATCTTCGATACGCGACCCTCGGGCAGTTTGCCCCACGGCGGTGTCCGCAGGCCCTTGATCTTGAGGACCTCGTCGCCGCTGCGGTAGACCATCGTCACGCCGTCACGCAACTTGATGTGATTGGTTGTCTGGTCCATCAGCATGCCGCCCGTCCAGACGCAGGCGGTCTGGCTCGGTCGCTGGAGTTGCATGTCGTCGTCGCTGTTGCGCTGCGTCTTCGTCGGCGGCTGGTAGTCTTCGTGGCTGAAGCGTCCCGAGCCGACGACCTCGACCGTGTTGCCGGTCGTCTGCTCCGGTTTGGCGGGGTCTTCAACGCCGGCGGTGTAGATGACCTTCTGGCCACGGAGTTCGATCCGCTGGAGCATGACCTGCGGCATGGCCGGATCGAAGCGGGTGCGCTTCAGCAGGGCTTCTTCGTCCCCGCTGCCGCTGATGACGATTCTGTCGATGTCCCGGCTGGAGTAGCTCTCGACGCCCATGGCCAGACGGTTCGGTTCCGCGGCATCGGCGGGCCGTTCGCCGTCGGCCTTCTTCTCGTGATCGACCGGATGGAAATGCAGCGTCATGCGACTGGCTCGCATTTCGTCGTCACCGCTGTCGAGGGCCACACCGCCGTCGAAGGTCGCCCGGCCGGCCTGGCCGTCGTAGGCCATGCTGCGGGTCCACTTGACGCGCATGTGTCGTGGTTGTCTGAGTTCCTCGCCGCCCATGCCCTGATCGGTGAAGAACTCCAGCGAGCCGGCACCGCGGACATCGACCATCGGCACGCGCGGGGCGTCCTGCCCGCCGACCTGGTTCTCGGCGACCTCGCGGAAGACGATCTCCTCGCCGACGATCTTGTTCGGGCCTTCCTCAATGCGGGCCGGCTTGCCGACGAGCGTTGCGCGACGGTCGAGAAGGTTGGCGTCGAGTCGGTCGGCCTGCACGAAGCGGGCGGGATCGTTGGCCGTGGGCTTGTCTTTGATGCTGACCTTGCCGCTTGCCAGCAGACGTGTGGCCTCCACACGAGCACCGCTCACGGCAGCCATCGGGCCGTCGGGATCTTGGTCGTCGGCCGGTGCATCGTCGTCTGCGGCGTCCTGCGCACCCTCGCCGGCGACAGGCCGGAACCAGACGGTCGCGTTCTGCGCGACGATGTTGCTGCCTTCCTGGCGGGCCTGAACATTGCCGCTCGCATCCGCCTGTGACGGATATGTGCTGCCCGTCTCGGTCGTCTCAAACTGCACGCCCAGTCGCTCACACTTGACATAGTCATAGTCGGCGGGGCCGCCGCTGCTGTCCTCGGCCTCGACGCGGCGGGCGAGCTGGACGTTCTTGTGGAAGGTCGCGTCCTTGATGAACATTCGCGTTGTCGGCTCGCCGCCGGGTTCGCGGACGATCCTGCCGGCGTCGTCACGGGCGGGCTGCTCGGCAAAGCCGATCTCGACGTGGCCGGCCCAGAATATCTGGTCGCGAATCGTTCGCCGGTCGGCCTCGCCGGCGAGGATCGACTCCCAGGCGCTCTCGGTCGTCGGCTCGGCGAAGCGGTTCAGCGTGCCCCGCCCGCGGAGGTAAGCGACGTTCTCATCGCCGATTATCTCGATTTCATCGCGACAGATGATCTCATCGCCGCGATTCAGGACCAGCCGGGTCGGTGTCTTGCTGTCGCCCCGCACGCGGGCTGTGCGGCTGGCGTTGGCGTAATCGAACGACTTGCACAGCACGCGAGCTTCCTCGTTACGGAGGATGACGCGCTCGCCCTTACCGGCGAGTCTGTACCGTTCGCCAGAGGGCTGGTCGGTCGCCCCGATAGGCTCGATGACCAGCGGGCCGTCGCAGTAGATTTCCATTCGATGACCGACGTCCTCGACCGGCTCGGCCGGCCGTTCACGGTCAGCGGAATCGGCGGCCACTGCACCACTACCGACGTCGACGCCCGCATCGTCCGTGCTGCCCGTGTCGTCCGTCTCGGCAGGAGCCGACGCCTCGTTCGGCTCGACGCGCGGCGTGACGGTCGTTCCCTCCTCAGCGATGTCGGCAGGTTCGTCCTCGGGCTGCGGTTCGCTGCGGACGCTTACGGGTGTCTCGCCGGGGTTCGGCTGGGGTTCCTCATCGCCGCGCCATCCGCCGGTCCACTCGAAGGTCCAGGAGACCTCCTCGGCACCGACGACGGACCGCTGCTCGGCATAGACGCGTACGTCCTCGGTGCAGGTTGCGCGATAGATGTTCCGGGCGACGGCCGGGGCGTTCTGTGCGGGCGTGGGTGCTGCTTCGGGCTCGGTTGTGTCTGGACCGGGCGTTTCGGCCGCGGTGTCGGCCGGCGTCTGATCAGCCTCGTCGGCGGCCTCGGCCGCCGGCGTTCGTTCTTCTGCCGTTGCCTCGGTCTGCTCGGCCGCTTCGTTCTCCTCGGGCAGGTTCCACGCATCCTCCACGGTCGTCTCGCCGTCCTGCTGGACGAGCGTCACCGACGACGCCGGATAGTACGCCAGCACGCGCGGCCCGGCGTCTGCGGGACCTCGCTTCCCCTGAGCGCGATGGCCTGCAAAGCAGGTCAGAGAGGGTGCCTTCCGACACCGACAAGAACCCTCACCGGCTCGCAAACTCGCCACCTCTCCCGGCGGGAGAGGGGTCAATGCAGAAGCATTCGCTATGGGCCCGGCGCCGGCGGATTGCACTGTCGGCGCCTCGACCGGGGGGGAAGCTTCTTGCTCGCCTTCCTCGCCGATCGGCAATGGATCCATCGGGGCGGGCAGTTGCTTGATGATCATCACGTCCACCACAGCCAGCTTCAGCCGTCGCAGCTCGCGGGGTGATTCGTTCCAGTGGATTCGCAGATCGCTGCCGACCAGGTCGAGGTCTTTCGACCAGACCGTCACGCGGTTGGGCGTGTAGATCTCCAGCATGTCCCGGTTGAACTCGATGTTCCGCGTGCGGATGCGCATGACCTCGTTCTGGTAGGCCTGCCAGTCCTCGAAGCGTCGCTCGCGAGGGTGAATCCGGTCGAGGGCGGTCGACTGATCGAAGTATATCTCGACCGTGCCTTCCATGCGTCCATAGCGGATGTTGAAGCCGTCGGCGACCTCCTGGGCCCAAATGCGGCCGCGGTCGGCCGACAAGTACACGCGCTTGCCGTCCGGCAGATAGACCTCGGCGTTGGGGCGCTCGAGCGTGAAGCTGCCGTCGTCTTCCTTCTTCCACGAGTCGGCACGGTAAACACCGCGCAGGGCGCCCTCGGCACTGCGGTCGTAAAAGGTCACCTCACTGGTCTGGCCGAACGACGGCGAATTCGGATCCACGGGGTCAAACGTCGTGGGGCTGGTCCGAACGTGGGACTGCCAGGCCACCGCGTCGGGCAGGAACAGGCGGTACGTGCCGAACGCCAGCAGCAACAGCAGGAAGCAGCCGATCAACAATGTCAGTTTACGTTTCATCCGTGAGCGTCCTTTGTGTCGGTCTGCGGCAGGTAGCGTTGCATGATGGTCGACCAGTCGCCGCTGCGCTTGAGCAGGTATTCGATCACTTCCCGCACGCAGCCGCGCCCCCCGTTGGCCCAGCAGGTGTAGCTGACGGCATTGCGGACCTCTTCCACCGCGTCAGCCGGGGCGGCCGAAAATCCGCACGCCCGCAATATGGGCAGGTCGGTCAGGTCGTCGCCGATCACGCCGACTTCGGCAAGCGGCATGTCCAGTTCGCCAACGATCTCCTGAAGGACGGGCAGCTTGTTCTTGGCCCCCTGACGGACGATCTCGATGCCGAGTTCCTTGGCCCGACGCTGCACGACTTCGCTCGACCGGCCTGTGATAATCGCGGCGGTCCGGCCCACGCGGCGCCAGTACTTCACGCCCGAGCCGTCCTTGACGTTGAAGGCCTTGTGCTCGTGGCCGTCGGGGCCGAGGATGATGCGTCCGTCGGTGAGCACACCGTCGACGTCGAGAATCAGCAGGCGGATGTTGGCGGGATCTTCGCAAATCTTCATGGTGGGTGGTACGGTCAGGCCGGGGGTTACTCGTCCACGAGGGTCTTCAGGCCGAGGACGTCCTGGACGTCGATCACGCCGACGGGCCGGTCGGCGTCGTCGACCACGGGCAGTTCGTCAATACGGTATTCGTTGAAGATGGCCTCGGCCTCGCTGGCGAGGTCACCCAGGCCGATGCGCTTCGGGTCTCGCGTCATCAGGTCGACGACCGGACGGGCCAGTACGTCGCCATCGCCGGCGACGATCGCCCGACGCAGGTCGGCGTCGGTCAGAATGCCGCTGAGCTGGCCGGCCTCGCCGACCAGGAGCATCGCACCGCTGCGGCGTTGGGCCGTTTCCGCCTGGGCGAGCGCGTCGGCGACGCTCAGGTTGTCGCGGGCCACGCTCAGTCGCTGCCCCGCGCGGCTGGACATCACTTCCTCGACGCGGAGGAATCTTCGGCCCAGAGCCCCGCCCGGGTGATGCGTGGCGTAATCTTCCGGCCGGAAGTTGCGCATGCCCATCACGCTCAGGGCCAGTGCATCGCCGGCGGCCAGCATAACCGTGGTGCTCACCGACGGCGCCAGGCCCAGCGGGCAGGCCTCGCGGACCTCGCCGTAGCAGATCGTCACGTCGGCGTGGCGGGCCAGTGGCGAGTCGGCCTGGCCGGTGATAGCCACCAGTGTCGCGCCGCGCCGCTTCATATGATCCAGCAGCTCGACAATCTCGCGGCTGGCGCCGCTGTTGGACAGCGCGATGACCACGTCGTCCCGTTGCAAGCGGCCGAGGTCGCCGTGCAGGGCCTCGACGGGGTGCAGGTAAATACTCAACGTACCCGTGCTGGCCAGGGTGGCAGAGATCTTCTGGCCGATAATGCCAGCCTTGCCCACGCCGGTCAGCACGACCTTGCCGCTGCATTCGTAGATCGTCCGGGCGGCGTCGAGGAACGCCTCGTCGATCTGCTCGGCGAGGGCCAGGATGGCCCGACCCTCGGTCTGGAGCACGTCGCGTGCATGCGTGATGATGTCGTTGGTCGTCTTCATGTAGCGGGGTGTCGTCGTGCGGCTCTACCGGGGTCGTGCGCCGACATCGCAGTCGGTTCGGCCAAGGCGCGACGCCAACGCACGCATCGCGCGGACCGCACATTATCTCTTGTCTCGCCCGTGCGGGTCAAGTAAAACGGGGCGATGGACCCCCTCAGCCCAGCCTGGTGGCAGATGTTGCCGATCCTCGCCCCCCCGCTGCTGCTCAGCCTGACCCTGCACGAATTCGCCCATGCGCGGGCGGCCCTGGCCTTCGGCGACCGGACCGCCCTCAACGCCGGACGCGTCACGCTAAACCCCCTGGCCCACCTGGATCCGATCGGCACGGCGATGATCTTCATCGTCGGCTTCGGCTGGGCCAAACCCGTGCCCGTCATGGACTCGAACCTTCATCCGCGCCGCCTCGGGGAGATCGTGGTCTCCGTCGCCGGCGTGGGCGCGAACTTCGCACTGGCCATCTGCTGCGGCCTGGGCCTGATGATCTTCATGCGTGTCCTCGGCCCGTCTGAGTACACCGACGTCTTTGTCGCGTGGGTCGGCAGGGAGACCGACAGCACGTTCCTGGCCCTGACCGGCACGTCGGGGATGGTGTTCCTCATGCTGTTGCACGCCCTCAGCGTCAATGTGCTGCTGGGCATCTTTAACCTCGTGCCGCTGTTTCCCCTCGACGGCCATCACGTCGTCCGCGAACTGCTGCCCTACAACGCCGCCCGCAATTTCATGGCCTGGCAGATGCGGTTCGGTCGCGTGCTGCTGCTGGCGCTGATCATCGGCCCGCGAATCCTCAGCCAACTGACCGGCCGATACGTGCCCGGCCCGATCAGCTATGTTTACATGTACGCCCAACGCTTCGCATTTGATCTGTTCAGTCTGATCCCGGGCTAGACGGAGCCGACATGCCGCGCGACAGCAAATCCCAGCCCCCCGACGAACGCGACATCGCCGCCCTCGAAGCGGAGTTAAGCCATTTCCGCGAGGAAAAGGAGAAGGTCCGCCGGATCATCGGTGAGATCGGCGGCAAAGAATCCAATGATCGCGATCGCTACATCAACGTCGCCTTCGTGTTCATGCTGCTGGTCCTTCTGGCTGTGGACGTGCTGCGACACTACTTCGTAGACGCCTTCGACTGGTTCCCGCCCCTGATCTCACTGGAAGTCGGCGTGCTGCTGGTCAGTCTCAAGATCATCTGGATGATCCACAAGCAGGCAAAAGTCGAGCACTTCCAGTTCTGGATCCTCAACTCCATCGAGTTCCGCCTGACGGAACTGTCGCGCCGGTTGAGCAATGTGGAACGTGACGACCGGTAGCCTGGAAGATCTGTGACCTCAGCGGCGCAATGAGGTGCGTCTTGTGACCTATCCGATGGCGGGTCTGCCTCAGCGGGCCTGAAGCTGGGAGCACCACCCATAGAAAACGGGCGGCCGTCCGTGTGGACGATCGCCCGATATCGACCTTCATTTCGCGTGCTCAGGCCAAGGCCCGCGGGCCTGCTTGTGTTTACCATTCCCAACCGACGCTCATGCCGCCGTAGAAGACGTCATCGAGCCAGTGGTCGGCGATGGCGTGGCTGTAGTTCATGAAGCCAGCGAGGTACATCGAGCCGAACTCCTCGGGGACGTTGAACGTGTCGCTGAACATCCACGTGAGGTTCAGGCCCCAGTTCATGTTCATGATGCCATCGAAGTCGCCGTCGCCCGCCGAACGGTCCAGCGAGTAGTTCTCGAGCCAGCCGAACTGCCAGGCCATCGCCCAACTCGGGGTCAGGCTCATGTCCTTGATGACCGCCCACTGGGTCCACTCGCCGAAGGCAAACTCGTGGCTCAGGCCGAATTCCTGGTAGACGCCGCCCGGGGCGAGGTCCAGATCGAAGGCCGTGTACAGGTACGTGTTGAGGATCGGCCCGTCACAGGCAATCCCGAGGGCCTTCCACAGCATCGAGTCGTCCCAGCTCAAGTTCAGGGACAGTTCCTGGGTCGTGGCGCCGTCGCCGCTAAGGACCTGTCCACCGCCGGGGCCCATGGCCAGGTGACGGACGTAGGGGAAGGCGAACCAGGTGAAGGCGATTTCCGCATCGAGGCCGAGCGGCTCGATCGTGTAGCCATAGTAGACGTAGTAGTCAATCTCTTGGATGTGGTTGTTCTCGATGTCGCCGTACTGGTTCGTGTTGAACCCGCTTGAGGCGTCATTCTGATCAGCGTACCACTCCCACCAGATGCCGCCACCGACGCGGCCAACGTCGCCCAAGCCCCATTCGAGGTTCAGGCCGAGCTGGTGGTTGAGGGCCTCGCGGCCTTCACCGGGATACTCGCTGAAGTTGATGCCGCGGAAGACATAGTCGCTGACCATCGTGTAGTCGATTGCGATCGTCGGCAGCCAGACCGGCTTGTGAAACCCGGCCGGCTCCATACCGACAGGCTCATTCGCACCGGTCATGAGATCCTCCGCTTCGGCCATGGCCAGCCATCCGCCATCCTTGGCGGTCTCGGACTCCACGGCGAGGAGCGGACCCGCACACAGTACGACTGCAAGCATACCACTGAGAATCCATGATCGTCTGTTCTTCGTCATTGTTCTCTCCCAACTGTTTTGGCCCACCGCGGGCCGGTTCTAAAAGGAACTTCAGTTCTTGCCTATCGTCGACCGCTGCGCCCACAGCGTCCCAGCGTCCTCTGCCAAAGCGTCGCCCTGCAGCGATGCGTGACATGTCGATTTTCTTTAGCTGAACCGACCCGATGTCACTGTTCAAACACCGGGTCGGATCCCGAAATCGTCTACACCAATGGATTAGTCTATGCGTTCGAACTACATCGTCGTGAAGATCTGGACACCGCGATAGGCCTCCATACCGTGCTCGCCGACGTCCAGGCCAGCCAGCTCCTCTTCCCTGCTGACACGCAGCCCGACGGTGTACTTGATGGGGAGGAACAGGATCAGACCTGTACCAAACACCCAGACAAACATCGCAGCGACACCAATCAACTGCCAGACAAGCTGGCTCGCGCCGCCGCCGTAGAACAGGCCGGCCTCGGTGTTGAACAGGCCACAGGCCAGCGTGCCCCAGGCACCGCAGACGCCGTGGACGCTGACGGCACCGACCGGGTCGTCAATCTTCTGACGTACTTGCCGATACGCGGACCGAGGACAATCGCACCGGCCAGGGCCAGCCAGCCGCCACAACTGTGGACGACGGTGGAACCGGCGAAATCGAGAAAGCCCATGTCCCACAGCCAGCCGGCGGAACCGACATCGCCGCCGGTCAGGCCGCCCCAGGCCCAGCTGCCGGAGATCGGGTAAATCAACAGACAGATGACAACACTGTAGCACAGGGAGCCGACGAATGTGGTCCGCTCGGCCATCGCACCGGAGACAATCGTCGCGGCCGTGGCGGCGAAGACCGTCTGGAAGACCAGGAAGGTGTAGCCCCACTCCGTGCCGCCATCACTGATGCCCGACAGCATGAAGTGGCTCGTGTGGATCCAGCCGCTGGCATTGGCACCGAACATCAGGCCGAATCCCACGACAAAGAACGCCAGCGAACCGATGGAGAAGTCCATCAAGTTCTTTATGAGGATGTTCACAGCGTTCTTGGCGCGTGTGAAGCCGGCCTCCACCATCGCGAAGCCCGCCTGCATGAAGAACACCAGGAAGGCGGCAACGCACGTCCAGACGACGTTGTCCCGCATGTCCGGGTCGTCGCCGTCAGCCGAGAGCGTCTCGGTCTTGTGGGCGACAATTGCGTCGTACGTGGGCTCGACCTCGGGTGCTGCTTCGGGGGGTTCCTGGGCCATGACGGGCACGGCAGCAAACGCGCCTAGCAGCAGCAAGGCGAGCAGCCATCCCAGACGCTTCGCTTTCCTATTGGTAAGCACTGACATACTTCCTTTTTCTCTTTCTTCAGCAGGGCTGTAGTCTCTCCGGGACCGTCCCGGCAGTACTTCGCCCGGCCATGTGCAGGAGCCGTGCCAGTATCTTTGTTGTGCTTTAACATATTGCCATGCTAGTATTTACAAGAAATACATCCTTGTCGACAGAATTGGCGTAAATTACACGCTTGTCACGAAACGGCATGTTTCCTACAATTCTGTCTTAATAGAAAGGCAGAATTCAGTGCCCAAAAACACACCCAATCAGAGCCTTCGAGATACCCGCGACGCCGGGCAGATCGTTCGCGATCGACGCTACCGCCGCGGCCTGGACGGCCTCTTTCGCATCAGCCAGTTACTCGCCGAACGTACCGACCAGGCCCAGGCCCTGACGGCTGTTCTCGAGATCATGGAGAACGAACTGGGGCTGAAGCGAGGCACGATCATGCTGCTGGACCAGACGGGCGAGAACTTCGTGCCCGAGGTCGCCCGCGACCGCGAGCCGCACGAGCTGCGAAATGTCGAATACCGCAGCGATGAGGGCATGTTCGGTTGTGTCGCCCAGACCGGCGATCCGGTCGTCGTGCCGAAGATCTCCGAAGAACCAAACTTCCAGGACAAGCTCCACCGCCGTCACCACCGCCTGGCTGGCGAGGAATTCAGCTTCGTCTGCGTGCCGATCAACATCGGCACGGAGGTCATCGGCGTCCTGTCAGCCGACCTTCATTACGACCCCGAGGCCAACCTCAACGAGACGGTCCGGGCCCTGGCCGTCATCGCGAGCATGATCGCCAAGGAAGTACGCAGCCGCCGTGACGCAGCGATCGAACGCCGGGCGCTGGAAGAGGAGAACCTCCGCCTGCGCGAGGAACTCGAAGACCGCTTCCGGCCCGAAAACATCATCGGCAACAGTGGCACGATGCGGCAGGTCTACCGAAGCATTCACCAGGTCTCCGGCAGCGACACGACGGTCCTCGTCCGCGGCGAGAGCGGCACGGGCAAGGAACTCGTCGCCCACGCAATCCACTACGCCAGCCCGCGTCACACCGGCCCGTTCGTGAAGGTCAGCTGCGCCGCCCTCAGCGAGAACCTCCTGGAAAGCGAGCTCTTCGGCCACGAAAAGGGCGCGTTCACCGGCGCCACCCAGGCCCGCGCGGGCCGACTGGAAGAAGCCGACGGTGGCACGCTGTTCCTCGACGAAATCGGCGACTTCAGC
>JAAAOJ010000022.1 GCA_009908915.1 Planctomycetota bacterium
GACCGCGGGAGCGATCCGGACCCCACGCTCACGCGTGGGGCTATTGAACGCCGCCCCTGCCGGGGCTGAACACCGGCAGGTCCTGGGCCAATGGAATGTTTTTGCCGCCACCGAAACGTGTCGCACACGGCCGCCGATGCAGCCGGAGGCAGACAGCGATAGCTTTCCAAACGGCCTGCTAGCACAGAGCACTCGCCTCTTTTCTGCTTGCGGTCATCCGCCAAGCGCCGTATACTCGATTGAAATCAGAAAAAACCGCAAAATAAGCAAGCCCAGTATTATTGCATTGCATGGCCAGCCTGTTGCACGCTCCGGAATGTAAGCTGCGCTTCGGTATCCAATCAGTATCCTGCGTTGCGGCTGGAATGTGATTCACGGTAGAGGTGATTCGGCAAGGCCGAAACGGCAGGATACTGCAGACAGTGCCATCAGCACCGAGATCAGGCAGTACTCGAACGTGGCGTGCCGCGTATCGTCGCGCGATCAGGCAAGGGATGGCACTGGGACGCATGGGTGCATCCGGGTGGGTGTAGGATGAGCGTGCTGAGCGCAATCTTAACCGTGTCGGTCCTGCTTCAGTTGCTGGCCGCAGCGCTGGCACTGCGACTGACATGGCTGACCGGCTGGCGGCGCGCGTGGGCGCTGGTCTGCCTCGCCATCTGCGGCATGGCGGCCCGGCGCATCGTCAGCCTCCTCAACGTTCTTTCCGGGCAATCGAACATCGGCGGCGGACTGACGGCCGAGTTGGTTGCTCTGGGCATATCGATCGCCATGCTGGTGGGTCTGGCGTGGATCGGTCCTTCCCTGAAGCGCACGCGAGAAGCCGAGCAACGCATACGCGAGAGTGAGGCCCGCTACCGCGCCATGATCGAGGCCTTCGACGGTCTCGTCTACATCTGCGATCAGCACTACCGCGTCGAGTACATGAACCCGGCGCTCATCAAACGGACAGGCTACGACGGCACGGGCGACCTGTGCTACAAGGTTCTGCACGACCGCGACGCACCATGCCCCTGGTGCCCGAATGAACATATCTGGAACGGTGAAACCGTCCACTGGGAAGTGCAGAGCCCCAAGGACGGTCGGTACTATCTGGTGACCAACACGCCGCTGACGCACGCGGACGGCAGGGTCTCGAAGCAGGCCATGATTATTGACATCACCGAACGCCGTGAGCAGGAACGTGAAATCCAGCGACTCAAGCAGCAGTTCTCGAAAATCATCGAAGGCGTCGAGCATGTCGACATCCACGGCGTCGACGCAGACGGCCGGATCGTCTACTGGAGTCGCGGCGCAGAACTGCTTTACGGTTACAGTAAGGACGAAGCCATCGGGCAGGACATCTGCGCACTGCTCATCCCCGAGTCGCTGCGTGGATCAACCCGGCAGATCATCCGTGATGCCTTCGACAGCGGACAGTGCCCGCCGCCGATGGAGTTCATGCTTTATGACCGCGAAGGCACAGCCGTGCCAATCTTCTGCGACCATGCCATGGTCCAGTCGAACGGCGACCCGGCCGAGTTGTTCTGCGTGGCGGTGGACCTCCGTCCGTTGCGGGCCGCCCAGTCCGCCGCCGCCCAGAGCGAAGAACGGCTCCAGCGTCTGGTCGACAGCACGCAGGACATCATCACGATCCATGATGCCAACGGACGTTATGTCTACTGCCATGGCCCGGAACGCTATGGGGTGCAGGCCAGTGACGTTGTCGGCCAAACCCCGATCGACCTGCTCGGGCCGGAAGAGGGCGGGCAACTCATGGAGCAGATGCGGGACGTGATACAGACGGGCGAGGCCCGCACCGAACGCAACATGGTCACGTGGCAGGGCGAAGAACTGTGGTTCGAGGATCACATCTTCCCCATGCGGGATGAGGCGGGCACAACGACCGGCGTCGGCAAGATCTGCCGCAATGTCACCGAGACCGTCCGGGCCGAAGCGAACCTCGCCCGGCGGGATCGCATCCTGGAGGCGGTCACCTTCGCCGCCGAACGCTTTTTCCGGGAAGACGGCTGGGACGCCCACGTCGATGACGGCCTTGCCCGTCTCGGGCAGGCCGCCGAGGCCAGCCGCGTCTACATCGTCCAGGTCCGTCGCGACGATGACGGCCGGCCGCTGATCAGCCAGCGAAATGAGTGGGTGGCCGAGGGCATCACCCCGCAGAGCGACTCGCCCGAACTGCAGGATGTCGATTGTCGCAACTCGGCCTTCCGACGGTGGGCCGAGGCGTTGCACCGCGGCGAGGCCATCGTCGGACGCGTCGCAGACTTCCCCGCCGAGGAACGCGCCATGCTGGAACCCCAGGGCATCGTGAGCCTGGCCGCCGTGCCGATCTTCGCGGGCACTGAGCTGTGGGGCATGATCGGCTTCGACGACTGCCATGATGCCCGCGACTGGCCGGCCGCCGAAATCGACGCCCTCAGGATCGCCGCCGACATCCTCGGCGGTGCGATCCACCACGAACGACTCGCCGAACACCTGCTGACCGTCAACAAGCTTGAGAGCATCGGCGTGCTCGCCGGCGGCATCGCCCACGACTTCAACAACATCCTCACGGCGATTGCGGGTAACGTGTCGCTGGCACGGCTGGGCGGCATTGACCCGGAGGACATGGCCGACATGCTCAGCGAAGCCGAGCAGGCCTGCACGCGTGCCCGCGATCTGGTCCGTCAGTTGATGACCTTCTCCAAGGGCGCGGCGCCCCGGCCCGAGCGGGTGGACCTGGCCGCCCTGCTGAAGGAGATAACGGCCGGCCTGCAACGCGACGGGCTCAGCCGAGTCGAATTGCAAAGCGAGAAGCCGCTCTGGCCGGTCGAAATCGACCGCGACCAGATCGCACAGGCCGTCCGCAACATCCTTGCCAACGCCCGCCAGGCCACGCCGCCCGAACAAACGCCCGTCAAGCTGCGAGCCGAGAACGTCACCCGCCGCAACGGCGGCCTGGCCCTTACGCCGGGTCGATATGTTCGCATCACCGTAAGCGATAGCGGCGAAGGCATTGCACCGACCGACATGGCCAAGATCTTCGACCCCTATTTCACGACACACGCGAATCGCAGTGGGCTGGGGCTCTCGGCTGCCTATGCCATCGTCAAGAAACATGGCGGGGCGATCGACGCGCAATCCAAGCCCGGCGAGGGCAGCCGGTTCGATATCTATCTGCCCGCAGGCCAGATGCCCGAGGTTTCCGAGAAATACCCGTCCGCGGCTGCGTCGCACACCCCATCCAACCGTCGACGCGTGCTGATCATGGACGATGAATCGCAGGTCCGGCACGTCGTCTCACGCATGCTCGAACGCATGGGTTACGAGGTCACCACCACGACCGACGGGGCACAGGCCGTCGACGCCTACCGCCATGCGATACAGGACGGCGGAGGCTTCGACCTGGTGATCCTCGACCTGATGGTACCCGGCGGCGTGGGCGGTCAGCAGGCCGCCGCAGAGATCCTGGCCGAGGATGCCGGCGCCCGAATCGTCGTCGCCAGCGGATACTCGGAGACACCCATCCTCGCGCGCCCGGGCGAATACGGCTTCTGCGGCCACATTGCCAAGCCGTTCGAACTGAAGGATTTGCAGCAGGTCGTTGAGGAGGCCCTCGACGGAGCCTGATGCCGGCAACGTCAGGCGAGGTCGATTGCGTATCGCCGGCCGGCCTCGGCCTGGCAACTCACCGCCGCGGCGTGCGTCTCGACCTCGACCGGTTTGCTCTCCGTCAGCAGCGACTTGCAGGCCGGGGGGCCTATCCGTCATACTGTGTCGACCCCCACGGCCGTGAGAGCCTGGGGTGACCGGCCGTACACGAAATTGCATGCAGGCAACTCAACGAACATATCGCGGTATTGCGTGGCTGACACTGGCGTTGGCTCTTGCGGCGGCGACCGGCTGCACCAACGAGCAGGTGACCGTCCGCACTGATCCGCCCGGCGCGAAGGTCTATTGGGACAACGTCTACGTCGGCGATTCGCCCGTCACCTTCGCCCCGCCCCTGAACCGCGAGGCGATTTTCGAAGAAGTGCATATTGTCGAGGTGGTCAAGAAAGGCTACATGACGGGTTTGGGCTACGTTGCCGAACGCGGCGGCGGAGCGGGACTCATGACCAGCCGCGTCGACATCGTCATGCACGAGGCCCCGGACTGGTACGTCAGCCAGGAGCCCGCCGCCGCCAGCGACGTCGCACCGGCCGTCACGCCGCCGGATATCGCGGCCGCCGAACAGCAGGGCCTGTCCGTCGAGGAGGCCGTCGACGCCGTCGACCGAATTGCCTGTGACATTCGTATCATTCGCGTGACCGACGGGCGTGTGGTCGCGACCGCCTACGGGCTCGTCGGGACGGAGCGGCTGATCATCCTCGCCGAACAGATCGCCGAGCAGATCAGCACACGTATGCCGCCCGACGCACACGGCTCGGCGGTGATGCTGCGACTGCGAAATCGCCGTCGCACGCCCGCCGGCGACCAGCTGGCCGACGAGCTGACCGAGATGCTCTTCCGCGAGCTCGTCTACGCCGGGCCGCTGAAGATCACCCGTACGATAGATCTTCGCAGCCTGGTCGAAGCCCGTATGCGCGACCACTCGGCCGTGCTGAAGAACCCCGACGTCCAGCGGATGCTGGCCGGGGTGCAATATGTCATCCAGGGCGGCATCGCCGAAAGCCGCGACCCGCGACGGCGAGACGTCATCGTCGACTACAACCGCGAGGACGGCCAGGACGAGTAGGCGGCCCTCACCCACCAGCCGGCCCTCCGGCCCGGTCGCACGAGACGCATCCATGCCTGAACAACCATCGCATTGCGACCAGCGGCCCGCGTGGTCGCTGCCGTACGACAGTCCGCAACCCGCCCAGCCGCTGACGATCGGCCGACTGCGATTCAACGCGCGGGGCGTACGTATCGCGGCCTACGTGCTGCTGGCCCTGGCGCTTCTCGTGCCGGTCATCCAGGTGCAGCACAGCGTCATGGAAGACATCGAGAAGGTCGAACACTGGCACGCTCAGCGAGAGGCAGGCAAGCTCACCGACCGGCAGATTGCGGCGGGGCCACCACGCGGCACGACGGGCGCACTGAATCGCTGGGCCAGGCATATCCGCGGCTTCTGGGCGGGCGAGAACATCTATGTCGAGGGCCACGAGTACGTCCGAATCAACCGTTCGCGACCGCCGGGGCAGCAGCGCGACGACAGCGGCATCCGGCACCCGAACATGCCGTTCGTCGTCATCCTGCTGACGCCGTTCGCGTATATCCCCCATGGAATCGCCGCCCTCGCGTGGTCGGTCGTCAAGTTGCTCATCGCCGTGGCCGGCGGCCTGGGGGCTGTGCGATTCTGCAACCATCGCGACCACCGTATGGGCGACTGGGTCGCCGGCCTGGCCGTGCTGTCATGGATCCTGCTGGGCATCAGCGACATTCAGCACGCCAACACGAACCTGCTGGTGCTTGGTTTCACCGGCCTGCACCTGGGCCTTTACCGGCGGGGGCGGGACATCTCGGCCGGGGCGTCGCTCGCCGTCGCCGTCTGCCTGAAGCTCACACCCCTGCTGCTCGTGCTCTACTGGCTGTACCAGCGAAACTGGAAGCTCCTGGCCGGCTGTGCCGTGGCAGGTGTGGTCTTTGCCGTCGTCATCCCCGCGGCGATCATGGGCCCCGGCCACTACGCCGAGTTGACCGGCACGTGGCTGGACAACCTGGTCGTCAAGGGCGTCGGCGGATCGTGGTATCCGTCGCACGTCAATCAGTCGCTGCCGGGCACGATGGGCCGCTACCTGCTGGACGGCCAGCCGGGCGGCGACTACAACTGGGCGCCGGACGACGTGGGCGCCTGGGAGAACATGCCCGAGTCGATTCCGCACCGCTGGATTGCCTTCGCCTCGCTGAACCCCGCAACGGCCAGATGGATCGTCCGCGCGATCCAACTGGCCATCGTCGGCCTGATGGCCTGGGCGATCGGCTGGCGGACGCTGCCCCGCGACGACGGCCGACGCGGCTTGCACGTGGCGATGGTCCTGGCGGCCATGATGCTGCTGAACCAGCGGACCTGGGACCATCACGCCGTAGTACTCCTGCCGGCGTACCTGGCCATCTGGTACGCGCTGGCCTATGGTCGCATCTCGCCACGGTGGCGCGTGACGGCCCTGGTGCTGACCATCCTGGCCGCTCTGACACTATGGCTGTCGGCGGGCGAACTGCTCGAAGGCATCGGCAGACTCGCCGGGGCCGAGGACGAAGAGGAATACGCCAATCACCTGCTGGCCTACGGGCCTCGAATGTACACGTGGCTGGTGACGTATCTCGCGGCTACCGTGCTCTGCTTCGCGCTGAAGGGTAAGGACAATCCCTACGCCCGCATGCGCCAACCGGTCACCGCCCCCGCCGGCACCGACGTATCGGCTGCCTGAGCGATCGAGTGTCCGCGCCGCCGGCGTCACGCGCGGGGCCGGGCGCTACAATGTCCTATTGGGACATTGAGTCACCCGCTACGCCGGCCGCGCGGCTGACGACCCGTACCGCCGCCCGCGGCCCGACCGGCTCGCCGCCTAAGGATGCCACCATGTCAAACGCTCACGAAAACACGGCGGCAGACATCAACTGGCGCGACTGGTCCCCCGAGACCCTCGCCGCCGCGCGCGACACCAACAAGCTCATCCTGCTCGACAGTGGGGCCACCTGGTGCCACTGGTGCCACGTCATGGACCGCGTGACGTACGAGGACCCGGACGTCATCGACCTGGTCTCGCAGCGGTTCATCGCCGTCCGCATCGACCGCGATCGACGGCCGGAACTCGACGCCTGGCTTCAGCGCACGCCAACGGTGGTCCGCGGCAGCGGATACGGCGGCTGGCCGCTGACGGTCGTTCTCACGCCGAACGCCACACCCCTGTGGCGAGCGACGTTCCTGCCGCCACGGTCGGAGGGACAGTACGGCCCCGTGCCGGGCCTGATCGACGTGCTGCAACGTCTCGACGAGATCTGGCGGGAGAAGCACGAGGCAATCGCCCGCTCGGCGGCGCAGTTCCGCCAGCAGGGCCGCCATCAGCTCGATGCCGCCTACGACCAGCCGGGCACGCTGTCAGCGGCGCTGGTCGACCGCATCGCGGTGGGCATCAAGGGCGAGTACGATGCCGAGCGGGGCGGCTTCGGCCACGCACCGAAGTTCTTCAACGCCACCTCGCTGGAACTGCTGCTCATGCGCGCCTGGGCCGGCGACGCCGAGGCCGAGCAGATCGTCACGCACAGTCTGACGGCAATGGCCGACGGAGGGGTGCATGACCAGGTCGCCGGCGGCTTCCACCGCTACAGCGTCGACCGTCGCTGGCACGTGCCGCACTTCGAGAAGATGGCCTACGACAACGCCGCCCTGCTCGATGTCTACGCGTCGGCCTGCGCCCTGACCGGCGAGGAGCGTTTCGCCGAGGTGGCCCGCGGTATCGTCGCCTGGCTGTGGCGGGACCTTTCCGGCGACGCCGGTTTCTACGCCAGCCAGAATGCAGACGTGGGGCTGGATGATGACGGCGACTTCTTTACATGGACCGTGGAGGAAATGCGTGACGCCCTTGGCGAGGACGCCGAACTGGCCATGCGTTACTACGGCGTCGACGCCGAAGGCGACATGGACGCCCGCCCCGGCAGGAACGTCCTGCACGTGACCATGAACGCCGACGAACTGGCCGCGAAAACCGGCCGACCGGTCGAGGACATTCACGAAGCCCTTCAGGCCGGTCGTCAGGCACTGCTGCCCACGCGTCGCCGGCGCGCCACTCCGTCGATCGACACGACAGTCTTCGCCGATCTCAACGGCATGCTCATCTCGGCGCTGCTGCGGGCATCGGGACATCTCGGCGAGAAAGACTGGGCGGACGTGGCCGTGACGTACCTGGAGGCGCTGCTGGACAGTCATCGTAACGCGGCCGGCGTCTTCGGCCATTACATCGACGATGGCGAACTGCACAACGTCGGGCTGCTGGCCGATCAGGCCTGGATGCTCCGGGCACTGCTCGATACGTTCCAGCACGCGAACTCGCCGGAGCATCTGCAGGCGGCCCGCGTGGTTGGAGACTTCATCATCGACCGACTGGTCGGCGAGGGAGCATCGCTGGTCTGCCGGCCGCAAGTCGAGGCACCCGATCCGACGGTGGTGGCCCCGCGGCGCAGCTGGGACGATGCACCGATCCGGTCGGCGGCCAGCGTGGCCGCTGCGGCCCTGGCCGATCTCGGCTGGCTGACCGGCGAGCCGGTGTACACGGAGGCGGCCCGGCGGGGCGTCGAGAGCTTCGCCGGCGTCGACAGCCGTTACGGGACATTCCTGGGCGGCTATGGCATGGCGGTCGACCGCCTGCTGTATGGACCGCGGAGCGTCACCGTGGTCTCGCCCGGCGGAACGGCCGGCATGGTCGACGAGGCACGCCGGCGCTACCTGCCCCACAAAGTCGTATTGAGACTGAAGCCGGGCGACCCGGCGCAGAAGGCCGTGCTGGATCAGATCGGCTACGCGCCGGTCGCGAACGGCGCAGTCGCGTACGTCTGCGGGCACACGGCATGCCTGGCCCCGGCTGGAGATACCGAGGAACTGCGGCACAGGCTGGACGAACTTCGCCAGCGGACTACGCCCAGGGGAAGTCTTCGCCGGTGAGTTTGGCGTAAGCGTCGATGTATTTCTCGCGGGTCTTCTGGACGATCTCCGGCGGCAACGGCGGGGCGGGCGGCGTGCGATCGAACTTGATCTTGTCCAGGTAGTCGCGGACGAACTGCTTGTCGAAGCTGGGCTGGTTCCTGCCGGGCTTGTACTGATCGGCAGGCCAGAACCGCGAGCTGTCGGGCGTGAGGCACTCGTCGATAAGGATGACCTGGCCGTTGTCGTCACGGCCGAACTCGAATTTTGTGTCCGCCAAGAGTATGCCGCGCTCGCTGGCGTAGTCACGAGCCGCCGAGTACAAGGCGATCGACAGGTCGCGCAGTTGGCTCATCGTCTCTTCGCCAACGATCTCGCAGCCCTTCTCGAAGCTGATGTTCTCATCGTGTTCGCCCTGCTCGGCCTTGGTGCTGGGCGTGAAAACAGGCTCGGGCAGCGGCGAGGATTTCTTGAGCCCCTCGGGCAGTTCGATCCCACAGACCGTGCCCTGCTCTTTGTACTCGCGCCAGCCGCTGCCGGCGAGGTAGCCGCGGACAATGCATTCGATGGGCACGACCTCGGCCTTGCGACAGAGCATGAAGCGCCCGTCGAGTTCGTCCTCCTGTCGAATAGCCTCGGGCAGGTCCTTCATGGCGGCCGAGACCAGATGATGGGGGCAGATCTCGGCGAGTTTCCGGAACCAGAAAACGCTGATCTGGGTGAGGACGCGGCCCTTGTCGGGGATGCCATTCGGCATGACCACGTCATAGGCACTGATGCGGTCAGTCGCGACGATGAGTAGGTGCTCCTGCAGGTCGTAGATGTCGCGGACCTTGCCGCTGCGCTTCGGATAGTCGCCCAACGTTGTTGTCAGCAGGGCCGTCGTTTTCATGGTCTCCTGTTCTACACGCCCCGGCGGGTGGCGTCAAGGGTGAAGACGCGGCCGGAGGTGTCGTCGGCAGCTACCAGAAGCGGGGGTCGCGAACGGCGAGATACGTCAGCAGCATCGCCAGTTGTGTCAGGAGGTTTGCGGCCAGCAGGACCGAGCGGTTCATGCCACCCGCGGCACGGGCCATGGCGAGCCCGCCAAGCAGAGCCGTGGCGATGCCGACGCCGGGAATCGCAAGCTGTGCCCACGGCAGAAAAGCCAAGGCGCCGATGGAGATCGCCAGCAGCGCGCCCATCACGATGGCGGCGGTCAGTGGCCCACCGCTGCATGCCATGGCGGCCAGTTGTGGCTCGCGGGCGGGGTCGGGACGGCTGAACTGCGGCAGGATCATACACGTCCACGCGCCCCACATCGGCAGCAGCAGCAAGAGTCGGTCGATCTTGCTGGCCGGTCGCAGCCAGCCCGGCAGCCAGCCGGGCAATGCCGGTTCCTGGCGGTGCCAGTCCGGCCCAAGCACCAGCAGCACGAGCATGAATGTCACGACCAGCACGCTCGAGGCCAGCGACCTGCGGGACTCGCCGCCGGCGCCGAGGAACGACGCCAGTGCCCCTGCCGCCCGGCCGTAGAAACCCAACAGCCAGGCCGCACCCAGTACGATCGCCGGGGCAACGTAGAAGCCGGCCGGCTCGCGGCAGACGTGGTAGCTAAGGTGCCACAAGCCCACGCTTGCCGCCCCCCAGGCCAGCGATATCGCCAGCAGCCCCAGCCACGCGCGATCGAACCGCGCAGCATCCACGCCCGCGAGACGCTCCTCGCTACAGGTCAGAAAGGTCCAGGCCGGTCCGAGTCGTAGCAGGTCTATCATGCTCAGCATTCTGTGCAGTGGCGATCTGCCCAGAGCCTAGCCGCATGCCGGCGCATTGGCAAGCGCCTGACCCTCCGTCGCGAGGCCAAGGCACTCCTGTCTTGTATGAATGGGCTACTGATATGGCCATTCGATCCGTCGCCGACGCCGAATCGCCGTCTCACGGCCTGATGATCAGCACGTATCCGCCGGCCCTCGCGCGGAAACCGCCCGTGCCGAGGTCGCCGTCATCCACCATCTCGTCGATCACCCTCATCTCCTCAGCCGTGCGGTCCGGGCCATGGAGTGAGACGCCGGCCGTGCACCAGCCGGTCTGGTAGTCCCAGTCCCACTGGCCGCCGATGGGAGTCGGCTCGGTCCAGTCCATGCCGCCCAGCAGCACCTCCATCCCGGCTGGCATCTGGCCCGGAAGCCTGTCCGGCGGATAGGCGCCATTTTTGGCATGGTAGAAGACGATCTGGCGGGCCGCATAGCGAAGGTTGGTCACGGCGACCGAGTCCTCGGCTTCCTGATTCGACGAGGCAAAGACGGGAATGACGATGGCAGCAAGAATGCCCAGAAGGATAACGACGATGAGGACTTCGATGAGAGTGAAGCCTCGGCGCAGATATGCCTTGAATCGAATTGGCCATCGGAGTTGCAGGCAATATGAAATATGCATAATAGCGGAAGGGACGCCTCCGATGCCGCTATCAGGATTATACGACTAAATGCGATTTTGTGCAGGTAGAAACCTCAGTTTGGCATGAGAAATTCCTCCACCACTGCCGGGGCAGGTACTGTTCGTCTTGAACGCCGCACCCGCCCCCTTGCAGTCCATCTATCTATACAGAAGTGCTTGCAGTGCGCGACGCGATCGATTTCGAAACGAGCTGCTACAAGACGGGCCTGGGGCGTGAGGGCCCGTGGGCCTGAGTCAAGAAAAGACCCTCACCCGGCCTCTCCCGGAGGGAGAGGGGTCAAGACAGAAGACCCTCACCCGGCCTCTCCCGGAGGGAGAGGGGTAAGAACGCCGTCT
>JAAAOJ010000070.1 GCA_009908915.1 Planctomycetota bacterium
GAGAAAACGCCCATTTTACAGGCCTTTTCGCAGATCGAGTACAATACCGAAAATCAGTCAAGTTCTATCCAATTGGCGTTATTCGACTTATGATGGGACAGTAGTGACCATACTTAATTATTTAGGCCTTTCGTTTGAAGGCTTGGGGTGCTGCGGGCTGGGCCGGCATGGCGTTCTGTCTCTACGCCAGATAGCGTTTGTCGGTACGCTTGAAGGGGCGGGTTCTCTTTGCGAGATCGTCGTAGCCGTCGCGGCCCATGAGGGCGAAGGTGGCCTGTTTGCCCAGTTCGACGGCCGGCTGATCGTAGGCGTTGATATTCAGCAGTTCGCCCATGAGCGAGGTCGTGAACTCGTAGAGGTACAGGAACTCGCCG
Organism: Planctomycetota bacterium; assembly: GCA_009908915.1. Lineage (GTDB taxonomy): Bacteria > Planctomycetota > Phycisphaerae > SM23-33 > SM23-33 > JAAAOJ01. Next base: position 375 of record JAAAOJ010000070.1, read on the forward strand.
ACGTGCTTGGCGTTGATTTCCGGAAAGCGGATGGTCACGCTCGGTCGTTGCGACGTGGCCAGCGCGAACTCGGTGGCGAGTTTCTCGGCGCTGATAAGTTTGCCGGTCTGCCTCTTGGCGAGATAGCCCAGGCCGGGCACATCGGTGAAGTCTTCGGGAATCCGCGTGTTGGCCGGGTGTTTCTTGACCTCCAGGAAGACCGTCAGCTTGTCGTTCGGCCCTTCACGGTAGAGTTGGACCTGGCTGTGCTGGTCGGTCGTGCCGAGGGCCTTGATCGGCGTAGGGCCGACGAAGACGTCATGGCCGTCGCGGTCGGTCTTCTTGCCGAGGCTTTCCGCCCAGAGTTGGCGATACCAGTCGGCCATCATGTGAAGGCGGTTGGAGTAAGGCATCATCACATGCATGGGCTTGCCCTTCTTGGCCATCATCAGGTACTTCACCGCCGCCAGCATGCAGCCTGGGTTCTGCATGATGTCCATGACCTCGCAGCGCTGCTTCATGCTCTCGGCCCCGGCGAGGAGCTGGTCGATATCGATGTTGCACATCGCGGCGCTGAACAGTCCGACCGGCGAGAGGACGCTGAAGCGGCCGCCGACGTCGTCGGGCACGTCCAGCATCTCGTAGCCCTCGGCCTTGGCGATTTCGTGCAACGTGCCCTTCTTCGCGTCGGTGGTTGCCACGATGCGGTCAGCCCAGCCCCGACGGACCTTCCGTTGCAGCAGGTCGCGGAAGAGCATGAACTGGCTGGCGGTCTCGGCCGTCTCGCCGGACTTGCTGATGACGTTGACGACCGTCCGATCCAGCCGCCGCTGGACGATCTTCATGATGTCCTTCAGCAGGGCCGGGTCGACGTTGTCCACCACGAAAAGCCTCGGGCCCTTGCGGGCGCGATCCGTAAGGAGATTCCACGTCGAGGGGTTGAGGGCCGACTGCAGGGCAATGTTGCCCAGCGCACTGCCGCCGATGCCAAGCACGACCATGTCGCGCGCATCCGGCTGGTACTTGGCCACAAGGCGTTTGACGCCTTCAGCGTACTGCGGCCGCTGGCTGGGCAGGGCGGCATAGCCGAGCGTGCCCTCGCGACACTGCTGAACGACCGTCTCGTGCGCGCGCTGCATCGCGTTCTCGATCCCCGTCAGGTCCGTCTGCGTAATGCCGTGATCCGACCCGACCACCTTATCCGTTGCGTTTTTCCAGTACACCTGCAGCATGCTCATATCTCCGGGGCTATGGGGTTACGTTCAAACCCGAGATCCTACCGCCCCGACAACCCGCTTACAAGCCCTACCTTTGCGGCCTTCCTGTCGGTCTGTCTGATGTTCCTTGCCGTCGGCTGTCGGGACGACAAACCGCAGGCCAAGCAACGAGTTGCGGCGGGCAATCAGCTCTCGGCGCCTCCGCCCGAATCCGAACCGGCGCCAGAGTCGGAGCCCGAACCCGAGCCGCAGCCCACCCCCACGCCGCAGCCCGAGCCTCAACCCGAACCGACACTCAAACTCCAGCCGCCGCCGGAATCCGTCGCCACGATGTTGGAAACACTGGAACTATGGAAAGGGCAAGCTCTCGCTGAGCTTCGACAAACAGGTCGAGGCCTCCATGCAGAAGGCCGTCGACTCCCTCTTCAGCCGGCAGAACACCGACGGCGGATGGGGCTATCGCCCGCACCTCACATCCAACAGCGACCCGTCGATGACGGTAGCGGGCATCGCCTCGCCGTACGTGGCCGTGGGCAATCTCGACCGCAAGGACTTTCGCGGCTGCAATCGCGGTGTGACCCATCCGCGGGTCGAGACGGGCATGCAATGGCTTGGCCGGCGCATGTAGGGTATTCTTGGCCTGGCCGAGACGGCCGAGCCCGGCACGACGGAACCGCCCGCGGCCTCCGCTGGAGCCGAGTCAGATGAACCGTAGCAACCCACGCTCCCAACCAGGTTGCTTGAGCGCTCGGCAGCGGCGGTGCTACAATCGATGCGGAGGTCGTTAATGCACATTACCGTCAATGGCGAGAAAACGGACGTGCCGGACGGCCAGAGCGTGGCCGGTGTTCTTCAACGGCGCGGGCACGACCCGGCCCATTGCGCCGTTGAGGTGAATCGCCAGCTCTGCCGTCGGTCGAAGCATGCCGAGACGAAGCTTTCCGATGGCGATGTGGTGGAAATCGTTACGCTCGTCGGCGGCGGGTAGCGCATTGGGCGGACAATCCGTACACCTCGCTTGCAGCCCTGCCGGAAATACACTAGGGTTGCTCCGTCGGCCGGCCCAGCGGGTCGACCCCGTCGTGCCGAAAGGACAGACGTCACAGCCATGCACCCCGCCGTCAAGATCATCCTGCTCGTCGTGCTCCCCCTGGCCTGGGGGCTGGGCATCGAGTACGCCGTCGAGCTCTATCGTCGTCGCCGCCGACGCAAACAGGCCGAGCAGCAACTGGAGCAAACCGAGTCATGAGCTGGGCGCAACTGATGGACTCGTTGTACGCCGTCGAGGCCACGCTCGCCGGGCCGTGGCTGCTGGCGGCGCTGCTGGGCATGGGCCTGGCCGTCGGCATGCTGACGGGGCTTTTCGGCGTCGGCGGGGCGTTCATGATCACACCGCTGCTGGCCAACCTCCTGCGAATTGATTACTCCCTCGCCGTCGGGTCATCGATGAGCTTCACGCTCGGGTCGAGTTCCGCCGGCTGGGTCCGACACATGCGCCTCGGCAACGTCGCACGCAAAACGATGCTCATCCTCGCCGGGTCGGCCGTCTGCGGCACGATCATCGGCGCTGACATCCATACCGCCCTGAGGACTCACTTCGGCAAGCACGATTTCAGCCTGATCATGGACGTGCTGTTCATCGCACTGCTGGCGCTGGTGGCCTTCCTCGTGCTTAAAGGTACCAGCCGCGAACGCGAAGAGACCTGCCTGCTGCAGCGCGTGTCGATCCCGCCGTACATTCGCATTCGCGTGGCCCATATTCGCGGCATCTCGCTGCCGGGCCTTTGCGTGGTAGGTATCCTGATGGGCATGTGCAAGGGCGTCATGGGCATCGGCGGTGGCGTGATCTTCATGCCCATGCTCCTGCTGGTCGTCGGGTTGAGCATGCACCAGTCGGTCGGCACGAGCCTCGGCGTGGTCCTCTGCAGCTCGCTGGCCGGCGTGGTCATCTACGGCGCCAAGGGCGACGCGAGCCTCTGGATCGTCTTCCCACTGCTCGTTGGCAGCGCCGCCGGCATTCAGGTCGGCACATTCCTCTGCGAGCGCCTCCAGGCCAGCCGCCTGCGACGCTACTTCGCCTTCGTCGTCATCGCGGTGGCCCTGTACCTGTCGATCAACTTCATCTTCAAAGTCCAGCGATGAAGCGCACCACATCAACCTCCCGTTTGACCCATGGCAAAGGGATTCTCTGCCTTGATGCCTCTGCCTTTGGACAAGGTGGCGAGCCTGCCGAATGGGCCTGCGAGCCGGTGAGGGTCTTGGGTGACGCCCGAAGAGCCCTCTCTGAGGCTACGGGCCATCTCTCCCATGGGGAGAGACGTTCTGGACATTGCGTTTGCCCTGGCCGTTTGACCGATGCCCCTTCAGCTTATCGGGCCGGTATGCTTTAATGGGCACATGGCACGAGGCAAGGGCAAATCGCGGCGACGTCGCAAGGACTGGCACGCGCGTTGGGAAGCGGGCAAGGACATCCACGAACCGAAACGCCAGCGCCTGCGTCCGCCGGAAGTCAAACTCGGCGAGGGTAGCTTCGCGACCGGCCAGGCCAGCGAACTCGACAGCTGGCAGCAAATCTCCGGCATGGTCACCGGCGTGTTCCGGCGCGGCACGTTCGTCCGCGTCGACGGCGAGGAACTCTACTGCGGCATCGCCAAGACCTTCAGGCCGCCGGAAGGCTTCGAGCATACCAGCCCGCTGGCCGTCGGCGATGCCTGCATCGTCGCGCTCGTGCCGGATGACCTTGTCGACGGGCAGGTCGAACTCGATCGCAACCGCATGGACGGCATGATCCTCTCGCGCGAGCCGCGGCGGACCGTCCTCGCCCGGCCCGAGCCCCGCAGCGACCGACGTCGCGACGAGTACGACGAGGAGGACTTCCTCAAGGTCATCGCCGCCAATATGGACGTGCTGATGATCGTCGCGGCCACGCACAAGCCCGCACTGAGCGCGGGTCTGATCGAACGCTTCCGCATCATCGCCGAACGCGGCGGCCTCCAGGCTCTGCTCGTCCTCAACAAGATCGACCTCGGCGAGCCGGATGCTCAGGCGTGGCACAGCGTAGAACTTCTGGATCTGGAGGTCCTCCGCGTCAGTGCCGCGGCGGGCCTGGGCCTGCCCGCGCTGCGAGACCGCCTCGCCGGCCAGCGGACCGTCCTCGCCGGGGCCTCCGGCGTGGGCAAAACCACGCTCATCAACGCCATCATCCCCGACATCGACGCCGCCACCAATACCGTCCGCGCCAAGGACCAGCGAGGTCGGCACACCACCAGCCAGGCACGGGTCTACAACGTTCCGCACGCCCAGGGCGGGCTGATCATCGACACCCCCGGCATCCGCGAACTCGACGTCGGACTGCGGATCGAGGATCTGCCGTGGTACTTCCCCGAAATCGAAGCCGTCGCCCCGGACTGCAAATTCCGCGACTGCTCCCACACCCACGAGCCCGGCTGCGCCGTCCAGGCCGCCGTCGAGGCCGGCGAGATCCCGCCCCGGCGCTTCGAGAGCTACCTCCGCATGCGCGATACCGTTCAGTGAGTCAGGTGCCAGCCATGCAGCCAGGCAATGCCGATCGCCGCGGCAAGCAGGCCGACGATCACGCCCAGCGCGGCCAGCAGCTTGGCCGCCGGGCTCCATCGCTTCACGGGCGGCGAGTGTTCGTCGTCCGTGATACTCGTGCTCGCCATCGATTCTGGCAGATCGTCTCGCATGGTCACTCCGGCCGGCGGTCGGCCTTGAAGGATGTCAACGTTGTGTCCGGCGGGTTCAGCACTCGCAACGGCGGGCCCTACGTGCCCGCCCCGCGACTGAAGCGCAGCCGCGAGCCGGCGGCCAGGCCATGCATGCCCAGACGAAGAGGATACACCAGCCGCGAGAGGAGACCGAAGGGAAATACCTGCCCGCCGTGCGTGCCGATCGAAAATACCTGTCCGATCCAGGAGCCCGCGTTATAATGACGATTCGCTGGACGCCGCGTGGGTCCGGCGTTGGTTTTTTCCGGGCCGAGACGCTGCCATGACGATGACCGATCCCGCACAACAGGAAACACTCGGCGACCTGCTCGCCGCCGGCGCTCCGCACGTCAATGCCGACCTCGATCGATGGCTGGTCGAGCCGCGCGTTCCGCAAACGCTGGCCGACGGAATGCGATACTGCACGCGCGGCGGCAAGCGCCTGCGCCCCGCGATGGTCGGGCTAGCCGCCGAGGCCTGCGAAGGCAGCGTCGACGCCGAACCGGTCCGCCGGGCGGCCGTCGCCGTCGAGATGATCCACGCCTACAGCCTAGTCCACGACGACCTGCCCGCCATGGACGACGACGCCCTCCGCCGAGGTCAGCCGACCGCCCACGTCAAGTTCGGCGAGGCGATGGCCATCCTCATCGGCGACGCCCTTCTGACCCGCGCCCTCGGGCTGCTGGCCGCAACCCCCGCGCCAACGGCCGGCCGCCTCGCAGCGGAGCTGGCCACCGGGGCCGGTCCCGCCGGCATGGTCGGCGGACAGGTCGCCGACATGGACCTCTGCGACCTGCCGCCCGGCCGCGAAGGCCTGCAATACACACACCGTCGCAAGACCGGCGCGCTGCTTCGGGCCGCCGCACGCATGGGTGCCGTCGCCGCCGAGGCGAGTCAAGCCGACCTCGCCGCCGTCACCGGCTACGCTGAACACATCGGTCTGGCGTTCCAGGTGATCGATGACGTCCTCGATGCGACCGGCACGGCCAAGCAGCTTGGTAAGACGCCCGGCAAAGACGTCGAGGCCGGCAAGCGGACGTACGTTACCGAACTCGGTCAGAACGCCGCCGGCGAACTGAGCGACCGGCTGACCCGGGAGGCACTGGACGCGCTGCAGCCGCTTGGCTCGCGCGGCACGCGACTGGCCGCCCTGGCTTGCCGGCTCTGCCAACGAACCCACTGACGCACAGGAACACCTCCAATGAGCAACGACACACACTGGCTGGAGAGCATTGCCTCGCCGCATCAACTGCGCCGCATGAGCGTCAAGGAACTTGAGCAACTCGCCGCCGAGGTCCGCGCACGCATTATCGATGTTGTCCGACGTAAGGGCGGGCACCTCGCCAGCAACCTCGGCATTACCGAGCTGACCGTCGCCCTCCACTACGTCTACGACTTCTCACGCGACCGCCTGCTCTGGGACGTCGGCCACCAGTGCTACCCCCACAAGATGATGACCGGGCGGGCCAAGCAGTTCGACACACTCCGCGAGGGCGGTGGCATCAGCGGCTTTCCGAGCCCCGCCGAGAGCGACTACGACCTGTTCTACACCGGCCACGCCGGCACGGCCGTCTCGACGGCGACGGGCCTGGCCCAGGCCGACCTGGCGAGCGGACGCGAGACGAACGTCGTCGCCGTCGTCGGTGATGCCAGCATCGCCAACGGTCTAAGCGTCGAAGGCCTGAACAACGCCGCCCTACTGAATCGGCAGTTCCTCCTGGTGCTCAACGACAACAACATGGCCATCGACCGCCCGCGCGGTGCATTGGCCGAGGCGCTCGAGCACATGCGCATGACCGACCGCTACCGCGAGCTGAAGCATTCGACCGAGCACCTGCTCAAGCACCTGCCGCTGGGCGAGGGCATGGCCGGGGCGCTCAAGTACATCAAGGAAGGCGTGCGGACCACGCTGCACGGCGGGCAGATGTTCGAGGCGCTCGGCTTCAACTACTTCGGCCCGATCGACGGCCACGACATCGGCGAGCTGATCCGCGTGCTGCAGCGTATCGGCCATCTCGATACGCCGACGGTGCTGCACATTCACACCGAGAAGGGGCGTGGCTGCCCGTACGCCGTCGACGACCCCACGCTGTTCCACAGCCCGGCCGCCCATACGATCCAGAACGGCAAGGCCGTCTTCGACAAACCCAAGGCGGCGTCATGGACGAAGGTCTTTGCCGGCGCCCTGCGAGAGCGGGCACGGCAGGACGAACGCGTCGTCGCCTTGACGGCGGCCATGCCCGACGGCACGGGGCTGGCCGACGTCCGCGAGGAGTTCCCCGACCGGACCATCGACGTCGGCATCGCCGAGAGTCACGCGGTGGCCGCGGCAGCCGGCATGGCCAAGGCAGGTCTCAAGCCGGTCGTGGCCATCTACAGCACGTTCATGCAGCGAGCGTTCGACCAGATCTTCCACGAGTGTGCCCTGCAAAGGCTGCCTGTGGTCTTTGCCATGGATCGCGCGGGCCTGGTCGGCAGCGACGGGGCCGTTCATCACGGCTTTGCCGATATCGCCCTCCTGCGGACCTTGCCGGGCATGATTCTGGCGGCCCCTGCCGACGTCGAAGAGATGTCGGCCGTGCTCGAGTTCGCGTTGGGCCAGGACGGGCCGGTCGCCATCCGTTACGCACGTGACGTCGCGCCGGAAGGAACGGGCGATTGCCCCGCCTTTCAGATCGGCCGATCGCGGACCCTGCGCGACGGCAAGGCCGCGACGATCCTGGCCTACGGCTCGACCGTGGCCCCGGCCCTCGACGCCGCCACAACCCTCGCCGCCGACGGCACCGAGGTGGCCGTCGTCAACGCACGCTTCGCCAAGCCGCTCGATAAGGAGATGCTCGCCGATCGTATTGCCGCCGGGCCACTGCTGGTAGTGGAAGATCACGCTCGCATCGGTGGATTGGGCTCGGCCGTGCTCGAACTGGCCGCTGAAAACGACTGGGACACACGGGCCGTTCGCCTGCTGGGCATCCCGGATCGTTTCGTCGCCCATGCCTCGCGACCGCATCAGCTACGCGTGGTCGGGCTGGATGCCGAGGGCATCGCGACCGCCGCGCGCGGGCTTATCCAGCAACACGCCGACATGCACTGACAGGCTCATCCATCGAGTTTCGGGTCGGTCGCCTCGGCCTCGTAGACGTCATCGTCATCTTCGTGGTCGACCGGAATGGCCTCGGGAATGTAGACCCCGTGGTCAGCCTCGGGCTGTTGCTTGATAATGTCCGCATGCATACTCGATGCCGGCCGGGGAAACTTGATCGCATCCTTCACCGGCTCACCGTCGGCGCCGCAGTTGGGGCAGCGCTTGTGCGACGCCTCGAAGACCTTGATGCTTTCGAACGTATTCTCGCACTCCGTGCATAGGAACCGCACGGCCGGGCCGTGGCGGCTGGTAATGGCCAGTGCCTTCTTCTGTGGGCCCGTCACGGCGGGCATGGCGACGTAACGCATGCCGGGGATGTTCTGCGGATGGCCCGTGCGCAGCCCTGCCGGCACACGGACGATGGTTTTGCATCGCGGGCATTGGCCTTTGCCGCCGGCAAATTCCTGCGGTACACGGATGTAAAGCCCGCAACTGTGACAGTGCGATTCGATGATATCGGCGGACATTGCTCTTCCTGGTTCCTGCCTGTCCATGGTTGGAAGCATAAACAACACCAGTCGGCCAGCCGGGCCTCAACGGATCAGGCCTTTTCTGGTCCCTGGTTCCTCCAGCGCTATCCCACGACATTATACTACGGTCTCGCTTTTTGCAAGGACTTGCACGGGCCCGTGGGCCGGTTGCGTTGTGGCATCGAAGCGTGTCGCGGGCTTCCAGCCCTCGCGTGAGGAAGGCATCCTGCCTTCGTTTCTTCGCCACGTCACGCATGACGCGCCAACGTACCAGCATGCCTTGGCCCTACAGCTTGTCGACGCCCCGGCCCGACTGCTAGGATGGTACATGAGGATGTCCATGCGCGCACGAATCCACGTTGTCGCACTGCCACTGGCCGGACTGGCACTGGCGGGACTGCTCGCCGCCTGCCGGGCTCAGCGCCCGCCGCCACCAGCCGACCAGACCGACGAGGCGGCCAACGCCGACGCCGCAACCCGGCCGCCGTTCGACCACAATCCAAACATGACCGGCCGGGCTCGCGAGAACTCGCCCGACCAGCCGCGGCTGCTGTGGCGGTTCAAGACGGGCGACTCCGTACGCTCGACGCCGGCCGTCCGCGACGGTATGGCCTACGTCGGCAGCTATGACGGCAAGGTCTACGCCGTCCGCCTCCGCGACGGCCGAAAACGATGGGCCACCCCGACCGGCGATGGCGTGGAGTCCTCGCCGCTGTTGCTGGAGGAGTTGCTCGTCGTCGGCAGCCGTGACGGCAAGGTCTACGCGCTCGACCTTCGCACGGGCCGGCCGCGATGGACGTTCGAGACGGGCGGGGTCGTGATGGCCTCGCCGAACCTTGTAACGCTCGACGACGGGGCGCGGCTGATCGTCGTCGGCAGCTACGACGGCAAGCTCTACGCGCTCGACGCCGCCAACGGCAAGCAGCGGTGGACCTGCGATACCGAACACTACCTCAGCGGAGCCGCCGCCGTCATGACCGTCGACGCCCAACCACATGTAGTCTTCGGCGGCTGTGACGGCTATGTGCGTCTGGTCGACGCCGCCTCCGGCAAACTCGTCCGCAAGATCAGCCTCGAGAGCTACGTGCCCGGCACGGTCGTCGTCGACGACAACCGCCTCTACGCCGCAACGTTCAACAACGGCCTGTTCGCGCTCGACCTGCCCAAGCTGGAAACGGCCTGGCAGACCGACTGGACGCGTAAACAGCCCGGCGAGACAACGCCCGCCCGCCGGCGCCCGCCCGCCCTATCCGGATCGACGGACCTTGATGCAGCACCGGCCGACGATCCCGACCCGCCGGAGCACGAGTGGATGCTCTCCTCCCCGGCCGTCGCGGATCAGACACTGGTCATCGGCACGCACAAGGGCCACGTCTATGGCATCGATGCCCGCACCGGTCGACGCCTCTGGACCCACCGGTCCGACGGGCCCGTCGACGGCTCGCCCGTGATCGTTTGCGAGCCGGACGGCTGCCGGGTGATCGTCGGCAGCGACGACGGGCGACTGTCCGTGCTGGACGTCGACAGCGGCAAGGTCGTCGGGAGGATTCGCATCGGTCAGTCCATCACCTCCACCCCGGCCGTCGTCGACGGCGTGATCCTCATCGGCAGCGACGACGGATACCTCTACGCATTTGAGGCGCGGCCATGAAGATCGTGCAGTTGACGCCCGGCGCGGGCGAGAACTTCTACTGCGAGAACTGCCTGCGCGACGCCGCCGGTCTGCGTGCCCTGCGAGCCGCCGGGGTCGATGCGCTCGCCGTGCCGCTCTACCTGCCGCCGCCGGCTCAGCTCGCGCCCGACAGCGCCGACGAGCGGGTCTTCTTCGGCGGCATCAACGTCTACCTCCAGCAGACGCTCGCCGTCTTCCGCCACACGCCGCGATGGCTCGACCGCCTGCTGGACGCACACTGGCTGCTCCGCTGGGCCGGCCGAAAAACGTCGATGACCGACGCTCGCATCCTCGGCGAGACCACGCTGTCGATGCTCCGCGGCGCTCGCGGCCGACAGGTCAAGGAACTCGACCGCCTCGCCGGCCACCTCGCCAAGGAAAGGCCCGATGTGATCCTGCTATCCAACGCACTGCTGATCGGGCTGGCCCGGCGGGTCATCGACGTTACCGGCGCCGCAGTGGTCTGCTGGCTGCAGGACGAGGAGGGCTTCCTCGATACACTGCCCGAGCCGTGGCGGACCGACTGCTGGGCCGAACTGCGATCCCGGGCCGAAGACGCCGCGTTCATCGCCCCCAGCCACTGGTACGCCCGGCGGATGGCCGGGCGCCTCGGACTGCCCGTCGAGAGCATCGCCATCATCCGCCAGGGCGTCGACGTGCCCACCGAGGCTCCCGCTCCCGCCGACGGGCCGCCGACCGTCGGCTTCCTGTCCCAGCTCGCCGAGGTCAAAGGCCTCGACCTGCTCGTCGAAGCCGTCGCAGAACTCCGCAGCCGACACGGATTGGCCGACCTTCGCCTCGTCGCCGTCGGCGGACGCACACAAGCCGACAAGCCGTTCCTCGAAACGCTCCGCCGCCACATCGCCAGGCTCGACCTGACCGAGGGCGTCACGCTCGCAACCGACTTTACCACCGACGCAAAGGCCGACATGCTCGCCCGCGCCGACGTGCTTGCCGTGCCGTGCCGTCGACCGGAAGCCTACGGCCTGCATCTGCTGGAAGCCATGGCGGCCGGCCGACCCGTCGTCGCCCCCGACCACGGCGGGCAGGCCGAACTCGTCGCCGCAACGGGTGGCGGCCTGACCCACACGGCTGGCGGCGTCGACGACCTCGCCCGCGCCATCGCCGAGGTCCTCACCGACCCCGCCCGATGCGACGGACTCGCCGCAGCCGGCCGCGATGCCGTCGCCCGGCAGTTCAACCTCGACACCGCCGCGAACCAGTTGCTGGCCGCCTGCCGGGCCGCCACCGGAGACGACACATGAACGATACCGACAGCCTCGTGGAACTCCGGGACATCCGCCACCGCTACGAGGACGGACCCCGCGTGCTCGACGGCCTGGACCTCACCGTCGCCGTCGGCGAGACGCTCGCCGTCGTCGGGCCCAGCGGCTGCGGCAAGAGCACGCTTCTAAACGTCATCGGCGCACTCGATGGACCCACCGGCGGGCAGGTGCGCATCGCCGGGCAAGACCCCACGGACATGGCCGAGTCCGCCCTGGCCCACCTGCGAGCGAAGATGATCGGCTTCGTCTTCCAGATCCACCACCTCCTGCCGCAATGCAGCGTGTGGGAGAACGTCCTGCTGCCCACCCTGCCCGGCGGGAACATGCAGGCCGCTGAGGACCGCGCCCGGCGGTTGCTCGAACGCGTCGGCCTGGCCGACAAGCACGCGGCCCGACCCGGGGAACTCTCCGGCGGGCAGCGGCAGCGCGTTGCCGTCGTCCGCGCGCTGGTCAACGGACCCAAGCTCCTGCTGGCCGACGAGCCGACCGGCTCGCTCGACGAACAGACCGCCGACGAACTGGCTGGCCTGCTCGTCGAACTCAACCGCGAGGAAGGCGTCACGCTGATCACCGTCACGCACTCGGCCCGGCTGGCCAACCACATGAACCGACAACTGCAGCTCCGCGACGGCACGCTGCACGAAACGCCATGACAACACCACGCACAACCACGCTCCTGCGACGCAACCTGCAACACAACTGGCGGGTCAACCTCGGCGTGCTGCTCGGCACGGCCGTCGCCTGCGCGGTCCTCGTCGGCGCCCTGGCCGTCGGCGACAGTGTCCGCGGTACGCTGTCGAGCATCGCCCGGGCGCGGCTGGGCGAGATCGACATCGCCGTCCTGCCCGCCGACCGGCACGTCCGGGCCGCTCTGGCCGACGACCTCGCGCCATACCTCGACGGGCAGATCGTCGCGCCGGCAATGCTGCTTCGCGGCTCGGCCGTCACGCCGGATGAGACCCACCGCGCGAATCGCGCGGAGGTCCTTGGCGTCGACGAACGCTTCGGTCGCCTCTCGCCCACCCGCACCGGCCCGGCGCCCCGCCCCGGCGAGGTCGTTCTGAACCGGGCCCTGGCTGCCCGACTCAACGCCGCCGCCGGCGACGACGTCCTGCTGCTCGTGCCGCGGCCGTCCCTGCTGCCGCGAGAGGCCGTCCTCGCCCGCACGAGCGACACCACGCTCGTCCTCCGCCGACGCGTCAAGGCTGTCGTTGGGCCCGAACGCTTCGGCCGCTTCAGCCTCACCGCCGACCAGGCCTCGCCGCTGACGGCCTTCGTGAACCTCACCGAACTCGCCGACGACGCCGGGGAGTCCGGACGCGCCAACGCCATCTTCATCGGCCACGCCGGCGGCGACCGAGACGCATCGAACGATCTTCTGCCCGCCGTCGCCGACGCACTTGGCAAGACGGTGACCGTCGGCGATCTCGATCTGCAGGTCCGAAGGCTTGTCGGCGACCGCATCGAGCTTCGCACCGGCCGGGTGTTCCTCGCACCGCCTCTCGCCGGGGCTGCTCAAGAACAATCACCGCCACACGGTGGCGTGCTGACGTACCTCGTCAACGAGCTGGCCTCCGGCGAGCGGACGACGCCGTACTCGATGGTCAGCGCGCTGGAGACGGGCACGCTCTTTGCCAACATCATCCCCGATGAACTGGCCGACGACGAGATCGTTATCAACGACTGGCTCGCCGACGACCTCGACGCCGCCGTCGGCGATTCGCTCACGCTGACGTACTTCGTCCTCGGCGAGGACGGCGACTTGACCGAGGCGTCGCGCACGTTCACCGTCACCGCGATCGTGCCCATGGACGGCCCGGCCGGCGACCCGACATTCATGCCGGACTTGCCCGGCATCGCCGAGGAAGCGAACTGCCGCGACTGGGACGCCGGCATCCCCATCGATCTCGGCCGCATCCGCGACAAAGACGAAGCCTACTGGGACGCCCACCGCGGCACGCCGAAAGCGTTCGTCTCGCTCGCCGCGGGGCAGGCCATATGGGCTAGCCGCTTCGGGCAACTGACCGCCGTCCGCTACGCCGCGCCCTCGACGTCGCCGGACGCACTGGCCGCGGCGGTACTCGGCGCGATCGACCTGCCGCGCGTGGGGCTCACGGCGCGCGACGTGCGCATGCGGGCGGGCCGGGCGGTCGAGCAGTCGCTCGATTTCGGCGGGCTGTTCCTGGGCCTGAGCGTGTTCCTGATCGCCGCGGCGGTGCTGCTGACGGCGTTGTTGTTCGTCTTCGGCGTCCAGCAGCGGGCGCAGCAGATCGGCACGCTACGGGCGATGGGCTGGACGCGTCGTCGCGTGACGCTGATGATGATGGGCGAGGGCGGACTGCTCGCGGCGGCCGGCTGCGTCATCGGCCTGCCGCTGGGCCTGGCGTACACGCAGGCGATAGTCGTGCTGCTGCGAAACGTCTGGGCCGGGGCGGTCGCGAGCTTCCCGGTGGAGTTTCACGTCACGGCGGCGACGGTCGGCATCGGCGTGCTGGCGAGCCTGGCCTCGGCGAAGCTGGCGATGTATCTGACGTTGCGGCGGGCGATGGATCTCTCGCCGCGCGCGCTGCTGGCCGGCGCGTTCGGCCGGGTGGAGCCGGGCCGACGGCGACGCTGGCCGATCGTGGCGGCCGGGCTGTGCGCGGTTGGGGCGGCATGGCTTGTGACGTCGATGCGGACGGCGACGGGCATGGCGGCAGCGGGCGCGTTCTTCGCCGCCGGGGCGCTGCTGCTGTCGGCCGGCCTGCTGGCGACGGCACACTGGTTGTCGGGTCCCAGCCGTACAAACGGCGGCCGATCGACGTTGACGTTCTGGCGGCTGGTGCGGCGCGGGCCGGCCCGCCGCCCGGGCCGAAGCCTCACCTGCGTCGGACTGCTGGCCGCCGGCGTGTTCCTGACGGTCAGCATCCGGGCGTTTCACATCGACGCGACGGCCCGCGAGACCCAGCGAAGCGGGACGGGCGGCTTTGCCCTGTACGCCGAAAGCTCCCTGCCGATCTACCGCAACCTCAACGACCCGGCCGTCCGCCGAGACCTTCGCCTGCCGCCGGAGGTCATGCGAGACGTCACCGTCGTGCCGATGCGCCTCCGCACCGGCGACGAAGCAAGCTGCCTGAACCTCAACCGCGCCCAGCGGCCACGCATCCTGGGCGTGGACGGCGACGACCTCGACCGCCACGTCGCCTTCGACGTCGCCTCTCAGCTCGACCTCTCGGCGAGCGGCTGGTCGATGCTGCGGCCCGAGGCGGACAGCCTCCACCGCCCGCGGCCCCGCGTACCGGCCATCGCCGACGAACCGACGCTGACCTGGGCGCTGGGCAAGACGCTCGGCGAAACCGTTACCATCATGGACGATCGCGGGCGATCAGCCGATCTGGTATTCGTGGCCGCCATCGCATCGAGCATCCTCCAGGGCAGCGTCATCATCGACAAGCAGGCCTTCGTGGACCTGTTTCCGGACGAAGCGGGCTGGCAGGTCTTCCTGATCGACGCCCCCCCGAAGCGGGCGCAGCAGGTGGCCGAGGTTCTCACGCGTCGTCTGGCCGATGCCGGCTTGTCGGTCACGCCGGCGGTCGAGCGGCTGGGGCAATTCGCCGAGGTCCAGAACACCTACCTGCGGATCTTCTCGGTGCTCGGCGGGCTGGGGCTGCTGCTGGGCAGCGGCGGGCTGGCCGTGGTGGTGCTGCGAAACGTTCTGGAGCGTCGCGGCGAGTTGGCGCTGTTGCGGGCGGTCGGATACACACGTGGCTCGCTGCGGCGGCTGATTGTCGGCGAGCACCTGCTGTTGGTAGCGGCGGGGCTGGTCATCGGCGGCGTGGCGGCAGGCGTGGCGATCATGCCCTCCGGCGGCGGGGCGGCGATGCGGAGTTCGCTGCAAGCCCTGGCGATCCTGGCCGTCGCCGTGGCGATGGCGTCGGCGGGCTGGACGGCCCTTGCCACGCGATGGGCCACCCGGGGCCGGCTGCTGCCGGCCCTGCGCGACGAATAACATTTCCGAGCGACGCGATGATTCGGTACAACGGTGTCACATGATGCATCCGAAGCTCATTACGCTGGGGATCCCCGCGGCGCTGGCGGTGCTGGCCGCGGCCGTGCTGGGCATCTGGGCGTTTCCCGTCGTACCGGGCGACGTGCAGGCCCGCTATCCCGCCTTCGTTCGCGACTGGTTCCACACCGACCTTCCGCAGGTCGGCATCCGCCTGCCGCAGCCGCAATCCGCCCAAGGCGTCGACCGCGAAGCCGTCGACATCGGAGGGATATTTCAACGCTTCGACGCCGAGCCCGGCCCGGCCATCCCGGGCGAGTGGCCCGCCTTCCGCGGCCGCGACCGCGACAACATCGACCGCAGCATGGTCCCGCTGATTCGCCGGTTCCCGCCCGAGGGCCCGACGGAACTGTGGCGTATCGACCTCGGCGAAGGCTACGCCGGCCCCGCCGTGCTCGACAGTCGCGTCTACGTCCTCGACTACGACCAGGACCGCAAGGCCGACATGCTGCGATGCTTCGACCTGGCGACCGGCAAGGAACTCTGGCGGCGCGGCTACGACATCTACATAAAGCGCCAGCACGGCATCAGCCGAACCGTGCCGGCCGTCAGCGATCGCTACGTGGTCACGCTCGGCCCGAAATGCCAGGTCATGTGCTGTCGCACCGCGCCCGGCAAGGACGGCGGCGAGGCGGGCGACCTGCTGTGGGGTATCGATCTGCCGGCCGAGTACGGCACGACCGTCCCGCCGTGGTACGCCGGCCAGTGTCCGCTGATCGAAGACGGCAAGGCGATTATTGCGCCGGCAGGCCCGACAACCCTGCTGATCGCCGTGGATTGCGAAACCGGCGAGGTCGTCTGGACGACGCCGAACCCCAAGCAGTGGACGATGACGCACTGCTCGATCCTGCCGATCTGGTTCCAGGGCCGGCGGATGCTCATCTACGTCGGCTCGGGCGGGGTCGCCGGCGTTGACGGCGAAACGGGCGAGCGACTGTGGACCTTCGCCGACTGGAGTGTGAAGATCGCCAACGTCCCCACGCCGATCGACCTCGGCGACGGCCGGCTGCTGCTGACCGGCGGATACGGGGCCGGGGCGATGTTCATCCGCCTCGTCGAAGAAGACGGCGAGATCGTCGTCGAGCCCGGCAAGCGCCTGCCGCCGGCGACGCTCGGGGCGGAGCAGCAGTCACCGATTCTCTACGACGGATTCATCTACGCCGTGCTGCCGCGGGTGGGCGCGGTCAGCGAGCAGATGGCCTGCCTCGACACCAACGCCGCGACACTCTGGCGGTCCGGCCCGGCGGACAAGTTTGGTCTCTGCGCGTTCATGATCGCCGACGGGATGATCCTCGCCCTCAACGAGGCCGGTGAGTTGCACCTCATCGAGGCCACGCCGGACGGCTACCGACTGCTGGACAAAGCGAAGGTTCTCGACGGTCACGAGCCGTGGGGTCCGATGGCCCTGGTCGACGGGCGACTGATCTGCCGCGAACTGGAGACGATGGTCTGCCTGGACCTGCGGGCGGAAGGAGGCGAATGATGGCGGCGCCACATTACACCGGCGGGCGGCTGCTGATCGGCCTGTGCGTGGCGGCCCTGTCGGCGATTGCGTTCTGGGCCGTCGCGACTTACGACGGCCAGCCGGACCGCAGCCCGATCGAGGATGCGTGGACGTACGATATGTCGGCCGTGGATGACATCGACCCGCAGCTCATCAAATACGAGCAGGTCGGTCAGATCGCCACCGACATGGATCAGCCGCGCGGCATCGACCTGCACGACGGCGTGCTGTATGTCGTCGGCGACGACATGCTGTGGAGCTACGACAACACGACTCGGACGATCGGTGCGACGCCCCTTACCGGCCGATCACCCGATTGCGTGCTGGTCACCGCTCCGAGCATCGACCGCATCTACCTGGCCGACAAGCGGAGCGTCTTCCAGCCGGGCCCGAAGGCGGCTATCGGCAAGACCACGACGCTCCTGACGCTCGACGAACGGGCGGTGATCGTCTCTCTGGCGGCGACGGACGAGTCCCTGCTGGTCAGCGACGCAGGCAACCGCGTGGTGTGGCGCTTCGACCGCGATGATTTCAGCAAACCGCCGCTGACAATCGGCAAGAAATCCGACGTTACCGGCGCGCCGGGGCTGGTGACGCCCAGCGCCTTCCTTGACATTCTCGTCGACCGCGACGGGCTGCTGCGGGTGGTCAACCCAGGCAAGCTCCGCGTAGAGACCTACAGCCTCGCCGGCGACTTCGGTCGCAACAGCACGTGGGGCCGATCCGGCCCGACGCCGGCGGACTTCGCGGGTTGCTGCAACCCGGTCCACATCGCCCAGCTTCCGGACGGACGATTCGTCACCAGCGAGAAGGGCTCGCCGCGCGTAAAAGTCTACAGCGAAGCCGGCAAGTTCAAGTGCGTCGTCGCCGCCCCGGCAAGCTTCAGCGGCAAGGCGAAGAACCTGGACCTGGCGGTCGACGGTGAGGGACGGATCTACGTGCTCGACCCGGTGCGGAAGGCCGTGAGAATCTTCGAACGACAACAGGCCACTGAGAACACGGAGAGCTCAGCGAACGCAACGGGTGGTGGAGCAGGTGCTCCACCACCCTCGGCACATCGACGTGCCACACGTGACACGCCGGAAATGTCAGCGGTATGAAGGACAACGACAGACAACTGAGCCGTCGCGGGTTGTTCCGCTGGGCGGCGCGAGGCGCAGCCGGTGCAGCCGGTGCGGCGCTGGTGGTGCTGTTGGGTCGCCGCGGGCAACTCCGCGCCACCCGGGCCGAGTGCATCGGCAGCGGCCGTTGCAAAGGCTGCGACGCGCTGGACCATTGCAAGCTGCCGCAGGGCGTCTTCATGCGACGCGCACGAGAGACGCAACAGGAGCCCGACCATGGCTGAGAACCGCAACGACCGACCCACCCGTCGCGACGTGCTCGGCCGGGGCGCCCGCGTAGCCGGCTGCGTGGCCCTGGGGGGCCTGGCGGCGGGGCTGCTGGGCAAGCGAGCCGCCGAGGCTGGCGAGACCGAAACCGTCTGGCAGATCGACCCGTACACGTGCGTGCGGTGCGGCAACTGCGCGACAAACTGCGTGCTCACGCCGTCGGCTGTCAAGGCCATCCACAGCTATCCCATCTGCGGCTACTGCGAGTTATGCTTCGGCTACTTCGACCCGGTCGCGTCGGCCCCCACGACGGCGGCCGAGGACCAGCTCTGCCCGACCGGCGCGATCAGCCGCAAGCGTGTCGAAGAACCGTACTACGAGTACACCGTGGACTACGACCTGTGCGTCGGGTGCGGCAAGTGCGTCGAGGGCTGCACGCGGCGCGGCAACGGGTCGCTGTACCTGCAGATCATGCACGACCGCTGCGTGAACTGTAACGAGTGCGCCATCGCCGTCGCCTGCCCGACCCAGGCGATCCGCCGCATCCCCGCCCACTGGACCGGCCCCTGGCCCGAGAAGGCCCCCGCCGACTGGCCCGGCGAGTGGTTCCGTGGCCCGGACGACTACGTACCCTACATCTTCAAGAGAGGTCACCAGTCGCCGCGGCGAGACGTCGACCACATCACCGGCGAGGAGGGCCAATGAAGCGGCTGGCCCTGACAGCGCTGCTGCTGGCCGCGGGATGGGGCGCGTCGGCCCTGGCGGTCGAGCTGTTCCCGCCGCCGGACTTCAGCGGCACGGATTACGAGTTCCCGCCGACGCAGGTCTACGCGGCCCGCCCGGCGTGGCTGGAGTATCTCGACATGGCCGTCCTGGCGATCGGGCTGGGCGTGACGGCCTGGCTGGTGCTGCGACAGCGACACCGTCGGTGGCTGGTGGCGATGGGCGTTTCTTCGTTGCTGTATTTCGGCTTCTTCCGGACCGGGTGCGTCTGCCCGATCGGGGCCATCCAGAACGTCGCCGCCGCGATGGTCGACGACTCCTACGCCATCCCGCTGGTAGTGCTCGTGTTCTTCGGTCTACCGCTGCTGGCGAGCCTCTTTCACGGCCGGACGTTCTGCGCGGCGATCTGCCCGCTGGGCGCGATCCAGGACATGGTGATCTGGAAGCCGCTGCGAATCCCACGATGGCTCGACCATACGCTGGGCCTGGGCGCGTGGGTCGTACTGGCACTGGGCGTGCTGTTTGCGGCGACGGGCTCGGCCTTCGTGATCTGCCGCTATGACCCGTTCGTGGGCATCTTCCGCTTCGGCGGGTCGTTCCGCATGATCATCCTGGGCGCGTCCCTGCTGGCGATGGGGCTGTTTGTGGCCCGGCCGTACTGCCGGTTCATCTGTCCGCTGGGAGCGATCCTCCGCGTCACGTCGCGCGTCAGCCGGCATCACGCCAGCGTCACGCCGAACGAATGCATCCAGTGTCGCCTGTGCGAGAACGCGTGCCCCTTCGACGCCATCGACCCACCGGAAAAGCCGGCCGGGGCGCAGCGCCGCCGCGGCAAGCGCCGCTTGGCCGGGCTGCTGCTGGCCACCCCGATCATCGTCGCCGTCGCGACGGGGCTGGGCTGGCTGGTCAGCGGCGGGCATCTGCTGGGCATGCAGTGGGAGTCCAACCTCAGCCGGGCCAACTTCACCGTCAACCTGCACGACCGCATCACCGCCGAGAGGGCAGGCACGGTCGAAGGCCGCACCGACGCCTCCGAGGCGTTCTACGCCACCGAGGACCCGCTCGAGCAGAAGCTCGCCAGGCTCAACGCGCAGACCGCCGCCATCAAACGACGCTTCCGCTGGGGCGGGCTGGCCATGGGCGCGTTTCTCGGCCTGGTGATCGTTGCCAAGCTGATCTCGCTGGTGGTCCGCCGCACGCACGAGGACTATCGACCGAACCGCGCGTTGTGCCTGGCCTGCGGGCGGTGCTACCGCTACTGCCCCGTCGAACAGCAGCGGCGCGGCAACCTGCCCGACTCCGAGATCCGACAGCTCGACCGACGGGAGGACGCGTGAACGACACGACGCCCACGCCACCGCCGCCCTCGGCCGAGCCGTGGTGCGACTCTGCCGCCGCCACGCTCTGGCGGACGGCCGCCCGTCGCTGTGCCGTCGTCGCGGCGATCTGCTCGGTGGTCATCGCCGCTGCGCTGACGGTGGCGTTCTCGCGGCAGCTCTCGTTGACGATTCACGAGCCGGTCGTCATCCAGCAGATGCGGCGGCAACTTATGGACGAACCGTACAACGCCACGCTGCAGGTCGAACTCCGCAAGCTCGACCGCCAGTTGCGGCAGACGCACTTCGAGCGGACGCGTTTCCTGGACATCGGAGCCGTGCTGCTTGTCGTCGCCGTCGGATGGACACTGGCCTCGACGTTTCTGGCCGTTCGCATCGGCCGATGGTATCCGCCCGCGCCGAACGAAGCCGGCGCCGCCGACGCCGCCTGGCGGTCGCGGGACGTCGGCATGATCGGCGTGGCAACGGCCGCCGTCGTGCTCGCCGTCGGCGCGTGGGTCTTCACCCGGCCGGACCTGGAACCCGAGATCGAACCACCGCCGCCGCTGGAGTTGGCCTGGCCGCGCTTCCGCGGTCCGGGCGGCCTGGGCCAGGCGCCCACGCAGCACCCCCTGCTGCCGGGCGTCGACGGCGCGGTGATCCTCTGGAAGACGCGACTGCCGCTGCCGGGCAAGAACTCGCCGGTCGGCTGGGGTAACGTGATCTTCCTCGCCGGGGCCACCGAAACCGACCGGGCCGTGATGGCCGTAGAGGCCTCGACGGGCAAGCTGCTCTGGCAAACGGATATTGCCCCCGCGCCCGGCGCGCCGAGCGAGGCTCCGCAGGTGCTGGGCGATACCGGCTATGCCGCCGCGACCGGCTGCACCGACGGCGAACGCTATTTCGCCATCTACGCTAACGGCGACATCGCGGCTGTCGACATCACCGGACGCGTCGTCTGGACGCGGGCGCTGGGCCTGCCGAGCAACCAGTACGGCCTGGCGGCGTCACTGCTGATGGCCGGTGGCCAGGTGGTTGTGCCGTTCGACCAGACATACAGCGAGGACGACCCGCCTCAGCCGCGCAGCCGCCTGCTGGGGCTCGACCCCGCCACCGGCGAGACGCGCTGGCAGGTACAGCGCGACGTGCCCGACTCCTGGACCACGCCCGTCGTCGCCGAGACGCCCACCGGCCGACAGTTGATCACGGCGGCCAACCCGTGGGTGATCGCCTACCATCCCGCCGACGGCGAGGAGATCTGGCGGGCGAAGCTGCTGGCGGGCGACGTGGCCCCTTCGCCAGTTTATGCCGACGGCAAGGTCTACGTGACGATGGAAGGCGCGGGCTTGTTTGCGGTCCGCAGCGACGGCGTGGGCGACGTGACCGACACGCACGTAGCCTGGTCGAGCACGGACCACAGCTACCCCGACATCATCAGCCCGCTGGCGACGGAGCGGCACGTGCTGCTGTTGAGCAGCTACGGTCTTCTACAGTTGTTCGATGCGACGACGGGCGAGCGGATGTGGATGCACGATTACGGCCAGAGCTTCTACGCCTCGCCGCTTCTGCTGGCAAACGAGCAGGTGCTGCTGGTCTCGGCCAGGGGTGAGATGTTTGTGCTGAAGCTGGGCGAGGCGTACGAACAACTGGCCACGGCCGAACTCGGCGAGGGCGTTTCGGCGACCCCGCTGCCGGGCGGCGAGCACATTGTCATCCGCGGCGAGCGACACCTCTTCTGCATCGGTCGGCCGCAGGAGGACACGAATGGCGCGAAGTAGACGAATGACACGAATGTGTGGGAGTCTTCTCAACCCCTCCCCCTCCGGGGGAGGTGGCGAGTTGTCGAGCCGCTGGCGGCTTGGGACATTGACACAGAAAACACAAGACCCTCACCCGACCTCTCCCAGAGGGAGAGGAGTAGGAAACCCCTCCCCCTCCGGGGGAGGTGGCGAGTTGTCGAGCCGCTGGCGGCTTGGGACATTGACACAAAAAACACAAGACCCTCACCCGACCTCTCCCAGAGGGAGAGGAGTAGGAAACCCCTCCCCCTCCGGGGGAGGTGGCGAGTTGTCGAGCCGCTGGCGGCTTGGGACATTGACACAAAAAACACAAGACCCTCACCCGACCTCTCCCAGAGGGAGAGGAGTA
This sequence comes from Planctomycetota bacterium, assembly GCA_009908915.1. Classification (GTDB taxonomy): domain Bacteria; phylum Planctomycetota; class Phycisphaerae; order SM23-33; family SM23-33; genus JAAAOJ01. Next base: position 22,933 of record JAAAOJ010000070.1, read on the forward strand.
AGAAGGGCTCGGCCGGCGTGGCCCCTTTGGGGCTCATCCATTTTGGCGCCTCCCTCAAAAGTCGGGTGGGCGCAAAAGCAGAACGATTTTGCAACGCAAACAAAGAAGTTATGTCACGAAAACGGTGCTGAGCGGCACTTCCTTGGATGTCTGAGGGAGGCGTCCATTTTGGCGCCTTTTCCGTGGGCTTGCGCCCACGGCTATTGCTGTCAGGCCCCTGCGGGGCCAAAGAGCAGGCCACAGTACCAGGGCTTAAGCAGGTACGCTGCACTGTTCATTGACGCGGGATCGAGCGGACAATGCGTGTGCGGCGCAGGCATGATCTCCGCCCCATCGCTTCGGCCTCGTCCCTTTGCCCTCTGTCCCTGGTTGACAGCATGACTGACGAGACGCTCATCAAACGCGTTGACGCCATCGTCGATCGCATCGGCCGCGACGGGAGTCTGACGATACCGCTGCTTCAGGCCATCCAGCGCGAGTTCCGCTATCTGCCGGTCGAGGCGCTGGACCGCCTCTGCGAGACCACGGACATCACGCCCGCGCAGGTCGCCGGCGTGAGCACGTTCTACGACCAGTTCCGCCACACGCCGGCCGGCGAGCACCGCCTGTGCGTGTGCGTCGGGACGGCCTGCCACGTCAAGGGCGCCAACCAGGTCATCGACGCCTTCAAGCGATACCTCGGGATTGCCCCGGACGGCGATACCGACCCGCAGGGCCGGTTCACGATCCAGCGCGTCGCCTGCCTCGGCTGCTGTACGCTGGCACCGGTCGTGCAGATCGAAGAGAACATCTACGGCCACGTGCATGCGGCCAACGTCAGTCACGTTGTCGAGGACTTCCTCGCCCACGCGCACGTTACCACCCACCATCACCGCGGCCACTGGCGGCAGCGGGAGCTGGCCGGCGAGATCCGCCTGGGTCTCGGCTCGTGCTGCCAGGCGCGCGGCAGCGCGAAGGTCCGCGAGGCCGTCCTGGACGCCATTGCCGCCTCCGGTCGCAACGTGCGGCTCAAGCCGGTCGGCTGCGTGGGCATCTGTTCGCAGACACCACTGCTGGAGATCGTCGAGCCGGGCGACCGCAATACGGTCTACATGCAGGTCCAGCCGCAGCAGGCGCGGGAGATCGTTCTGCGTCACTTCCGGCCGCAGGGCGTGGTCCGGCGCATCGTCACGGCGGCCTCGACGATTGTGGAGAAGCTGTTGACCGACGAAGCCTGGGCCGACGTGGACCACCACGCCACCGGCGAGCGCGAGCAGCAGCTCGATGAGTTCCTCGGCCCGCAGAAGCACATCTGCACCGAGCGTTGCGGCGAGCTGAGCCCGACGAGCCTGGCCGAATACGAGGCCGGCGGCGGCTTCGAGGCCCTGCGGCGCTGCGTGGCCGAGCTGCAACCCGAGGCCGTTATCGAGACGATCCAGCGCAGCGGCTTGCGCGGCCGGGGCGGAGCGGGCTACCCGACCGGCGCGAAGTGGCGACACGTCTGCGAGGCGAGTGGCGACGGAACATACGTGGTCTGCAACGGCGACGAGGGCGACCCCGGCGCGTTCATGGACCGCATGCTGCTGGAGAGCTACCCCTTCCGCGTGCTGGAAGGCCTGGCCATTGCGGCCCGGGCGGTCGGGGCGAGCGAGGGCATACTGTACATCCGGCAGGAGTACCCGCTGGCGGTCAAACGGGTGCGCGAGGCCATCGAGGCCATGGAGGATGCGGGCCTGCTGGGCGATGACGTGCTGAGCAGCGGCTGGTCGCTGCGGCTGTCGATCATGGAAGGGGCCGGTGCGTTTGTCTGCGGCGAGGAAACGGCCCTGCTGGCGAGCATCATGGGGCGGCGCGGCATGCCGAGGCTTCGGCCGCCGTATCCGTCGCAGAGCGGACTGTGGGGCAAGCCGACACTGGTGAACAACGTCGAGACGCTCTCGAACGTCGCGTGGATTATCCGGCATGGGGCCGACGCGTTCGCCAGGATCGGCACGCAGCGATCGAGCGGCACGAAGGTCTTCGCCCTGGCGGGCAAGATCCGTCGCGGCGGGCTCATCGAGGTGCCGATGGGCGTGACGATTCGCCAGATCGTCGACGACATTGGCGGCGGCGTGCAGGGCGGCCGGCAGCTCAAAGCCGTCCAGATCGGCGGGCCGTCCGGCGGCTGTGTACCGGCCCGGCTGGCCGAGACGCCGGTGGACTACGAGCACCTGAGGGAGGTTGGTGCGATCATGGGCAGCGGCGGGCTGGTCGTGCTCGACGAAACCGACTGCATGGTCGACATTGCCCGCTATTTCCTGCAGTTCACGCAGGACCAGTCGTGCGGCAAATGCACCTTCTGCCGCATCGGCACGCGGCGGATGCTGGAACTGCTGGACGATCTCTGTGAGGGTCGCGGCACGGATGCAACGCTGGCGACGCTGGAGACACTCCTCCGCAGCGTTCCGCGCGGCAGCCTGTGCGGCCTGGGCAAAACAGCCCCGAATCCGGTCGTCAGCACGCTGAGGTACTTCCGCGACGAGTACGAGGCCCACGTGGCCGGGGCGTGTCCGGCGGGCAAGTGTGCCGCCCTGGTGCGATACAAGATCACCGATGATTGCATCGGCTGTACGAAGTGCGCGCAGCAATGCCCGGTCGACGCCATCGAGCCACGGCCTCACCGTCGGCACGAGGTGGACAACGAGACGTGTGTCCGCTGCGGCGCGTGCAGGGACGTCTGCCCGGTCGACGCAGTGACAATCGAGTCGGGATCAAACCGCTGAGAACGCGGAGACCGCTGAGAGATGAAGGTACAGGCATTGAAAGAGGCCGTTGACAGACTGACGCAACAGATTATCGGAGCGGCTATCGATGTTCATCGAGACCTGCGGAGCTGCTGCGCGGCGGCCGATGCCACATATTCAGCCGACGGTCGGCGACTGCTCTTTTGGGCCCCGGAGGGGCTTGACAGGAATAGCCGTGGGCGCAAGCCCACGGAAAACTGGACGCCTCCCTCAAAAGTCAGGTGGGCGGAAAACCAGAACGATTGTGCAACGCAAACAAATAAGTTATGCCACGAAAACGGAACTGAGCGGCACTTCCTCGGACTTCTGAGGGAGGCGTCATGTTACGAAAATGGTGCTGATCGGCACTTTCTCGGATTTCTGAGGGAGGCGTCTCTCTGCGTTTTCCGCGGTTTGAGGTCTTCATGCCAACAATCAGAATAGACGACAAAGCGATTGACGTGCCCGACGGTGCGACGGTGCTGGACGCAGCGAGGCAGGTGGGAATCGAGATCCCCACGCTGTGCTTCCTCGACGGCCAGTCGCCGCTGACGACCTGCATGGTCTGCCTGGTGAAGCTCGCCGGGACCGACCGGTTCGTCCCGGCCTGTGGAACGGTCGCCGTCGACGGTCAGGCCTACGAGAGCGAAACGCCCGAGGTCCACGCCATGCGCCGCGAAGCCCTCGAGCTACTGCTGGGCGACCACCTCGGCGACTGCGAAGCGCCCTGCCGCCTGGCCCATCCGCACTACCTGGACATACCGCGCATGATCCGCCACATCGCCGCCGACGAACCCGGCCGGGCCGCCGCCATCGCCAGGGCCGCCCCGCCGGGCGAGCCGGGCGAGACGGCCCCACCGTTTGAGCGTGCCTGCCGGCGCGGCCGACGCGACGAGCCCGTCGCCATCGATGCCCTGCTGCGTTTCGCCGCCTCGCGGGATGCGGACGCCGCTGGCGCCGACGCGATGCGGGACCACCGGCCTTTCAGCGTGATCATGGGCGGGCTGGACGAACAGGAACTGGAGGCCTTCGCCGAGGCCGCGCCGGACGCCGGCAAGCAGCCACGCGTCGAGCCGGCCGGTAAGCTCTACACGCTGGACGAGGCCCGTCGGGAAGCCGGCCGCTGCCTGCACTGCGACTGCCGCACGCCCGTCAGCTGCCGCTTGCGACACTGGGCCGAGCGATACGGCGCCGACCCGCGAACATTCCGCAAGAAGCATCACGGCTTCCGCCTGCACGACGAGCACGCGTCGCTAGTGTTCGAGCCGGGTAAGTGCATCGCCTGCGGCCTGTGCGTGCAGATCGCTCGCGAAAGCGGCAACGGCGTGGGTATGACCTTCGAGGGCCGGGGCTTTGCCGTGCGGGTCAAGCCACCGTTCGCCGCGGGCATGGACGAGACCCTGGACGACGAGGCCGTCGCCCGTCGCTGCGCCGAGGCCTGCCCGACCGCCGCCCTGGTGATGCGCGACCACGGCGAGGAACGCGAGTAGCGCGCGGCAGAGCGTGGTCATTGTCCGACACCTCTCTCCCTCTAGGAGAGATGGCCCGCAGGGCCAGAGAGGGCTCTTCCGACGCCACCAAAGGCCCTCACCGGCTCGCAAGCTCGCGACCTCTCCCAGCGGAAGAGGGGTCAAGGCTGAAGAGGATCTGCGCTGCCTGGGGCGCTCGGTTCGTTGCGGCGAGGTCCGGGGGGTGATACAGTGGGCGCACCGCCGAGCGGCGGCTGAAGGGAGACGTCGATGGACAAGTTCGTGATCAACGGCGGCGCGAGGCTGCGTGGCGAGGTCACCGTCAGCGGCGCGAAGAATGCCGCCCTGCCGATCCTGGCGGCAACGCTGCTGACCGAGGGACCGACGAAGCTTCGCGACGTGCCGAACCTTGCCGACGTGCGAGCCATGCTGGACCTGCTGGGCGACCTCGGCTGCCGCACGTCGCGCGACGAGGCCGGCGTGATTACGGCCGAGGTCACCGAGACCGCCAACAGTCACGCCGTCTACGACCGCGTGCGGAAGATGCGCGCGAGCATCTGCGTGCTCGGGCCGCTGCTGGCCCGGCGGGGCGAGGTGCGCGTGTCGATGCCCGGCGGCTGCGCGATCGGCCCGCGTCCGATCGACCTGCACCTGCGAGGCCTGCGGGCCCTGGGGGCGGAGATATCGCTGGACAGCGGCGACGTCGTCGCCAGGGCACAACGACTCAAGGGCACGACGATCTTCCTCGGTGGGCCGTTTGGCTCGACCGTCCTCGGCACGGCGAACGTGATGATGGCGGCCGCCCTGGCCGAGGGCGTGACGGTCATCGAGTCGGCGGCCTGCGAGCCGGAAATCCAGGATCTGGCCGACTACCTCAACGCCTGCGGCGCGAATATCAGCGGGGCCGGCAGCCCTCGCGTGACCATCGAAGGCGTCGAGACGCTCACCGGCCAGGCCCACACCGTTATTCCCGATCGCATCGAAGCGGGCACGTTCATCCTCGCCGGTGCGATCACCAACGGCGACATCACCGTCGCCAACGCCCGGGTCGACCACCTGCTGGCCGTGACGGACAAACTCCACGAAGTCGGCGTGCAGGTCGAGACCGCCGGCGAGGGGCTGGCCGTCGGAACCGACCGATTCCTGCGGCCTGTCGACGTGACCACCCAGCCCTACCCGGGCTTCCCAACCGACTTGCAGGCGCAGCTGATGGCCCTGCTGTGCCTCGCCGAGGGCAACTCCGCGATTACCGAAAAGATCTTCCCCGACCGCTTTCTGCACCTGGCCGAGCTGCTGCGAATGGGCGCGAACATCCGCAAGGAAGGTCCCGTCGCCATCGTCACCGGCGCGGGGGAACTCATCGGCGCGCCCGTGATGGCCAGCGACCTGCGAGCCTCGGCGGCCCTGGTGCTGGCCGGCCTGGTCGCCCGTGGGACGACGGAAGTCCGCCGCGTCTACCATATTGACAGAGGCTACGAGGAAATCGAAACCAAGCTCAACCCGCTCGGGGCGGATATCACCCGAACCACGGAATAGCATCGAAAGGAATGACCATGAACTGCCCTGCCTGCCAGAACGAGATGACGCCAGTTACGATCAGCGAGGTCACCGTGGACGTCTGCAAAGACGGCTGCGGGGGGATGTGGTTCGACAACTTCGAGCTGCAGAAATTCGACGAGGTCCACGAATCCGCCGGCGACGAGCTGCTGAAGCTGGCCGGGGCACCGAAGGTGACGGTCGACACGTCGCAGAAACGCCCCTGCCCCACGTGCGAAGGCGTGACGATGATGCAGCACTTCTTCAGCGTGAAGCGCGAGATCGCCATCGACGAATGTCCCGGCTGCGGGGGCATCTTCCTCGACGCCGGCGAGCTCGCCGCCATCCACGAGAAGTACCCCACCGAGGAAGCGCGCAACGCCGAAGCCCAAAAGGTGCTGGGCAAGGAAATACAGCCGGCGCTTGAGAAGATGCATGCTGAAAACAAAGCCGGCCGTCGGCGTGCCAGCCGCTTCGCCAACGCCCTGCGCTTCATCTGCCCGACGCACTACATCCCCGGCAAGCAGCGCTGGGGCGCGTTCTGAGGAAGGCGTATCAGTACCCGCGGACCTGGTCCTTCTCGATGGCCTCGGGTTCGACGCCGGCCCACGACTCGCTGTCGGGGAAATCGCGGAAGTATTCCTTCAGGCCCATGGCGGCCGTCACGCCGTCGGCGCAGGCGGTGGCAAGCTGCATGGCGGCGTCCTGGCGGCAGTCGCCGGCGACCCACACACCCGGCGTGGGCGTTTTCATCGTGATCGGGTCGGCTGCGATATAACCGTTGGCGTCCAGCGGCACGAAGCCTTCCAGCCAGGAGGTGTTCGGCACCATGCCGACAAAGATGAACACGCCGTCGACCTTGAGCTCTTCGATGGCGTCGGTCTCGACGTTGCGGACCTTCACGTGGTCGATGGCGTCGCCGGCGGCGTTGGGCACGATCTCGGTGGCGACGTAGGGCAGCTTGATATCGATGTTGTTCTCGTCGGCCTTGGCGTAGAGTTCCTCGACGAGCACTTTCTGTGCGCGGAATTCCATGCGCCGGTGGATCAGCGTGGTTTTAGCGGTGAAGCGTGTGGCGAGGTAGAGCGTGTCTTCCACCGCGGTGTTGCCGCCGCCGATGCACAGAACGTGTTTGTCGCGGTAGAACGCGCCGTCGCAGGTCGCGCAGTAGCTGACCCTGGTGGCCTGTCGCATGACGTCCTCGCCGGGCAGGCCGAGCTGGCGGTAGTCGCTGCCGGGTGAGAGGATGACGGCCTCGGTTTCGTAAGTCGTCTCGCCGTCGTTGACGTCGACTTCGATCATGCCGTCGTCGCGGCGCTTCAGGCCGGTGACGGCCTTGTTGATGGCGATCTCGGCGTCGAACTGTTCGACCTGCTTCTGCATGTGCTGGACAAGTTCGGGCCCCCCGACGGTCTCGTAGCCGGGGTAGTTCTCGATGTGTTCGGTCAGCAGGATCTGTCCGCCCGGCAGGCCGTTCTTTTCCAGCAGGAGGGTTGCGTAGCGGTCGCGGGCCGCGTAGAGGCCGGCGGCCAGGCCGGCCGGGCCGGCGCCGATGATGATCACGTCGTAGGGCTCGTCGGGCATGGGGTTCCTTTCGGGCAACCGGCTAGAACGTGCCGGTCCTTCTCTCGGCTCGTCGAATGGCTTTGATGATGCCGGGGGCCTTGGGGAATGTCTGGAGCACGCGTTCGGCGGGGACGGCCTGGCGGACATAGCCGCCCGCTCGTTCAGCTCGCAGCACATTGCCTTTGGCATCGAGGTACAGCGTCCGGGGTTCTTCGTTGAAGTTGGGTCGATCAATGGCCTTGATCGCACGGATGCGTCGCCCGCCGATACGCATCGTCACCGGGCCGACGACTTCGAAACACCGCATGACAAATTCGTCGGTCGTCGAAGTGTACTCCGCGAAGACGTACATCGCCGGTTCGGTCAGGTCGACGAATTTCGGCAGCAGCAAGCTGGCGATACGCGGCAGGTAGATGCTCTGGGAAAACGGCGTGAGGGCCTCGGTGTAGCTGCGAGCGTCCATGCCGGTGCGAGTCTCTACGAACACGCGACTGATATCTGCGGTCACGCGTCGACCCTCGGCGGTGACGCGCTGGGTCTTTTCCGGAAGGCGAAGGCCTTTCTCCGTCATCAGCGTCGATTCCGCGCCCGAGCCGATCTGGACGCGTGTGGTCCATCGCTCGGTATCGAATTGCTTGTCGGTGTAGGCGCCACGACTTTTGATTTGGGCCGGTTCTTTCGGCAGGTGGCTGAGGGCGTAGGTGCGCAGGCCCCAGTCCATGCCGTCCTGTTTCTGCTCCGGCCCCCCCTGCATCATCAACCAGCCGATGGCCTTGCCGTTCCGATGGATGAGAAACCATTGCGGACTGCCCGGCAGGACGTCGGCCAGCGTCTGGCGGTCGCGGATCCTGCCGACAATATTCTTGGCTCGATCCGCTCCGGCCTTGAACGTGGCCAAGGCTTCGGCGGGGTCGGTCAGTTTCAGACTGCCTATCACCTGCCGCCATAACGCTTCGATGTTCAACCTCGGCAACGTGGCCAGGCGAACGACCAGAAACGCCGTCGCGCCCGACGGGCCATCCGGGCCGTCATTTCCCGCAGCCGTTTTTACGCGCGTGCGGACCCACGCCTCACGGAAAACCAGATCGGGCCGGGCCTCCCCGTTTTGCGGGTCCGCGGCCCCGCTGACCCGTCCCGTGCCGGAGATCTGCACGGCCGGCTGGCCATCAATGGCGATGACCTGCGAGCCGGTGATCCTCATGCCCTTCTCGGCGGCGATGGCCCGGGACATATCGGCTTCCAGCCAGGCCTTCATGCTGTCGCGCGTCCTGGCAAAGACCACCCGCTTGACTGTCAGCGCCAAGGTGATCTCGGGGCTCTGCGCCTGGGGATCAGTCTTCGTAATCGCCCACTGGGCAACCGTGCCCTGCTCACGCTGCTTGCGCGTAATGGTCCGCCGGTTGGCACCGGACGGCACCATGAGCGAGTAACCCTCCAGCGGATCGCTGAATCGGCGCGGTCTATCCTGCGCATTAGAAGCCGTGCCGCACGCCAGCACCGCAAGGACGGTCACCATCAGGCAGCGTGAATACCGTGAATATCGTGTGGAAAAGTTCATGGACGGGTCCGTTTCCAATTACGCGACTGTCCGTCCATTATAGGAATCCCGCCGTCAGATGCATCATCGAATGACAGTCAGCGCGTCCAGGACCAACAGCATTCGTCCGTGGGTCGTGGTAAGGCCATCGGTGTGCGACCGGATGGTCTGCGGTGTTTGCATGAACGGCTGGGTGTCGAGATCGGCCTGGCAGTGTCGACGCAGCCTGCCGCTCAGGTCCTAAAGCCGCCGAACGGTCGAGCCCCGGGTAACGGCGCAGCCCTCTGCGGGGCAAGCGGATCGGCCAACTACTTTTCCAGCGTGGCCTTGCGGCGGAGGATGTGGTGGTAGTGTTGGGCGAAGCGGTGGGCCTCGTCACGGACGCTCTGCAGCACGCGGAGGGCGGGGTCGTTGCGTTTGAGTTTGATGGGTTCATCCCGGCCGTGAACGAAGATCAACTCGTCCGTCTTGGCCAGACTCGCCAGGAGAGGCGGGCGGAACTCCAGACCCTCGAACGCGCTCCACGCCGCGGCGAGCTGACCCTTGCCGCCGTCAATGAGAATGATCTCGGGGAAAATCTCCGCGTTCATGCCGGCCAGCTTGTACCGTCGCCAGACCACCTCGCGAATCGACGCGAAATCATCGTTGCCATCGACCGTCTTGATCTTGTATCGCCGATAGCCGTTCTTGAACGGCTTGCCGTCGATGAACATCACTAACGAACCGCAGCTTTCCTTGCCCTGCAGGTGGGCGATGTCGATGCCCTCGATCGTCCGCGGCGTGGCCTCGAGGTCCAACAGCCCACCCAGCCGTTCCAGGCCCTCAGCGGGGTCCACGTAAAAAACCTCCGGCTGGACGTGCTCGTCGGCCAATCCGCGCTTCTGGAGGTTTTCCAACGCGCGCAGCTCGTCGCGATACTCCGCCGCCCGCTCGAAGTTCAGGTCGCCGGCGGCCTGCTCCATCTTCGCCCGCAGCTCGCGCCGCAGCACCATGCCCTTGGAGTCCAGGAACTGCTTCAGCCGCTTGATCTGCTCGGCGTAGTCCTCCCGGCTGACCCGGCCGTCGCACGGCGCGGTGCATTGCTTGATGCTCGCCAGAATGCACGGCCGAAAGTATCTCCGCTTGTCGTCCTCGCCGGGATCGAGGTCAAGCTTGCACGTGCGGAACTTGAAGACGCGCTGCATAAGCGGCAAGGCCTGGCGGAGATCGTAGGCGTGAATGAACGGCCCGTAGAGTTTGGCGCCTCTGGGCTTGGGTTGGCGGCTGATACTGACGCGCGGGAATTGCTCGTCGGTGGTGATCTGCAGATACGGAAAGGTTTTGCCGTCTTTCTGGCGGTCGTTGAACCTGGGCTGAATGTCCTTGATTAGCCGGTTCTCACGCAGCAGGGCGTCAACTTCGCTGTCGCATTCCAGCACGTCGATGTCGGTAACGAGCGTCCTGACCATTCGTTCGATATCAGGACCGCGGTTGGACGCCAGATTTGCCCCAGGCTGGAAGTAGCTGCTCACCCGGGACCGCAGATCCTTGGCCTTGCCGATGTACAGCACAATACCCTTGGCATCCTTGAGAAGATACACGCCGGGTACATGCGGCAGCTCGGCGATACGATGCCGCAGATCGGCGAGAATCGTTGTTCGCGGCTTTCGAGGTGGACCTGTCTCAGCCATGACGTCATTATACGGAATGTGCAGGCCAATCCATTGGCTTTGCTTCAAACAACCTCTTTCACCATCCGTCGTCGGGCAACGATGCGAGGAACGGGGTCAACAGACAGGTGAACGGTAAACGTGACGAGTCTTCTCTGTTGCTCTTCTGTATATACTCTTTAGAATGAATCAGCCGTATGTATTGGTAGGGCCTGTCACTTGTGTGCTTTACCAGGGCCTAACAAATGTATATGACCTTTAGTTAAAGATTTATGATGATTGAAAGGTGCGACGGCCGTGGTGGACAACCTGTTGTTTGTTTGTCGTGGACGTGGGGAAGGTCCGGCGGGCATGTAACAGGCCGAGCTGCGCGGCCGGCGATGGCCTGTGACTTGTGACGCTGCGGACAAATCTGCCGTCAGCCATCCGTCAGGTTATCCACATGGTCTCCACGAGTGGTTGTTGGTTGACGCAAGAGGAGGCACGGCCTCCTGGTTTGTCACAAGAGGCATCGCATGTCTGCCGAATGAGCGGCAGCTAGACAACAGAGACAGTTAGGATGAATTTTCATGGCTGGAATCTGTAACGGTCCGCGGGGCAAACGGTGGCAGCTTCGGTTGAAGCAAGAGCGTTTGGCTCTCGTGTCGAAGTAGTCTGTCAATCGCAATGGCTACAGGACGCAGATCACGTCCGTCTCAAGCTTGACACAGACAGGGCCGATGGATATGATGGTCTGCGGAATCAACCATGCAGACGGAAACCGAACAACTCGGCTGTGAATCTCTCGTGCGCATCATGCAAACCGCCGAGCGTCTGACCGTACTGCGCGTTGTCGTCTCTGTATCGCAGGTCGCTGCGTAACCCGGCTCGCCGGGTCAACCCTTCTCGCAGCGGCCCACTTTGAACCCCACGCCGCCGGCAGTGTGGGCCGCTAACGCCCCGCCGTCGGGGTCCGACCCCAACCACGGAACCTACGATGACAGAAACGATCAATGTCTACCAGCAACGCGACCTTTGCCCCCGCCGGCCCGACGGGCTCGGAGATACACTGGAACGTCCTCGAGGACGAGGGCGTCGCGTTCGTCTTCGGTTACCCCGTAGCCGCCGTTGTGCCGATACTGGATCAACTGCACCTGAGACACCGCCGGGGCAGGGAAACACTTGTCAACCGCATGGCCGCCGTGCCATCCTATGTTGCCTGCAGGACAACACCCAATGAGAGGAACCGATCAATGACTGACAACGCCAAGAACAAGCCGTCCAGCCTGGCCGGCAAGAACGGCTCGGAGATTCTCCATCACGTGCTCAAAGAGGAAGCCGTTGACACGCTCTTCGGTTACCCCGGCGGGGCCGTCCTGCCGATTATGGACGAGCTGTACGATTCGCCCATACAGTTCGTGCTGACCCGCCACGAGCAGGGCGCCTGCCATATGGCCGATGGCTACGCCCGCAGTACGGGCAAGGTCGGCTGTTGTCTTGCGACGTCCGGACCGGGCGCGACCAACCTGGTCACCGGTCTGCTAACGGCGATGATGGACAGCATTCCGATGGTCGCCATCACCGGCCAGGTCCCCAGCAGCCTGATCGGCAACGACGCCTTCCAGGAAGCCGACACCACCGGCGTGACCCGCCCGGTCACCAAGCACAACGTCCTGGTCAAGGACGTCAACAACCTCGGGCGCGTCGTCCGCGAGGCGTTCCACATTGCCCGCAGCGGTCGGCCCGGCCCGGTCCTGGTCGACATCGCCAAGGACGCCACCGTCAACATACCCGATGGCGAACCGGATCTGAACATCGGTCTGCCCGGCTACAAGCCCCGAGGGGGCCGGGGCAACGAGCGGCAGGTCAAGCTGGCCGCCGAGACCATCAACGCCGCCGAGCGCCCCGTGCTGTATGTCGGCGGCGGCGCGATCCTCTCCGGTGCCTCCGAAGCCCTGCGAGCCGTCGCTCACAAGGGCGGAATCCCCACGACGACCACGCTGCTGGGTATGGGTGCGTTTGACGAGACTGACCCGCTCAGTCTCCGTATGCTGGGTATGCACGGGACGGCCTACGCCAACTACGCCGTCCAGACGAGTGACTGCCTGATCTCCGTCGGCGCCCGCTTTGACGACCGCGTCACCGGCGAGCTTGGCATGTTTGCCCCCAACGCGACGATCATCCATATCGATATCGACCCGTCGAGCATCAGCAAGAATGTCACCGTCGGCATTCCGCTGGTCGGCGATGCCGCGGCCATCCTGGAACAGATGCTGCCGCATATCGAGGAAAAGCCTCGCCAGGCGTGGCACCAGCAGATCGACGAGTGGAAACAGACCTACCCGTTGAGCTGGACGCCGGGCGAGGAAGGCCGTATCAAGCCCCAGCAGGTCATCGAGACCCTGGGCAAGATGACCGACCATGACGCGATCGTCGCCACCGGCGTCGGCCAGCATCAGATGTGGGCGGCCCAGTTCTACGGCTGGACACGGCCCCGCCAGATGCTGACCTCCGGGGGGCTGGGCACGATGGGCTACGGCGTGCCGTCTGCGATCGGCGCGCAGTTCGGCAACCCTGGCAAGCTGGTCGTCGATATTGACGGCGACGGCAGCTACACCATGACGATGGTCGAGGTCATCACGGCCGTCCGCTATCAGCAGCCGGTGAAGTTCATCGTGCTGGACAACGACTACCTGGGTATGGTCCGTCAGTGGCAGCAGTTGTTCTATGATCGCCGCTACTCGGCGGTTGACCATCCGTGCCCGGACTTCTGTACCATCGCCAAAGGCTACGGTGCCGAGTCGATCCGCATCGAGCACGCCGACGAGGTGGACGATGGCATCCAACAGGCAATCAAGTCCGATGGCCCCTTCGTCCTGCACGTCCGCGTCGAGAAGGAAGAGAACGTCTTCCCGATGGTCGCGGCGGGTAAGGCCCTCGATGAGATGATCCACTCAGAACTGATATAACAGGACTCAACCGCCGAGGTCGCTGAGATCGCAGAGAAAGCATTGGGTGACGGAGAATGGACAATGGACAGGAAACGCCATGTTGCTTCCTGATTCATCATTCCGAATTCATCATTCATAGCTCTCCGCGTTCTCTGCCTGCTCCGCGGTTTGACGTAAGGAGCGAACCGTGAAGAAACACGTTATCAACGCCATCGTCGAAAACCAGCCCGGCGTCTTGGCCCACGTGGCCGGCATGTTTGCCGCCCGCGGCTACAACATCGACAGCCTCGTCGTCGGCCGAACGGAAGACCCCGACCTGTCGCGCATGACCATCGTGGTCAAGGGCGACGACCCAATCCTCGAGCAGGTCCGCAAGCAGCTGGAGAAGCTCGTGACCACCGTGCGCGTGCGCGACTTCAAGAACGTCGACTACGTTGAACGCGACCTGCTGCTGATCCGCGTCCACGCACGGGCCGATAAACGGCCGGAGATCGTGGCCCTGGCGGATCTCTTCCGCGGTCGCATCGTCGACGTCAGCCGCTCGTCGGTCATGATCGAACTGTCCGGCACCGAGGACAAACTCGAAGCGTTCATCGACCTCGTTCGGCCGTACGGCATCAGCGAACTCGCCCGTACGGGCCTGATCGCCATGCCCCGCGGCAAGACCAGCGCCGACCGCGACGAGTAGACACTGCAAGACGAAGCTGGCCCGGCGGCGAATGTGTGCCGCCGACCACCGTCTTTGCGACTGGTGATGACGAAGGAAGGCATTACGGTCTGCAGCTGACGTGGGGAACCGGTCCGGACCGCACGCTGATGAAGTTTGCGAATTCCAGCGATACCGACAAGATTGCGTCATTCGGCCGCGCGGTTGCTACCGAGATGCAGGCGACGTTCCGGACCTTGCCGTCGTTTCGTGCCAATCAGAAGGTATGAGCGGCAAAGCAAGCCCCCGCCCGCAGCAGCGACAGCCTTCTAAACGACGGGCTGCTCGTCTTACCCCCGAAGAAGCTCTGTCAGTGCCGGATATTCCCGTCAAGCCGCTTTGAGTCGGTGCAGCGAAGCGGCCAGGGCGATGTGGCGAAGGCGATCCACGCTCACGGAGTCGAGATACTCCTCCGTGAAATCCAACGGGAACGTGCAGTGCATATCGCGAAGCAGCGCGATAAGCCCAGGCCGATCCATGTCGGCGATTTCCGTAATCATGTTGTCCATTGCTTGTGTTTCCATGATGGCTACCCCGGCTATTCTTGTTCTCAAGCAGCAGGTTTCAGAACAAGCATTACGTCCGATAAGGTATTATCGGTATCGGCCTTTCAGACTGGAGGAGAAAATTAAAAACCTGAATACTATTAATAACCAACCAAGATTCTGGCGGGTCGGCCATGCGAACGTATATCAAAACGGCGGTTGAAAACCTGTGGATAACTCAGAGAACAAGGTCATAAGTATATGATGAAAAAGAAATAGCGTCTTTGGCGACCTACTGTTAACCTGTGTATACAGTACCTTCGCGCTGCGTTTATACTGGATGGCCAAGCACTGCGGTCGTGGCTGCCGCTGGCCCGTCTTCGAGGTAGTGACCGGCCCTGGAGATTTTCGTGAAAGTGGACGACTTCGACTATGATCTGCCGGAGGACTTGATCGCCCAGGAGCCGCTGGCTCGGCGTGACGAGTCCCGCCTGCTGGTGCTGCGCCGCGCCGGCGGCCTGGCGCATCACACGTTCGGCGAGCTGCCCTCGCTGCTTCAGCCCGGCGATCTTCTGGTGCTCAACGACACGCGCGTCCTGCCGGCGCGGTTCTTCTGCCGGCGTGTGACGGGCGGCCTGATCGAAGGGCTGTACCTCCAGCCGGGCGCGGAGGGGGCGTGGGAGGTCATGCTCCGCAACGCCTCGCGCTGTCGGCCAGGCGAGCAGTTGAGTATCGAGGGTCGCGACGGCCAGTTGCTGGAGCTTCTCGATCGCTGCGGTGGCGGCAGGTGGCGGGTCCGGCCCCTACCGGAGGTCGACGCGGCGGAACTGCTGGAGGGTATCGGCATCATGCCACTGCCGCCGTACATCCGGCGCGACGGCGAGGATCGCCCGGCCGACCGACAACGCTACCAGACCGTCTACGCCAGGCGATCTGGCGCGGTGGCCGCGCCGACGGCCGGCCTGCACTTTACCGAGGCCCTGCTGGCCAGGTTGGCCGAGCGGGACATCCGCACCGCCCACGTCACGCTCCACGTCGGGCCCGGCTCGTTCGCGCCTGTCACAGCCAACGACGTCGCCGAACACGACATGCACAGCGAAACCTACGAGCTGTCGGCCGAGACGTGCCGCACCGTTACCGAAGCGAAATCGGCCGGCCGGCGGATCGTCGCCGTCGGTACGACCTCGGTGCGCGTGATCGAGACGGTCGCCCGCGACCATGGCGGCAGCCTCGTGGCCGCCACGGGCAGCACGAAGCTCTTTGTCTACCCGCCGGCGGAGTTCCACGTCGTCGACGCGCTGATCACCAACTTCCACCTCCCTCGGAGCACGCTGCTGATGCTCGTGGCCGCTTTCTGCGACCCCGGCGGCACGGGTGGCCGGGCCATGATCCTCGACGCCTACGATGAGGCCGCCCAGCATCGCTACCGCTTCTACAGCTACGGCGACGCCATGCTCATCCTGTAACCGTCGCGGGCTGGCAGTCCTCTCGGCGTCGAGCCGGTTGCGATGTGGCCAGAAAGCGTGCCGCGGGCTTTCAGCCCGCGCGCGGCGAGGTCGCGAGAGCGGGTGCCTTGTCCCTGTCAAGTCGGAACGAGGCCGGCGGGCAGAGCGTGGGCGGCAATTCCGAGACGGGTAGCCTCCCGATCGGTCGGCCGGCGCGCGGAGGGGGCGCAAGTGGTTGTCGCTGGCCAGGCGTTTGCGGGATCAGGCGTCGATCTCTCGCTTGACCCGAACGGTTATCCCGTAGGTCTTCTCGGCGTTGCAGCGTCGGTCGCTGGGGCATGGGAAGCCTTGGTGGCGGGCCGGGCAGCGGTACTTCAGCGTCCCGCGCGCCTTCTCGTG
>JAAAOJ010000021.1 GCA_009908915.1 Planctomycetota bacterium
CTGCACCCGCCCGCGCAGCCGGCCGGAAAACTGCAGGTCCATCGTGAGCACCTTCGCGCCCGGCGAGAGCTTCAGCGGAAGCAGATCCGTGGCGTCGCGGGCGACGTGCGGCGCCTTCTCGCAGATGCGAACGGACGCGGTCTCGAAGCGTTGCTTCTGTGCGGCGGCATCCGGCACGGCCTCTCCGTCCAGCAGCCCCAGGCGGGCCTTCATCTCCAGCACGCGGCGGACGGACTCGTCGAGCTGCTGCTCGGGGTACTCACCGCTCTCGACGGCCTGTCGGACCCACTCGACGTCCCGAACATCCGCCCGCAGGGCGATGTCGGCCCCGGCCTTCAGGCACGTGACGGCCCGCCGGCGCTTGGGCATGCGGGAGGCGTAGCCGATCATGTCGATCGCGTCGGTGACGATTAGCCCGTCAAAGCCCAGCTCGCCGCGCAGCAGGTCCACCATCACCTTGCGGCTGGCGGTGGCCGGCGGTGGGCCGATGAAGCTCTTGCCCGCGTCGTCGAAGGCCGGCAGCGCCAGATGGCCGACCATGATCGACATCACGCCCTCGTCGATGACCTCCCGGTAAACGTAGCCGTAGGTCTCCATCCACTGCTCGCAGGTCATCGAGTTGATCGGCACCATCACGTGGGCGTCGCGCTCATCCACGCCGTCGCCGGGGAAGTGCTTGGCGGCGCAGGCCATGTTGCCGTCTTCCTGGCAGCCCCGGATGAACGCCCGCGCCATGCGGGCCACGTGCTTTGGATCCTCGCCGAAGCACCGCGTCAGGCACATCGGGTTGCGGCTGCGGTCCAGGTCCACCACGGGCGAGTACGTCCAGTGGATGCCGAACGCCCGGCCTTCCATGCCGGTAGCCAGGCCCATCTCGTAGGCGAGCTGCTCGTCATTCGCCGACCCCACCGCCATGGCCCAGGGAAAGGACGTGCTGGCGCCCTTGATCCCCGCGCCGGACTCGCAATCGCCGGCCAGAAGGATCGGAATCTCGTGGCGGACGTTGTAGTCCTCGAACAGCGCCTTGATCTGGTTGGAGCCTTCCTGGTCTTTGCCGCCCCCGCCACCAAGGATGCTGCCGGGCTCGTACGTGTCGATCAGTTCGCCGACCTCGTCGATGGTCCGCTCGGCGAAGTGCAGGCCAATCACCTGCGCGACCTTCTGCTCGATGGTCATCGCGGCGATTGTCTCGGACATCCACTTGCTTCTGTCGGGGCTGAGGGGCGTCAACACGGGGGCATTCTCCTCGGTGTACACAGGCATGCCGCACGTCCGCCGCGGAGGACCTGCCAGTCGTCCTCCGCGCCGGAAACCGGACGGATTCTATCAGCGGCACGCACTGTCGTTGTAGTCCTAATACGGAATATGATAAGTTTTTGCGCGGTGTAGCACCCGCCCCGCCGCGTGTAACGAACGCATATACCATGAAGCAGCATGGTGGAGCCGTGCCGGCGGCATCCCTTCGGGAGTGCTCCACCATGCACGAGCTTCGTATGCTTGGCATGAACGGGCTGCTAAGACCGGACAATCCTGCGCCTCGTCGAGGCTCGGCTTATCGGCCGATCTCGCTGCTTGGGTTCCGGCTGCGCCTCCACCCGGGTCTACACGCCAGCGGCGCTTCGAGCCTCAGGCAGTGTCAACACGCTGGGCACCACGGCCGTCTGGGTCGTGCTGCCGGGGGCGTTTCACGGCTTTTTGAGATCTCCGCCTCTGGGGAAGATGGCCCGCAGGGTTACAGGGGACTCTTCCAATAGCGGACGTACTATGGAAATGCCGCGCGGGTATTGACGATCGTATCGGCGAAATCGACGCCGATACACGGCCAATGTGACACTGCCGCGGGTTCATACTCCATCGTCCGCTTCCCCCCGTGCCCGTCGTAGCAGACAAGCCCGTCGCCGCGCAGGTCTCAGACGAGGTCGGCGACGGTGGTGGTTTCGAGCTTGCGAGCGACGGCGTCGCGGATGTCGCGGAAAACGTCGAGGAGCTTGCGGTTCTGCTCGATGGGCGTGTGCTCGTGGAAGTGCCGGCTGACGGACTCGACCGGCGCGAGCGGCCCATCGAGCAGCCGGATGACATCGGCCAGCGAGATCTCGCCGGCGTCTTTGGCGAGATGGTATCCGCCCTCGGCCCCGCGGTAGCTGCGGACGTAGCCGCCGCGCTTGAGCATGTTGAGGATCTGGTCAAGGTACTTCTTGGGGATATGCTTGCGTTTGGAGATCTCGAGCGCGGCGACGGTGCGGACATCGTCGTGCTCGGCAAGATCGATCAGCGCCAGCAGCGCGTACTCGCTGCGTTTGGAAAGCCTCATTCCGGCACTCCAGCGGCCTGGCGGGGTGCGGCGGGGATCGTCAGTGGGAAGCATTGCATCGTGGGGAACCGCTCGGCGATGCGGCCGATCGCGGCGTCGCGGTCGTCGGGGCTCCGCGCGACGAACTGGGCCGTCCCGTCGCCCTGGCTGCCGACGCCCTTGCCGCCGAAAACGTGGGAGGCGAGAGCGTCAAAGCCAAGCAGTTCGTGCAGCAGCGGGCTGGCCAGCTCGCCCGGGCAATGCGGTGCCACCTTCTCGTCAAAAATCGCCTGGGCTTCGGTCATCAGAAGCCCCAGCGTCTCGGCCTGGCCGCGTTCGATGGCCTGGTAGGCCTGGCGAACGACACGTTCGTTGTCGGCGCCGAGCGCCTGCTGCAGAGCGCGGCTCCGCGGCAGCGCGGCATTGAGGTCCTCCAGGATACGGACGGTGTCCTTCCGACCGGCAAGGTCGACGATGAACATCTCGATGTCGCCGCCGGGGAAGACCGGTTCGATCCGAATGTCGGCGGACTTCTGGAACGTCAGCAGGACCGGCGTCTTGCCATAAATGCACGCCTGGTCCATCCGGCCACACTGGCTACCGGTGAGCCGCTCGCCGAGGTAGGCGGCTTCCATCAACTCGTGGGGGAACAGGCCGAGGCGATAAACGGCATTGAACGCGCGGGCGACGAGGATGCAAACAGCCGCCGAACTTGACACGCCCTTGCCGAGCGGAAGATCCATCTCGCCGATGTGCAGTTCCACGCCTCCGGTCACGCCGTGACGGTCCAGCATCTGGTAGGCCGTCCCGGCGCAGTGGCGGAAGAATTCGAGGTCGTCCTTGGCGGCGGCCTTCAGCGATTCGCCGTCCCACGTGCAGGTGACCTGCCGACTTCGTCCGGTGGGCCGGCCGTCGGCGTCGGGGACGAGCGTCTGGATGACGAGGTCGTCGCACGGCCGGGCCGTCGCGCGCAGTCCCTGATCCGTGCCGATGACCACGCAGTGCCCGGCATGGAGTCCGAAATCGGCTGCCCAGTCGGTGTGTTCGCCGAAGAGGCAGACCCGGCCGGAGACAAAAAGTTCGGCTGCAGCGCCACCCGTGTTTATGTCTGACATCGTCCTCAGAATGTAGCGGGTTCGCTCCGATATAGCAATGGTCACCGATGGTCCGGACGGGCGGCCGCCGTCTCGGGCCTGTTTTGTACCCCGTCGGCCGGTTGCGAGAAGGAAACATGGAGATTTTCGTCGCTCGAAGACCCGTATTTGACGCCAGCAAGGACGTTACCGCCTACGAACTGCCCTACCGCCCGTACAGCGGCGAGAGTGACAACGGGCACATCGACGCCGAGAGCTTCCAGAGCTTCATCGACTACGGCAACGTCGCCCAGCTGGCCGACCGCAAAATCGGCTGCGTCCTGCTGGACCCCAACACACTGCCCATGCCCATGCCGGAACTCGCGCCGTCGCAGCACGTGTGGCTGGGCATCTCACCGGACCTGCAGGCCGACGATGCCACGGTCGCCCGTTGCCAGGAACTCCGCAGCGGCGGCTATACGCTGATGCTCAAGCACTTCTCGCCCGACCACAGGGACAGCCCCCTGCTGGACCTCGTGGACATCGTCCGCGTGAACCTTCGCGAGTTCACCGCCCAACAGCACGACGTGCTCTGCGGCGCGCTGAAGGAGGCCGGCATCACGCCACTGTCGATGAATGTCCAGACGCCCGAGGAGGCCGACCGCGCCCTGCAGTGCGGCTACACCTATCTCCAGGGCGACTTCTTCACCAAACCTAACACCGCCGGGACCGGCGAGGCGAAGATGTCGGCCGGCAAGCTCAACTGCCTGCTGGTGCTCAAGGAAATCAATCGCAGCGAACTGGACTACCGCCGGATTGAGCAGCTCATCAAGCAGGACGTCGAGATGACCTACCAGCTGCTGCAGTTCGTCAACTCGCCACGATTCAACATCAAGCACGAGATCGACTCGGTCAAGCGAGCGCTGGTCATGCTCGGGCCGGTCAACGTCCGCAAGTGGTTGAGCATATTCATGCTGCGGTACACCGGCGCCGAGAAACCCAACGAACTGATCCACCGCTCGCTGAGCCGGGCCAGCACCGCCGAGCACCTCGCGCCGCTGTGCAACCTCGCCAAGCGTGCGCCGGAGATGTTCCTCATGGGTATGTTCAGTCTCATCGACGCCCTGGCCGATGCGCCCATGGGCGAGGCACTCACCGAGTTGCCGATCAGCGAAGAGGTACGCTCCACCCTCATGGAGACCGGGCCGTACACGCCACTCTACCGGACGCTCCTGACGTACGAAGACGGCGACTGGGACGGCTTCCTGGCAACCTGCAACGAGCAGAACATCGACCCACCCGCCGCCGCCGCGGCCATGCGGCAGGGCCTGCGCTGGGCCACCCAGATCCTCAGCAAGCTGTAGAGACGGGCGCCTCGTCGACCGGGGGATGCAGCATGCAGCCACAGACCGACTGGCAGGCAGGTGACATAGATTGCTCGGCCCTGCATGGTGACGCCGAATCAACGCTTCTTGTCGGCCCACTTCTGGCGACGCCGCTGGTAGGACGGCTCCATGTCATCGGCATCGACATTGCCCTCCGGGGCCTCGCCGTGAACGACGATCTGCTCGACGCCGAGGGCCTTGCCCGTTCGCTCGTCGATCTTTGCCAGCAGCATGTAACTGCGCGGATCGTCGACAGCCACGTCGAACCGCTGGGGCATGCCGGTGGTCATGAACCGCAGCACGCGGTCCTTCCGCCGGCCGAGAATCGAATCGTACGGCCCCGTCATCCCGAGGTCGCTGATGAAGGCCGTGCCCCCGTCCAGCACCTCGTAGTCGGCGGTCGGCACGTGCGTGTGCGTGCCGAAGACCACGCTCGCCCGCCCATTGCAGTGCCAGCCCATCGCCACCTTCTCGCTGGTGGTCTCGGCGTGCATCTCCACGACGCGAACCGCAACGTCCTGGTCGCTCATCTCCTCGAACACCTCGTCCACGCACGTCCAGGGCGAGTTGTGGTTGGCCATGTTCATCTGCCCGCAAACGATGACCACGCCGACCTTGTGCTCGTCGGATTTGGTCGGCACGACCGTCCAGCCGCTGCCGGCCGCCTCGGGCGGAAGGTTCGCCGGGCGGATCAGTCGGTCCGACTCCTTCATCTGCTGGACGATCTCGCCCTTGCGGAAGCAGTGGTCGCCGAGGGTAACGACGTCGACGCCGTAGTTCAGCAGCTTCGAGAAGATCTGCGGCGTCAGGCCGCTGCCTCCCGCCGCGTTCTCGGCGTTACAGACCACCAGGTCCACACTCAGCTCGGAGATCATGCGAGGCAGGTGATCGGCCAGCAGGTTTCGGCCCGCCTTGCCGACGACGTCCCCTATGCACAGGATGTTTAGTGCCATGATGTCACGCTTTCCAGGGCCATGTGCCCGCCGCATTATAGTCCCCCGCCCCACCTCGTACCAGCATGACATTGCACGCCGGCCATGGTGGGGGAGGTTCTCCTGAATCCCGCCAGGGATAATCTTCAGCAGACCCCGTGGCGTCAGTCCGCTTAGAAAGCTATCGCTGCGGCGGCCGGGCCTTGCGCGTGCGGGACATCGTCCCGAGAACTCAGCCGAACGGGTGCGTAACAAGTGACGCGCCCTACCACTGAAGAAAATTCGATTCCACCCGGGTCGGGCTTCGGCCGTGAACTCGATTCGGCCCGAGCTCATGGTCGAGGGCAGCCGAACGGGTCAGGGGCTTGGGGGGGTAAGGGCCGGCGAACCGGCCGCGGGTCGAGCCGTTCGGATCACGGTCTCTCGCCGAACCGGCTCTCGGCGATGAGGCGTTTTGTCTGGGTCCACGCCCGTTTTCCGAGTTCACGGTAGCTGTCGCGCCCCCCGGTGGACGGCAACATTCGCTACGCTCAGGTTGTTCATTGCTTGGCGTCCGTCGCCAGGCGATGCAGAAGCAGCACCGCACCGCGTCTTTCGATGCTTCGGCGTTGTGTGGCGGCAACCGCCGCTTCGGCGTGACGGCGACAGCCGTCCATATCGCCTTGAGCGAGGTCATGCAACGCCAGGTAGTAGTGCGCTTCGCACACCCACTTGTCCCTCTCGCCTGCTTCGGCGACGACGTGCTCGGCGTCCACGTCACCCAATGCTGCGGCGATGAGTGTGGCCGTCCACTTCTCGGCCGGGCGTCTGCGTTCGTCCCGTCGCCCGTCGTCGAACGCGAGCAAGGTCGCCTTGGCCTGCTCGGCGGTCCCGGCACGAACCCCGGTCGCCCATCGATGCAAAGCTACATAATCACGCCACTGACGCTTCGCGCCCGTTTGCTTCTGGAGCACTGTATCGTAGAGGTCGAGGGCGGCGTCGTAATCGCGGGCGTCGGCACATATGCCGGCGGCCTCCCAGAGGAACTGCCAGTATACGCGGGCATCCAGATCCTGAGTGCGGACCCAGGCCGCGTGAGGCGTCTTCACGAGGCGCGCCGCCGCGTCAAACTCATGCCGATACAAGTGCACCTGGGCCTGCGCGAGCACGGATTTGCGCTGAGTCTCCGAAAAGCGCCCGCCTTTACCCACGGTCAGCATCGTCAATGATCGCCGGGCATCCCTGAGTGCGGCGTCCAGATCACCGTCGACGCAGGCCAGGTGAGCGCGTATGCGCAAGGGCAGATGCCAGCGGGTATCGGCCGGATGGCAGGTCGCCAGCATACGCACGGCCTTCTCATATATGCCGCGACATTCATCGATCTGCCCACGTCGCCAGGCCGTCTCGAAGTGTTTGGCCAGTTGAGCCAGCTGGGTATTCAGATGTCGCTCAGGCTTCGGTTTCAGCGATGCAGTGGATGCGCTGATTATGGTGGTGTTCGGTATGGCCTGTAGTCCAACCTCCGCGCGCCGTGGGAGTAGCTGTTTCTCAAATGCGAACCACATTACGTAAGTCCGCCCGCAGCCCAGGGCCTCACGTTGTAGCCGTTCCGTGCAGTGCCAGTGGACAGTCTCGTCCCACATCGAGCCCGAGCTGTCGCGGGACCTACTTCCCATCGTGCCGGTGGCCGGCTCGATCCACCACCGGGCCCCCCCGCCCACGGCCATGGTGAAGTCCCAGAAAAGATGGCGGGGACGGTCATCGGGCATGCGAAAGCGGAAAGCGTTCCATCGTGCCCCGTCAGCGTCCATGAGCAGATACGACCGAGGCGTCTGACCGCCGACGGTGCCTATGGGCAGCTCAGGCAGGTCCGGAGCAACCAGTTGGATGAGCGGCCGGAAGCGCCTCTGACCGCGCTCACCGCGTGCCGCCTCGATGCGGGCGCTCATCGCGCTGATGTCGGTATAGCCGGGGGCGTAGACGAAAAACTTGATGTCCGGCGCCTCTTCCGCCAGCCAGCGCTCGATGTCCGCCCGTTCGAGCGGCCATTGCGCAAAGCCCCGCAGCTCCGCCAGCGCGATCCTGCCCGCATCATCGTTGGGCCCGGCGACGAGATCGGCGAACGCCGCAATCGCGCGCCGGTCATATCGCCTCGCGAGGCCTTGTGCCGTCGCAAGCCGCACCCACCGCGATGGGTCCTTCAGAGAAGCGTAACACGCCGCCAGACGATTTCGATCAACGACCATCGCCCGAGCGTACGCGGCGACGGCACGAACGGATGCACGCGGGCTCTTCATCGCCTCATCGAGCTGCTCGAGATCCGATGTGTCCGCGACCGCTGCAAGCGATCGCTGCAACGCCAGGCGCGTCAACTCCGAGTGACATGCCGGCGCGATCGACACCAACGTATCCACAGGCTCGTCGATGCCGATCGCGCACGCGACGCGGATCGCCGCATACAGCGGCAGGTCTGAGATTGGATCGAACGACTCAAGGATGCGATTCGCCCGGCAGCGAATCTCCCAATCCTGTGAGTTGGCCCGAGCGTCGGCCAGAGCGGCGCGCGCCGGCTCGCCGACGTCCTGAAGCTTTTCCGCGGCCGCCGAGCGCGCGGCATACTGGTCGGCACCAAGTTGTGCGATCAGCGTCGCGATGGCCTGAGCGTCCACGTCAGGTGCGGCGCGTGTGAGCAGATACGCACGCAGCCCCTGTGGTGAAGTGTCCACGCCATGCGAGCGCAATAACTCCAAGCGAGGCTTCTGCAGTCGCATGGCGTCGTTTGGCTCGCCGTGTGTGACACCGCAGGTCAAGCTCAGCACCAATGCGGCCAGGCAGCATGATCCGGTTCGAAATGAAAATCGCATCCGCGACCTCCCTCGGTGACGTAGAACAACGCCGGCACGTTGCAGCGATGGTCAAGGCGACATCGCGACGACCATGTTAACTGCTCAGAACATTTAATTCCACTGGCTGCTGTCGCGCCGGCGGCGGGACAGGTTCGGGGGTGTGGGGTTAGCAGTCCATTTGCAAATACGTCGCGCCGGCGAGGAGAAGGCCGGCAAGGAACAAAACCGCAGACGTCTCCAGGCGATACGTCGAAGTTTTGTGACGCAGCCAACCGACGCCGCAGCCAGACAACAACGACAGGTCAATCGTGAACTGCTCGAAACGGGCTGCTAAGCGTCGCGCTTTTCGCCTCGCTTCAGGGCGCCCTCGCGGACCCAGCAATACAGCACCGGCACGACGAAGACGCTCAGCACCACCACCAGCATGCCACCGAAACTCGGAATGGCCATCGGCACCATCACGTCGCTGCCGCGCCCCGTCGAGGTCAGCACTGGAATCAACGCCAGGATCGTCGTGGCCGTCGTCATCAGGCACGGCCGAATGCGACGCTCGGCGGCCTCGACCGTCGCATCGCGAATGCCCTGGATGTCATCCGGCTGCCGCTCGCGGAAGACCTGATCCAGGTACGTCGACTGGATCACGCCGTTGTCCGTCGCGATGCCGAACAGCGCCAGGAAGCCCACCCACACGGCCACCGTCAGCGTCATCGTCTCCACCTGAAAGACGTCGCGCATGTGGGCGCCGAAGACACTGAGGTCGAGGAACCACGCCTCGCCGTACAGCCACAGCAGGAC
Source organism: Planctomycetota bacterium (assembly GCA_009908915.1). Lineage (GTDB taxonomy): Bacteria > Planctomycetota > Phycisphaerae > SM23-33 > SM23-33 > JAAAOJ01. Next base: position 9,301 of record JAAAOJ010000021.1, read on the forward strand.
GAACCCGCCCGCCCAGGCAACGAAGATGCCCGAGAATACCAGCAGCGTTGTGACGACCGATTTGAACTGGACGTAGAGGATCAGGAAGATCACCGCCAGCGCCACCGGCAGGACAATCGCCAGCGTCCGCTGCGAGCGAAGCTGGTTGATGTAGTTGCCCGCAAAGGAGATCTTCACGCCGGCCGGCTGGTTGAGGTTCGCCTCCAGATACGCCTTGGCCCGCTCGACAACGTCGATCTCCGCCTCGCCGTCGAGCTTGTCGAACAGTACATAGCCGACCAGGAACGTCTCCTCGCTCTTGATCACCTGCGGGCCGCGGACATACCGGATGGAGGCGAGCTGTTCCAGCGGCACGTGCGAGCCGTCCTTGCCGGCCACCAGGATGCGCCCCAGCGCCTCGATGCTGTCGCGCCGTTCGCGCTGGTAGCGGACGCGGACGGCGAAGCGTTGTCGGCCCATGACCGTCCACGTAACCGTTCGCCCGCCGACGGCCACCGCGACCACGTCCTGGAAGTCTGCCATCTTCACGCCGTAGCGGGCAAGGGCCTGACGGTCGGGGATGATCTCAAGGTACGGTTTGCCGATGATGCGGTCGGCCTGGACGGCGTCCGGCTGTACGCCGGGGACCTTCTTGAGCAGCCGCTCGATCTGCAGGCCGACCTGCTCGATCGTCAGCAGGTCCGGCCCCTGGATCTTCACGCCCATCGGCGCGCGCATCCCGCTCTGCAGCATGACGATGCGGGCCTTGATCGGCATGAGCCGCGGTGCCCGCGTCGTGCCCGGAATGTCGCCGGCCTCGACGATGGCGTCCCAGACGTCCTCGGGGCTGCGGATCTCCGGCCGCCAGTTGCGAAACAGCGAGCCGTCATCGTCCGGGATCAACTCGCCGTCGGTGTCGACGGCGAAGGCCCGGCCGGTCTGGTCGTCAATGGAGGCAGCGCCCGGCTCGGCGATCCGATACTTGACCCGTCGGCCGGACGCGTCGGTCCGGAACTCCGGCTTGTAGGTGATGATCGTCTCGATCATCGACACCGGCGCGGGATCCAGCGGCGTTTCGGCCCGGCCGATCTTGCCCACCGCCTGCTCGACCTCCGGCAGCGCGTGGAAGGCCATGTCCTGGCGGGCGAGTATCTCGCGGGCCTGGCCGATCGAGGCGTGGGCGCTGGTCGTGGGCATGAAGAGGAACGCCCCCTCGTCGAGATCGGGCATGAACTGCCGGCCCAACCCGGGCCATCGCTGGCTGGCGCCGACCCACGCGGTCGTGCTTCGCAGGTCGACGGCCGGGACGGCATCGGCGAGCCAGCCAAAGGTCGCCTCCCAGCCGCGCCAGGCCAGCACGCCCAGCAGCATCACCACGCCGACGAGCGATATGAACGCAACCTTGTGCGCCAGGACCCGTCGCAGCAGCCACGGGTAGGCCCGAATGAACAGCTTGAAGCCGCCCAGCAGCCCGCCGATGAGCAGACCCACGAACAGGCCATTCCGCACCATGCCCCGCTGGGGCCCGAGCGGCTCCCAGACGCTCGCCAGCAACACCGTCACCAGCACGGCCACCACGCCGCTGACGATCCACGGCATGCGTCGGCTGACGGCCTCCGGCAGGCGTTCGCGGGCCATCTCGGCCAGTGCCCAGCCAGCCAGCGCCACACCGGCCAGTACCCAAAGCCCCGAGATCTGCCCCACGCCGTACCCGGCCAGCAACACGCCGACGCCGGCCAGCCCGCCGTACAGCCGCGCCCGCCAACGCCGCCTGCGAACCGGCGAGCAGAAGAGAAGCTCCGCCGCCGCGGGAAGCACCGTCAGCGCAATCAGGATCGAGGCGATCAACGCGAAGGTCTTGGTGAACGCCAGCGGCCGGAAGAGCTTGCCCTCCTGGCCAGCCATCGTGAAGACCGGCAGAAAGCTGACGACCGTCGTCGCGACCGCGGTCAACACGGCACTGCCGACCTCGCTGGCCGCCCGGTGGATAACCTGCCGGCGCGGCACGTCGGCGGGGGCGTCCTCAAGGTGGCGCAGAATGTTCTCGGAGATCACGATGCCCATGTCGACAATCGTGCCGATGGCGATGGCAATGCCCGACAGGGCCACGATGTTCGCGTCCACGCCGAAGAGCTTCATCGCGATGAAGCACAGCAGCACGGCCAGGGGCAGCATGCCGCCGATGAGCATGCTGCTGCGAAGGTGGACGACCATGATGACGACCACGATGAATGTGACCAGGATCTGCTCGGTCAGGGCCGACCGCAGCGTTCCCAGCGTTTCGTATATTAACTCCGTCCGATCATAGAACGGCACGATGGTGACCTGGCTGATTGTCACCCACGCCGGCCAGGCCTCGCGAGGCGTCCCGCGCAGGTGCTTCAGCCAGACGTCCTGATTCAACTCGCCGGCCTCGTCGTAGGCTTCAAACCCGTTGGCCGCCGCGAAGGCCCGCACGTCCTCCGTCGCGGTCGCTTCGTCGATGAGCACCTTCGCCGGCAGGCCCGGGCGGACCTGCTCGATCTTCGCCTTGACGCTCTTGATCGTCATCAACGGATTCTCGCCGTACCGCGCGACCACCACGCCGCCGACGGCCTCGGCCCCGTCCTTGTCCAGCACGCCGCGCCGCAGGGCCGGCCCGAGATGCACGTCGGCGACGTTCTCGACGAGCACCGGAACGTGATCGCGCACCGTCACGACGCTCTTGCGGATGTCCTCGACCGATTCGATGAACCCCACGCCGCGGGGGAAGTACTCGACATTGTTGAATTCGAGCGTCTTGGCCCCCACGTCGACATTCGAGTGCCGCACCGCCGCGGCGACCTCCTCCAGCGACACCTCGTAGTGACGCATCGCGTCGGGGTTCACGTCCACCTGATATTCGCGAACGAAGCCGCCCACCGAGGCGACCTCGCTGACGCCGTCGGCCGCGGCCAGCGCGTAACGGACGAACCAGTCCTGGACCGTTCGCAGCTCTTCGAGATCCCAGCCGCCGACCGGCTTGCCGTACGGGTCTCGGGCCGAGCGCGTGGTCGGGTCGCGGCCCTCAAGCGTGTACCAGAAGATCTGCCCCAGGGCCGTGGCGTCCGGGCCGAGTTGCGGGCTCGTGCCCTCGGGATAGTCCTCCCCCGCCTGGAGGCTCTCGAGCTTTTCCAGGATGCGCGAGCGCGAGGCGTCGAAGCCCATGTCCTCCTCGAAGATCAGGTAGATCGTCGAGAAGCCGAACATCGACAGGCTGCGGATAGTCTCCACGCCGTCGATGCCCTGCAGGGCCGTCGACAGCGGGTAGCTGATCTGGTCCTGTACGTCCTGTGGCGAGCGGCCCGGCCAGCGGGTGAAGATGATCTGCTGATTCTCGCCGATGTCGGGAATGGCGTCGGTCGCCACGGGTCGCCGCGGCAGCGGCAGCGCCCAGTCGAACGGCGCGACCGACAGGCCCACGCCGACGACGGCCAGGACACCGAGCACCACGATCAGACGATTGGCGAGGCACCAGCCGAGCAGTCGCCCGACGGGGCCGCGCTGTTCCGGCGTAAGCTGGTCGCGCGGGCTACTCATCATTGCCCCCGGCGTTTGCGGCGGCTGGCTCGAACGTCTCGACCACCTCGCCGCAGCGCAGCATGCGCTCGCCGAAATACGGGTTCGCGACGGTCTCGCCGACCTGCAACCAGTCGGCCCCGGCATTGTTGAACGCCATCGGGCAGTGCATGTGATTCAGCGTTCGCCCCGCGGCGCCAAACCGCCGCAGCAGGGCCGTGACCTGCTGAGAGATCTCCAGGAACTGCGAGCGGGCGGCTTGGATGTCGTCGGCCCCGCCCAGGCGCGACAGCGCCTCGCCGGCAGCCTCGGCCCGGCGTGTCCAGACCTGTCGATCCTTGCCGTCGAGCGAGTTGACATCGACAGCCGCGATGGCCTGACCCGCATCCGCCGCGGCTCGCCGCGCCGTGTCCAGGTTGTCATTCGCAAGCGCCCGCTGGATAGCAACGTAGCCGTCGAGCGCCTTGCCCAGGGCTTCGATGAACTCCGGGCCAAGCTCGGCCGGCGGGGCCGGCGTGCGTGCGGCGGCCGTCTCCACGGGCGACTCGGCAATGCGCGAGATCAGGCTCGGGCGGAGCTGGATCTGCAGCGCGCTGTCGATCAGAAAGTTGCCCCGCACCACCACCCGCTCGCCCGCCTTCAGCCCTTCGCGGACGATGTACCACTCGCCCGCCCGCGGGCCGAGCACGATCTGGCGGCCCTCGTAGGTCGGCACGTCAGCCGTCGGATCGGCCACGTAGACGATCGCCCGCCGCCCGGTCACCAGCGGCGCCGAGGCGGGGATCACCAGCGGCGCAACCTCGGCGGCCTCGTCGGCCGAGACGTACCCCAGGGCCGACGTGGCCACCAGGTCCATACCGCACTCGGGACACTGGCCGGGCTCGCCGGCGATGACCTCGGGGTGCATCGTGCAGATGTACTTGTCGGCGAGTTGCGGCTCCATGACGCGTCCGCCGCCGGCCAGGCGGCTACGGGCGACAGCCCGGATGAACATGCCGGGCTTCAGTCGCCCGTCGGGGTTCGGCACGTTGACGCGGAGACTGACGGTTCGCGTGCCGGCATCGAGCACCGGATGGATCAGGCTGATCGTGCCGCTGAAGGTTTCGCCGGGGTAGGCCACCGTCGTCAGATCGACCGGCTGGCCGTACCGCAGCCAGGCCAGGTCCGACTCGTACGCATCCAGCCGCACCCACACCTGCGAGAGGTCGGCCACCGTGTAAATCCGCATGCCGGTCCGCACGTACATGCCCTCGCGGGCGTGCTTGTCGACCACGATGCCACCGACCGGCGAGCTGATCGTCATGTGATCGTCGGCCTTGCCCCGCTGTGCGATGGTGGCGACCTGCTCCTGCGAGATGCCCAGCAGTCGGAGTTTCTCGCGGGCGGCTTCCAGCGTGGCGCGGGTGCTCTCGGCGACGATGCCGCCGCCGTTGGCGGCCAGCCCCTCGACGGCGCGGCGGGCCTGGATGTACTCCTCCTGAGCGGCCAGCAGGTCGGGACTGTACAGATCGGCCAGATGCTCACCGGCCGAGACGGGCACGCCCGTGCTGTCGACGTACAGGCGGTCGATGCGACCGGGCACCCAGGCCGCGATGCTGGCCAGCTTCGTCTCGTCATAGTCCACCTTGCCAACCATCCGGACGTCGCGCGTCACGTACCGTCGCTCGGCCGGGGTCGTACGGATGTCCATCATGGCCGCCCCGGCCCGGCTGGTGGTGAAGACCGGCGCGCCGCGGGCACCGCCCTGGTCGGTTACCGTAACCAGGTCCATGTTGCAGATCGGGCAGAGGCCCGGTTTGCTGCGACGCACCTGCGGGTGCATCGAGCAGGTCCACTCCTCGATCTCGGCGCGCCGACCATGGCCGTCCGCCTGGCCACGGGCAACCGGCCGCTTCGGCGTAAACGCCGCCTGCAGCAGCATGCCCAGCAACAGGCTGACGACGGCGACAACCACCCAGCCGCCCCGGGTGGCAAGGAACCTGCCCGCGCGGGCGAGGTCCATACGGGCAAAGGTCGACTTGTCACGGTCGGCATTCATGCACCACCTCGTACGGGTTGTTCATGCAGACATTCAGAGAACGAACGACCGGCTGCGGAGGTTTCATCTCTGCTTGCCGACAGCGGTGACCGGTCCGGCCAGCATCGCCTCGATGCGGACGAGGGCTTTGGCGCGATCGGCCCGCGCGCGGTCGGCGGCGAGGGCAAACTCCAGAAGCACGCGCTGGGCATCGACGAGATCCAGGAAACTGCTCGTCCCGCCGCGGAAGGCCGACTCCTGCGTCTTGACGAGTTGCTCGGCCTGGGGCTGCAGCGTCCGGCTGTAGAGATGGAACTTCCGCTCGGCGTCGCGGTAGTTGTAGATGGCCTGCTTCAACTCGGCGGCCAGATCGGTCTCCTTCTGCCGCGAGGCGAGAACGGCCGCCCGATGCCGGTGGCGGGCCTCGCGAATGCCGGCCTCGATGCGTTCGATCCAGATCGGCACGTTGACGCTGGCCGTGACGGCGACCGCGTCTTTGCCATCGTCGCCGGGGTGTCGCCCGGCCGTCGAATCGTTGATGTCGGTGTAGTCCGCGCCGAGCGTGAGGTCCGGCACGTAGGCAAGTTTGGCCAGCTTAATCTGATCGTACGTGCGGCAGTTCTCTCGCAGCATGGCCGCCCGTTCCGGATTGGACTGCAGCATCTCGGCCATCAGCAATTCATCGTCCAACGCGACAGCGGGCTGCTTGATGGGCGCAGGCGCGGGCACCTCGGCCGACGCCGGTCGGTTCAGCGCCGCGTTCAGCCGGGCGGCGGCCGGGCCGCGAAGGTCCTGCAGGCTCTTGAGGCGATCGTCGAGCTTGCCCAGTTCCACCTGGGCGCGAATCACGTCGGGATGGCTGGCGGTGGCGGCCTTGTACTCTGTGCGAGCCACGCCTTCGAGGTGCTCGACGAGGCGGCGGTTCTCGGCGACGACCTCGATGCTGCGATCGAGGTAGTACAGCTCCCAGTAGGCGTCGGCGACGCGCTGCCGCAACTGCCACCGCTGCTGCCGGAAGGCATCCTCGGCGGCCCGGGCGGCGTCGCTGGCCTGCCGCGCACGGAGCACGAGCTTGGCCCACCACGGGAAGGTCTGCCAGACGCCCACGCCCTGCCGCATGGCCCCCACGCGCGTCTCAACCTCACTGATGTAGTAGCGGTAGCTCAAACGTGGGTCCGGCAGCGACCGGGCTTGCGGCACCTGCTCGACGGCCGCCTTCCAGCGATTGAAGGCCGCCTCCAGCCGGTGGTTGTGGAGGGCGGCGTAGGCGACGTAGTCGTCGAGGGTCGGCTGGGCGGGCAACTGCTCGACGGCGGGCAGGGCGGCGGTCAGCTTGGACTCGAACGCGCCGCGGGCGTCGTCGCGGAAGCGGTCGAAGACGGCGTGGTCGTGGCGGGGCAGCCCGCAGCCTGTCAGTAGCAGCGTCAGCATCCCCGCCGGAACGAATGCGACATGTCGGCTCATGCGGTCGTGACCTTTCGTCTTCGCCTTCAGCCACACGGGCTGGAATGTCGAACAAGCTCCTGTGGCGTGCCCTTTCGGCTCATTCTACGCGCTGCATGTCTGACAATCCACGACCGCCCTGCTCCTTCTTGAGCATTGCGCTTGGAGCGGTTTGTGGAAATCCTGTCGTGCCCATGCTGTCTGCGGTGTTGGCTGTCTGCGTGTCGGCTCTTCTGGCCTGACAGTAGAACGCGAAGAGACAAACTCGCTCGACTCGCATTCGAGCAACTCCATCATCTCCCGGTGGCCCTCCTCCTTGGCAGTATCGGCGGGGGTGTTCCCGAACTCCTCTTTCAGATGTCGGTCGGCGCCGTGCTCGATCAGCAGCCTGGCAATCTGCAACCATTGCTTTCTCAGCGCGAGCCGCCGATTTGTCCGCGCGAGCCGAGGTAAAAGCTCTGACCCGGCGAGATGCTGATGGACTTGTCGACCTTGGCGGCGAGTTCGTCGGCGGAGTCGGCGAACAGGGGTGATATTTCGATCGCCGCGGCGACCTGGCCGTCGGCGTCGCGCGGCACCTCGATGCCGGCCCGTTCGAGCCAGTTGGCCCACATGCGGACCTGGTCGTGCAGGCTCGTCGCCGGTGAGTCGGCGCCGTCGGCGTTCTTGATCGGACTGAACTCCTCTTCGCGACGGGTCTCGTAGATCACCGTCTCCTCGGCCATCTGCATGGCATCGAAAACGAACATCTCAAGCTTGACGGCGTTGGGCTGTTCGGGCTGGACCTGCTCGCCGGTTTCCGGATCGATGTACGGAACCTTCTTGTCCGCGCGGTGCCACGGCAGCTTGCAGCGGCCGCCCTCGGTCAGGCGCGCGACGAACTCGCGCGAGATGATGTGGATGGCGATCGAGCCGGCCGAGAATTTCAGCCGCCCGTCCTCGCGCGTGGCGTAGGCCAGGTTGTCCGGCATGTCGGAGTACTCGATCACGTGGATCGTGCCGTCCGAGACGCAGAAGTTGCCCAACTTCTCCAGCGGGTGGCGTTTCGGCAGGGCCTTGGCGGACATCTCCGCACCGGCCAGGTCGTGCAGGCCGATGAACGTCGCGTCGATGCTGTTGACCAGCGGATTGTCGACCTGGAAATAGCTGATGACCTCGATGCCACGGTCGACCATGTCGTCCAGCGCGCCGCTCTTTCGCATAGCGGTCAGGCTGCCGCCGTGGCCGTCCGGGCTGGTGGCGGGGCGGTAGGGCCGCGCCAACATCAGCTTGCCGTCGTAGTTGATGGCCGGCATCGTGCCCTGCTCGAAGAAGATCACGTCCTTCGGGCTGAACCCCCAGTAGTCATTCTGGCGGAAGTGCGCCTTGGTGGCCGTGTCGTTGATCGGGCTGGTCATGACATACCACGGGATCGTCGTTCGGTGACGAGTGGCCGCGGCGCGGATTTTCTCGGCAAACAGGCGGAACAGCGGCTTGTTGACGACGGGGGTGGCCTCAAAGCAGCCCTTGGGTCCTTCGTAACCGAGGCGCGTGCCCTGGCCGCCGGCGACGGTAAAGGCCGCCACCTTGCCCTCGGCGACAAGCTGCTCGCCGCGGCGCCGGGCCTCCTCGGCCTGGTCGCCCCCGCCGTAGGGCACGGTCTCGGGCGGCCGTAGGTCGCTGGGGATCTCGACCTCGGGCGTGTGCTTGACGAACTGCTCGCTCAGATCGTCGATCTGGTCGAAGTCGATGGCGACGAGCTGGTTGAGCAGCAGGTCCTGCTGTTCCTCGTTGAGATCGTCGTAGAACGCCAGCAGGTGCTCCTGGCCGTGGGCTTCGAGCGTCTTGCGGATTTCAGCTACATCGGTCATGGTGGTCTCCGGACTGGCGGCCGCTACGATTGCCAACGCCCCAGAGCCTAGACGCCCCGGCCGCTTCTGTCAATAGGCGGAAGCCGCGGGTCGGCCGGACGCGACCTGCCGGTTGGCGGGCGGTCCGGCCGCGTCGTTCGGCGGCGATCCGGTCGAAGGTGTGGCCGCAATTGGGTGGCGGTGAGACAACGTCGTCCATGGCGCATTTCAACATGATTACGCTCCCCGGGCAGAGAGGTCCAAGCGAAGAAACGCTGGCTGGTCCGTATGCCACCACATTCCGACCGAACCCCGGTCGATGTGAGTCCAGAACGGCGCTTGACAGAATCGGCCTGAATCCCTAGCATCGCATAGTTTATCGGCAGGCACTGGTCTGCATGGAATGTCTGTCTTTGGAGCGGCGGGAAGGAGCTTCGCCGTGGGCAAGAAAAAGGATCCCATGGCCCTGTTCGAGATACTCTCGCAACAGGACAATCCGGGGTCGGCAACGAAGGTGCCCGAGTGGATGCGGCGCAAGGCGGCCGAACAGGCCGATGAGCCGGCGCCCGCTCCATTGGAAACCGACGGGGCCGCCGAGGAAACGACGCCGGACGGTAAATGCGGACCCGACGAGGCGGCCGAGGACGTGGCGATTGTTGCCTCCGAGGGTGACCTGCCCGAGGAGGTCGCGCCCGCAGAGCCCGACACCGAAGACGACGACCGCGACGAGCCGGTCGATGAGGGCCAGGCCGACGGGATCGTCGACGATGAGGTCGACGAGGAGACCGCTGCCGAGGCCGACGAAGAAACCCAATACGATGTCGACGCACCGGCCAACGATGACCTCGAAGCGGACGAACCCGTGGAGGTTGGGCCAGTTGCGGCAGAGGAACCTGCCGAGGAGAACCGGCCCGAGGCGCCGCCGGAACTGACGCCGCACGAGCAGGAATTCGTCGGGGCCTACGCCCGCGAACTGACCGGCGTGCCCGAGCAGAAGGAAACCACACCGCCGCCTGCGTCAGCGGGACGGTCCGAGCCATGGCTGAGCATTGCCGGCCAACGGGTCAGCATCTCGCTGTCGGTGCTGAAGGCCATGGTGGCCATCGGCGTGGTGATGATCCTGCTGGTGTTGATGTTCCTGCTGGGGCGACTGACAGCCCCGAAGACATTCGCCCCGGCCGAACCTGCCGACGCCGGGCAGGCCGAGATCCCGGCCCTGCCGCCGATCGAGGGCCTGCGCCCGATGAGTCCCACGACCGAGCCGGTCAAGGCCACACAGACCGGCCAACGCGATCCGCGTCGCCAGTACCTGGTCATCCAGACACTGAGCGGCACGGACGACGAGGACCTCGCCGAGGCCGAGCGCATCATGCAGTTTGCCGCGCGGCACGACCTGCCCGCGGACATTCAGATCATGGGTACCGGCGATAACCGCCGTTACGTGGTCTGGAGCCTGCTGGGCGTGGCCGATCGCGACAGCGACGCCGCGGCCGAGCATGTGCGCAAGGTCGAACGCGTCGGCAAAGCGTATTTCGAAACCTATGGAACCTACGACTTCCGACAGCAACGCCAGGGCCGGGCCCAGCCGTTCTGGGTATCCGGCAAGGTCGAGCGGAAGTAGGCATGTACATGCCAGGTGAGCTTCGGTTGCGGATGATGCCGCGGCCGGCTATCTGCGCTGCAACGACCCCCCAAGGAGACGTGAGACCATGACAATGGACAGGACCCTGAAATCCAGCGGCGGGCTGACCGGCCGGCGAGCGGTGCTCACACGCGCCGAACGCATTGACCGCATGATCGAAGAAGGCAACTTCGATCCCGAGGACGACAGCCCCTTCGGCCTGCCAAAGCTGCGCATCCGCAGCAGCCGTGCAGGAACCAAGAAGAAGGAAGAGGACGCTACCGAAGAGCTCGAAGGCGCCGCGGGCGAGGAAGGCGCCGAGGCCGCCGAAGGCGAAGCCGCCGAGGCCTGATCGTCTCACCGTTATTCGGATTATCGCGCAAGCCGCGATCGTCCGCACGTGGATCGACCTTCGATTCGTCGGCGGCACGATCGCGGCTTGTTTGACAGCGGGGCCGTCCCGCGTGGACGAGCCCACCACGGAGGCGCGGGCCGGGCCCGCGAGACGACATGAGCAAGCACCCGCACACCATCGCCGAACGCATGGCCATGCTGGACGCATCCGGCATCCGCAAGGTCTTCGACCTGGCTGCCAAGATGCCCAATCCGATCAACCTCTCGATCGGCCAGCCGGACTTTGACGTACCCGAAACGGTCAAAAACGCCGCCATCGAAGCCATCCGGGCCGGCCACAACAAGTACACCCAGACGCAAGGCACGGCGGCCCTCCGCGCGATGCTCGCCGAGCAGTGCCGCGACGAGTTCGGCTGGGCCGACGCGTCCGAGCGGCCGTACCTGGTCACCTCCGGCGTCAGCGGCGGACTGCTGCTGGCGATCCAGACGCTGGTCGACCCCGGCGACGAGGTCGTCTTCCTCGACCCGTACTTTGTAATGTACTCGCACCTGGTGAACCTCGCCGGCGGCGTGCCCGTCCCGGTCGACACCTACGACGACTTCCGCCCGGACATCGACAGGCTGGCCGACGCCATCACCGACCGCACGCGGATGCTGATCATCAACTCACCGTGCAACCCGACCGGCGCGGTCTATACGCCGGAAGAACTTCAGGCCATCGCCGATCTCGCCGAGAGGCACCGTTTGCTGGTGGTCTCCGACGAGATCTACAACCTGTTTTGCTACGATCAGCCGTTTTCGTCAATCGCCTCGATCTACGACAACACGCTGCTGCTGCGGGGCTTCTCCAAGAGCTACGCCATGACCGGCTGGCGCATCGGCTGGGCGACCGGCCCACAGGCTGTCCTGGAGAAGATGACCATGCTGCAGCAGTACACCTTCGTCTGTGCGCCCAGCATGGCCCAGGTGGCCGCGATGGAAGCCATGAAGACCGACATGACCGAGCGGGTTGCCGCCTATCGTCGCAAGCGCGACACGGTGGCCGATTCGCTCGGCAATGCCTTCGGTCTGGTCCGGCCCGGCGGCGCGTTCTATGCCTTCGTGCCCGCTCCCGGCGGGGATGCAACGGCCTTCGTCACCAAGGCAATCGAGAACAACGTGCTGATCATCCCGGGCAGTGTTTTTTCGACGCGGGACACGCACTTCCGTATCAGCTACGCCACGACGGACGAGGAACTTCGCCAGGGCATGGACATCCTGACCGATCTGGCCGGATGACGAGGCTTGGCTTGTCGCTCGCGTGGGCGGTCGATATCATGCAGACATGGCAACGCACTCGACTTTACTGATGGTTGCACTGCTTCTGGTGGCGTGTGTCGCGTCGGCGAACGAAGCCACGACCGCCGCGGACGACCCCGCCTGGGGAGACGCCAAGGCCGGCCTGCAGATATCGCTGACAGCCGTCGATGAGGCACGCTGGGGCGGCAGCATGCCCCTCCATGTGCGGATGCGGAACATTGGCGGCGAGGCCACCAAACTACCTGCGGCGCTGCGGGAGACGGAGCAAGCCTTCGGCTGGCTGATCGTTCAGCAGGGCGCGGGACGCAACGCGAAGCAGTATTTCTCTGCGCGGTTCACGGTGGGCAACGACGTAAAGGCCTGGCCGGACGAACTGTCCGGCGGCGCGTCGATTGACGTACTCCGACGAGACGTCGCCGGCGTGAAACTCTATCGCTACCAGCGCGGCGTTGGGTTTCTTGACGCCTACAAGGTCGGTGAGCCGGCCGACGCCAAGCCGCTCGGCCCGGTGACAAAGGCCCTGGCACTTGGCCCGACGGCGATCATGGTCTGTCTCTACGTCGAGGCGGGCGAGCGGCCGACGTTGCTCAAGAGCAACCTGGCCACGGTCGAGGTCATCCCACCCGAGTTGGACAAGCTGTCCGCTGCCCGTCGCGAGGCCTTCCTGGCCGAACTGCTCGCCCAGTTCGATCGCGATGCCTGGTCAGCCCGGGCGGCCCACCACGCCGCGGTGCGTCTTGGTCCCAGCGTGCTGCCCGTGCTCATCGAGACCGTCAACGACCGCAAGCGGCCGGCCTTTTCGCGGATGTGGCTGGCCACCAGCATCGCCGACATCCGCGACCCCCGCGCCGTCGCCGCCCTGACGAAGCTGCTGCAGGACACCCACGGGAGCGTGCGGACGGTGGCCGCCTACCACGGCCCCAAGCAGGGCAGCGACGAACTCAACGCCGCCATCGTCGCTCGGGCCAAGGAGCTTGACGCGCCGCATTTTACGGCCTACGCGCTGCTGGGCTTCGTTGCCTTCGGCAAGGCGGCGCCACCCGAACTCCTGGAGATGGGTCTGGACAGCGACGAGCCGCGCGTGCGGACGACGGCCATCCGGACCATGAACAAACTCGCCGGCGATGCTCCCGTTGCCCGGCTGACGAAGCTGCTGGAAGACCCCGATGCGCGCGTCCGCGGCCAGGCCGCCCGCATGCTCGCCTGTTTCGGCAAAAACATGCCGCTCGCCACGCTCGGCGCCCTCGTCGAGGCGCTGGCCCTCGACGGCGACGTCGCCCGCATGCGAATCTGCGACGCCCTCGGCGCCCTCACCGGCCGTCGTCGCTCCTACGACCCGAAGACCTCCGACGAGGAAAAGCAACGCACAATCGAGTACTGGCGGACGTGGTGGACACAGGCCAGCCGCAAGTAGCCAACTCGCCCGTGCTTTATGCGTCGCTCTCGCCGTAGTAGCCGATGCCGACGGTCAGGTTCTGCCACGCACCGCCGATGTACCACGGAGCGTTGGTGGCGGGAATGAAGGCCAGTGCCTCGCCGGCCGTCATCGTGACCGTCCCGGTCAAATGGATGTCTTTGGCGTCCTTATTGGCGGCTTTGTAGAAAGCCAGCGACGTACCCTTCTCCTTGCCCCAGTCGACCCTGGCAACCTGCAGGGAGAAGATCATGTCCTCGCTCTTCCACGTTCCCACGCCCGAGGAGGCGACGGCGAATTCGTACACGCCCGTCTTCGGCGCGATGAACAACAAAACGCCCGCTTCCTTCTGGGCCAGGCCCAGCTGATTACCGTGGCCGTGCTTCGCGTGGATCAGCCCCTGTCCGCCGGGACCCGTGAAACACTCGTCCTCGCCGAACCACTCCATCTCATTGCCGTCCCAGAGCTTTCGCTCCAGGCCGCAGGTTTCGTCGGTGGCGGCCTTCTGGCGGTCAATCCATGCCAGTCGCCACAGGGCCTTGCCGTCGGCGTTGTCGTACTGCGGCTCGCCCACCCAGTGCTTGCCGACGGTCGGCAGGGCGTACGACTCAGCCGCTTCCTTGCCGTCAGCGTTCTTGAAGGTCGGCGGCGTGAACGTTTCGGCCTTGAGCGTCGGCGGGTAGACCTGGACGTTGTCGCTCAGCGGTTTGGCCAGTTCGTGTTTGGCCGGCTTGCCCGTGGCCAGCAGCTTCGGCAGGACCGCCTTGAAGTGCTCGACGAACAGTCCGTAGCCGGTGGGGGTGGGGTGGCAGCCGTCATTGGCGAAGTCTTTCCAATCGATTTCGCCGGCATTGATGGCGTCGGCAACGACCTTGGCCGTGCCGATCGTCGGGATGCCGTAGTGCTCGGCCACGCGCTCGTGACAGCTCGCGGCAAAGGGCAACTTCCCCTGTTTGTACTGCTCGAGGTGCCGGTCGGCCAGCGTGTAGAAGAAGGCGATGTCGATCATAGGGTCGTTCAGCCATGCCTTGTGGACCATGCGTTCCATGTCGCGCGTTCGGTCGGCGTCGCCGTCGTTCACGCAGAACTCGATGAGCACGAGGTCCGGCTTCTCGGCCAGCACGTCGCGGTCGAATCGCTTGGCGCCGAAGTCCGAGCCCGTGCCACTGATGCCGGCGTTCACAACGTTGATGGTCGCTCCGGGGTACTGCTCCTGCAGCCAGTTCGAGACGCGAACGACATAGCCGTCCTTTCCGTTGTTGCCACACTGGGTGATCGAGCCGCCCATCCAGGCGATCGTCACGTCCTTGCCGGCGTCAAGTTTCGCCCGGACGTTCGCCAGGTCGTCTCGGACCTTGACGACGGCGGCGTCCTCGAGCTTGCCTTTGGGTTCAGTCGCCATCGAAAGCGAGCAGCCCAGCAACAGCGTCAGCAGAATGGCAATCGTGATGTGCATCGCGCGGGATCTCCAGTGGTCAGGGTCATGTAGAACGTGAGTGTAGTCTACGGGCGTGTCGTGGGCCACCGCGGTTTCGCGGCCGGCGCTGGTTCAGGCGCCGTCGGCGATGGTGCGGACCTCGTCGAGTACGGCGGCGACGATGTCGCAGTGGGCGACGTTGCGGACCCGCTCGCCGTGGCGGTACAGGACGGCCTTGCCCTTGCCGGCGCAGATCGCCACGTCGGCGTTGGCGGCTTCGCCGGGGCCGTTGACCACGCAGCCCATGATCGCCACGGTGACCGGTGGGGCCACCCGCCCCATCTCGTCCAAGGCCTGCTCGACGGCTTCGATGACCGGCGTGAGGTCCATTTGCAGCCGCCCGCAGGTCGGGCAGGCGATGAGTTCCACGCCCGTGCGTTCCCGCAGCCGCAGCGAGGCGAGCAACTCCGTGGCTGCCGTCACTTCGTTCAACGGGTCGCCGGCGAAGCTGATGCGGATCGTCTCGCCGATGCCCTCGGCCAGCAGCGCCCCGATCGCCGCGGCTGAGCGGATCGCGCCCGTCCGGGCCGTGCCGGCATGCGTCACGCCGAGGTGCAGCGGATGCTCGTAGCGTTTGGCCAACTCCCGGTTCACGGCGATGGTCGTCACGGCGTCGTGACTCTTGGCCGAGAGCACGAGCTTGCCGAACCTGGCCTCCTCGAACAGCGTCAGGTACTCCGCGAGCTTCTTGACCATCAGGTCCGCCAGCGGCCGGGCGAGTTGCTGGCTGTCGAGTTCGGCCCCGCAGCGTCCGACCACCGAGCCCTCGTTGACGCCCACGCGGATCGCACAGCCGGCGTCCGTGGCCGCGGCGATGATCTGTCGAACGCGGGCCGCGTCGTCGATGTTGCCCGGATTGAGGCGGATCTTGGCGCAGCCGGCGTCGATGGCCTCCAGCGCGCGGTCGGCGTGGAAGTGCACGTCGGCTACGATGGGCACGGGCGATCGGCGGACGAGGTCGCCCAGGACGGCGGTGTCCGCGGCCGTGGCGGCGGCGATGCGGACCAACTCAGCCCCCGCGGCGGCGAGGCGTTCGACCTGCTCGGCCGTCTCGTCGAGGTCGGCGGTGCGCGTGTTGGTCATGCTCTGGATCACGACCGGCGAGCCGCCGCCGATGCCGACGCCGCCGACGTTGACGCGGCGTGACGAACGCGGTTGGATGGTGGGCAGTTGCATGGCCCCATTGTAACCAAGCGGCCCGGCCGGGCATAGCAGCCCGTCTAGAAAGCCTATCGCTGCTGCGGCCGGGCTGTTTGCCTTCGCGGCATCGTCCCAAGACTCGGTCTCTTGCGAATCAACGAATCTACCAATCTTCGAGTTCACGAATTCGCCTGCCTTTCCGCTCCTTGATGCTCGGCAGAGCGCCTCGACCTCATAGGGACTGTTGGCAGCCCGTTCATATGCGACCAAGCATACTGAGTTCGTGCATGGTGGAGCACTCCTGTAGGGATGACGCCGGCACGGCTCTACCCTGCTACTCCATGGTATATGCGTTCGTTACACGCGGCGGAGCGGGTGCTACGCCGCGCAAAAACTCATAGGGACTGTTGGCAAGCCCATTCATAAAAGAAAACCTCGCGACGCGATCCATGTCCAAGCGGACTGCTGCAAGGGGGCAACGGGGGGGGACAAGCGGGCAGGGCGGTGGGAGGCGTCACTCGCCGATGCCGGCGGCGTTGCTGGCGTTGTCGTCGGAGGTCCTGGAGACGGCCGACGGGGCATCGGTGTCGGCTTTGGCTTCATCGGCGGTTTCGGCGACGGCCTGGTTTGTCGGGCCCTGCGGCGTGATGCGTCCCGTCGCCAGGGCGGGGATCGCCAAGGCCAGTACGGCCGTCTGGAAGACCAGGACGATCACGGTCGCGAACTTGCTGACCGGGCACCACGTGCGGAGGTATCCGGCCCGGTTCTTGGCCGGCATATAGACTCGCCCGGTGAGGCTGTTTCCGACGGCCCACCACAGCAGGGGCGGACACAGAAGTCCCAGCAGGATCAGGAAGATATTCACGCCGCTGCGGCGGTGCCACGGGACCGACCGGTAGTAGCGATATTCGCCCGGCGGGCACGGGGCCGTTGGCGCGTAGATCATCTGCACTTCAGGCACAGCTTCCGGCTTGAAGTGTGAACCGTGTCGGGGTCGATTTATGTGTGTCCGTTCCATGACAGACTAGTTCCTGTTAGCATTACAGCTATCGGCAGGGCCACCCGGGAATCACGATGAATTACCGATTCAATGTCGGTCGCTAGGTATGTAAGGTATGTAAAGAATGCGGCGTGATAATCGGAACCTAACGTATTATACCCAATGCGCGCTAAGGCTTCAAACAATTTTTGATTAACGTCTCCCTCAGAACTCCGAGGCAGTACCCGTCCAATCCATTTTCGTGACGTAATTTCCTCGTTTGCGTCACAGAAAGGTTCTGCTTTTCGGTCATCTGCCTTTTGAGGAAGGCGTCTTGATTAAGACGCGTCAGCCTTGATTGCCCCGTGCGCGGCGGTATAATCATGCTTGAATCAGCGCCCGTAGCTCAGCTGGATAGAGCGCTTGCCTCCGGAGCAAGAGGTCAGAGGTTCGAATCCTCTCGGGCGTATTTTTCTGTGTGGTGGAGCAAGTCGGGCGTATATCGGGATCGTAACCTCACCTGCTGACAGCATGAGAGAGGGTTCGTACCTCATCTGACGCGCAGCGGCAGACCAGAGGCTTCGACGCCAAAGGCGCTGGGCAGGACCTCCTCTCGGTCGTAGCTCTTTTTCCCTTTTTCTTTTTGCCGTGCAGTCATTGGTGAACTGCTAGAAGGACGGACCCCATGTTCCAGAAGATCTTTCAGCGAGGCGTTCTGCTGGCGTTGGCCCTGATCGGTGTGGGGTTGCTCATCGCCGGGCATGCGGCCGCACCGGCCGAGGAGAGGACGCCCATCGAGCGGACCCAGCGCGAGATTGAAGGCGAGCCGAGCGACCAGGCGGCTTCCCACGTACTGACATTTGCCGGCAAGCTGATGCTGATCGGCGGCGGCGGGGGCTTCGCTGTCTGGAAGGCGCGGTACGTCTTCGATATGACGGGGCGCCACCGATACTAATTATGCACGGTTGTCGGATTGGCAGGGCAATCGTCGCACGGAAAACGTGAGAATTTCGGCTCGGGGTTGTATGGGGGCGAGGGGGGTGGTACACTGCGTTCCCATTATGAGCGATATAATGGATGTCATGCGTTCGGTGCGCAATAACACCGATGAAACGGAATTCTACACTCCTCTACCGGACGGATATAAGCCCGGTTCCACCAAGTACATAGCGGTCTTCGGGACCGTCATGAGCGGCTTGGGTAAAGGCATCTTCTCCAGTTCGCTGGCCAAACTGCTCAAGGACAAGGGCCTGACGGTCAGTCCGATCAAGCTCGAGGGCTATCTGAACATCGACTCGGGCACGCTGAACCCGTTCCGCCACGGCGAGGTGTTCGTCCTCGATGACGGCATGGAGACGGACATGGACCTGGGCACCTACGAGCGCATGCTCGACCAGGATCTGACGGGCGCCAACTTCGCCACGAGCGGCCAGATCTACCGTACCGTCCTCGACAAGGAGCGTGCGGGCGGCTATCTCGGGCGCGACGTGCAGATGATTCCGCACGTGACGGGCGAGGTCAAACACCGCCTGCGCAGCCTGGCCGTTAAGAACGACGCGGATATCGTGGCCATCGAGGTCGGCGGGACCGTCGGCGACATCGAGAACGCCTTCTACATCGAGGCCCTGCGCGAGCTGAGCTACGAGGAAGGGCCGGAGAACGTGATGTTCGTGGCCCTGACGTACGTGCTGGACCCGCCGACGCTCGGCGAGCAGAAGTCCAAGGCCGCCCAGCTCGGCGTCAAGCGGCTGATGGAGTACGGCATCAACCCTCACATCGTCGCCTGCCGGGCCGAGCGCGAGGTCGACGAGAAGGTCCGCCAGAAGATCAGTGTCTACACCAACGTGCCCATGCGTCGCGTCTTCAGCATGCACGACCTACCGAGCATCTACCTGCTGCCCGGCCGCATGCGCGAGGCCGGCCTGGACAGCGAAGTCGTGCAGGTTCTCGGCCTTGGCAGTCGTGTCAACAGCGCCACCGACGCCAAGAACGCCCTGGCGTGGCAGCAGTTCGCCAGCCGTATCGGGAAGGCCGGCACGGAGGTCCGCATCGGCATCACGGGCAAGTACGTGGCCCTGCGCGACAGCTACGCTAGCATCATCAAGGCCCTGGAGCACGCCGGCGTGGCCAACGACGCCAAGGTAGGAATCGACTGGATCGACACCACCGACGTAACGGCCGAGAATGTCGCCGAGAAGCTCGCGGCCGTCGACGGCATCATCGTGCCGGGCGGTTTCGGCGTACGGGGCACCGAGGGCAAGATCGAGTGCATCCGCTACGCCCGCGAACACGCCATGCCGTACCTGGGCATCTGTATGGGCTTCCAGATGGCCGTCATCGAATACGCCCGCAATGTCTGCGGCCTGGCCAGCGCCAACAGCACCGAGATGGATCCCGACTGCGACCAGGCCGTCATCTCCATCCTGCCCGAGCAGAAGGAGATCGAAGGCCTTGGCGGAAATATGCGGTTGGGCGGACAGGACGTGATCATCACGCCGGAGACCGTCGCGGCCGAGTTGTTCGGCGGGGCGGAGGATATCCGTCAGCGCTTCCGCCACCGCTTCGAGGTGGACCCGGCCTACATCGAGCAGCTCGAGGGCAAGGGGCTGGTGTTCTCCGGCCGCCACCCGCAGCATCCGATCATGCAGATCCTCGAGTTGCCCCCCAGCGTCCATCCGTATTTCGTGGCGGCCCAGTTCCACCCGGAACTCACCAGCCGCCCGCTGCGACCCCAGCCGATGTTCGCCGGCCTGGTCCGTGCCGCACTGGCCTACGCCGCCGGCGAACCGGGACAGTCGAAGTCGGCGTGAAGAGGGAGTAGAAGACACAGTATGTCGCGTCGAAGCTTCTTGGTGAGGAGGGAAGGCGTAGAGGACAGACAACCGGAATTCGGATTTGGGAATTCGGAATCAATGATCTGGTGATCGATGGAAATGCTTTGGTCTGGTATGGCACGTAGCCTGTCTACCGGCAGGCGGGTTTGTTACGCACCAGAAGTTTTGCCGATAGTCAGTCGTGGCGTTTGAGGACGCTGACGAGGCAGCGGAGCGAGCCGAAGTGGCGGTAGCTGCCGGTGCAGTTGATCGGGCGAACCTCGCAGTCCAGTGACTCCCATATCGCCGTGGCGGCTGCATTGAGCGGCGCGGCGCCGTCGAAGACGGGCAGGTAGACGGTGCGCCGGTCGTCTCGCTGGTCGATTATCACGTTTACCCAGGTGAGGAACGTCCGGCCGTCCGTACCGACGATGGTGGGCATGCGCGTCACGGCGTAGCCGGCGTCGCGGCAGGCGTCGGCGACGGCGTCGAATCGCTGCTGCATCTCGACGGAAGTCTCCACGCCGCAGGGCAGCAGGGCGGCGAGCGTTGCTTCATCCAGCACGCCCTCGGCCAATGAGGGGTCGCCTACGACCACACGGCCGGCGCCGGCAGGCATCATGTACATGCCCGCGTGGTACGGCGGGGCCCGGTCGAGCAGGACGACGGGGCGCTTTAGCGCGGCCTGCAAGCGGTGGTGGAGCTCGTCGACGTCGCGGACGCTCAGGCCGACGTTGCGTTCGGTGACGTCGGGCGTGATGAAGGCAGTGTGGCGGTCGGCGACGCAGTCGCCCCCGTCGAAGTACAGGTCGCTGCGAACGTGCGCCACCTCCGGAAGGGCGGCGGCGAGGTCACGGCCGACGCGTGCATCGCCGGCCCGGCGGGGCCAACTGCCCTGGCCGTTCTCGGCGGCGGGCGTCAGCAGTGTGGTCCGGCGGCCATTGGACAACGCCAGCCAGCGATCGCGACTCCAGCAGGTGATGGGATGTTCGACGATCAATGGGCGCACGGACGGCGCGGCATCGGCGCAGCGGCGGCGGAAGTCCCGCCAGTCGTCGCGCGAGCCGCACACCACGCGGACGGTGACGCCGGCAGGCAGGGCGGCGAGAAACTGGCGATACGGCGTTTCGGTCAGGGCGGCCGTCTCGGCGGTGTAGTGAATGACCAACTCGCTTAGGGCACCGTCGCAGTCGCTGAGCGTTGGGCCGGCCCCGGCCAGCGCATCGACTGGCCGAGGCGGCGCGGGCGCGAGGCTCACCGCGAGGCCGGTAGCGACCAGGCCGATGATCGCGCCCGCAATGACCCGCCAATCACGCATCGGACTCCTCGGCCGCGTTGTCCTCGGCCACGGGCAGATCGTTCGTACCGATCTGTGTCGTGCGGATCGATGCGTCGCCGGTGGAGATGACGTAGTGGAAGTTATCCCACTGCCTGGCCCTGGATTCAGAGACCAGCGTTACGACCTTGGTTGCGTCGGCCTTGACGGCGACCGGGCAGGTCGTTTTCCAGGACTCCGAGGGCATGACCATGGCCCGGCTCATCGGCATCTGATTGGCGGACATCTCGCTGACCGCCAGGTCGAAGCTGACGTCCTGGTCCGTGGTGTTTGTAACGGTGAACTGCACCGACGGGTTGTCGCCAGGCTTGACCTTGGCCGCCACCTCGGCCGAGATCGTGCAGCCGTTGACCTCAAGGGGAACGTTCTGCTGGGCGGCCATGGTGGTCAGATTCTGCGTTGCGGGAGCTGTTGCGGGCAGCAGCAGCAATTGCCCGAGGACAAAGACGGCGGCGGCAACAGCGGCAATGACAAGGATGCTACGCGCTTGCATGGTTTCTCCTTTCGGGGTTTCGGGTTCGCTGCATTGGACGCCGGTGCGTGGCGGCGGTTCCCGGTTTTCCGGAAAACCTTGCATTCAGGGGGCCTCGGGCCGTATCCATATACAATTCACCAGACGCTGTTTACACCCACCTGAAAGGACAACCATGGCTGAGGACGCGCCGAATAACGAGAAACCGAAGATCATCACGGACGAGGACTGGAAGGCGGAGGCCCAGAAGGAAAAGGAAGAGCTGGCCAAGGAAGCCGATCAAGGCACCGAGGGCGGGGCGGCCGGTCCGGCCGCAGCCGGCGGCGAGCGCCAGATCCCCGAGGCCAGTTTCGTCACGCTGGTGAACACGCTGGCGACGCAGGCGATGATGGCCCTGGGCGGGGTCGAAGACCCGCAGACCGGCAAACGCTATCTTGACCTGGAGCTGGCGAAGTTCCACATCGACTCCCTGGCCGTGCTTCAGGAAAAGACCGAGGGCAACCTCGACAACGACGAGGCCAAGCTCATCGAGAAGGCCATCTACGAGCTTCGCATGGGCTATGTGCGCATGCAGCAAGCCGCCCGGGAGCAGATGGCCCAGCAGTCCGGCCAGGCCGCCCAGGCCGGCGAGCAGCTGCGCGTCCCGCAAGAGCCGCCCTCCGGCGAATAGCGGCCCGTTGGTGTCGGGCGATTACGGCTGATAAGAAACTTGATTCTGCTCGTCCGACGGCGCGGGGCGGCGGGACGGCTTGGGGGGTGGGGGGTAAACGGCCCCGACCTCTTCGTCCAGCCGCATCATGACGACCTGGTTGAAGGCAACGACGATCACGAGGGGAACCAGCGTGATCAACATCGCATCTCGCAAGAGGCGCATTCGTATCGTCACAGGAACACTCCCGGGTGGCGGCAGTTCGTCAGCGAATGCGATGCGCCCCGGCCGAGGCAACTTCCGCCTGGCGTCGAGTCTTCCCTTCTGTTTACCATAATCGGCCCGCCTTGGCCAGCGACATGCATGCAGTATCTCGTGGTCCCTCGAACACTTCCAGTCGCGTGGTCAGCCATGTGGAACGGCACAGAGGCAATGGTCAACGATCCTGGCCGCATAGCGACGCAGCGTCACGAAGACAACAGAGAGCACGACGTGCAACGTGATTCTGCCCCTCGCCCGCCCATGTCGGCTGGCTGCTGACATTGGCTACCGCAGTGAAAAGCGGACCGGAACGCTTACGGTGCAGGCAACCGTTCGGCCTTCGCGACGGGCTGGTATGAAGTGCGATTTACCAACCGCGTCGCAGGCGGCCCGGTCGAGGCGGCGATGCCCGGAAGACTGCTCGACCGTTGCCGAGCTCACGCCGCCGTCAGCCCGGACAGTTGCACGGACGACGACGAGGCCCTCGTGTCCACGACGCACGGAGGCCGGCGGATAGCGTGGAACGATGGGAGCGCTGGGGGTGGCGGCCTGGACGCCTGGCTCGCGCGCGGCAGTTTGGATTGGCGGCATAGGCGGCGCTTTCGGTGTGTCGGGAACGTCAGCAGGCGGTGACGGCGAAGGGGGGAGATCGGCGGTTGGCGATTGCTCGGCCGGTTTAGCCGGTGAGAGCGTTGGCGGCACGCACTCATTTTCTGACGTGTCCGGCGGTGACGGACCGACGGAGGCGTCGATATCGACGACATCGATAGCGTCGCAGATCGTCTCTGTCAGGTCGCGCAGCGATTCAGTAGCCGATTGCTCGTCGGTCGGTGCTTCGTCCGGCACGATCGGCGATGCGACAGGCGGCGTCGCGACCGGCGCGGCCGGCGAGGGCCGGGCCTCCGGCTGCATCGGCTGCGGCGGGACGCCCACCTTGACGCGCGGCGTGACGATGGCCGACTCGCCCTGCCGGAAGTTCGATGTCGGCGGCGCGAGGGCCGTCGCCAGTTGGCTGACCGTCAACAGGCCCGCCAAGGCAGCCGCATGAGCCACCGCCGAGAGGATGAACGATCCCCACAGACACATACGCCGGCGGTGGGCATGCGGCATTGTTCGGTCTGATCGTCTCTCGTACGGTCCCATGTGGACCTGCCTTGGCCAGGCAACGTGTGAGTCGCTCTAGAATCGCCATTTCATGCCGGCGACAAAATTGATACCCGGCTCGTTGACGCCCGAGCCGTGCACGCGGTAGGCCTCGTTGGTCAGGTTCTCCAGCCCGGCCCAGACGTCCAGGCCCTCCTGTATGTCCCAGCCGGCGCGGAGATCGACCGTCAGATAGGCCGGCGTGCCCCCCAGCCCAATGCGTTGCGTGTCGCCCTGATCGCGCGTCGAGAGCTGGTCGGCTTCGCACGCGCCGGTCACTCGCGTCTCGACCCACAGCTTCTCCGTCGGGTGGTCCCACCGCAGGCCGACCTGCCCCATGGGGGGCATCATGCGGCTGAGCGGTTCGTCCCGCGTCACGGGGGACGAGGTCGGATACGTTGCGACCTCACCGTAGGTCCAGGCGAACTGTCCGAAGACCGTCCACTGCGGATGGAAGCGATAGCTGGCCGAGACTTCCACGCCCTGGACATAGCCATTCCCGGCGTTTTTCTTCGTCACCTCGTTGTTGCCGTCGACCACTTGGCCGGTCGGCGTGCGGATGATCATGTCTTCGATGTCGGTGTAGAACCACGACGCCTGGGCGGAGAGATTGTCGTACTTCGCCTTGACGCCGGCTTCGTAGCTGAGGAATCTCTCGGGGTCCAGGCCGGGCGAGGGCGTCTCGATCTCATCTGACCGAGCCGTATCCAGCCGCGTCAGATCCGATAGATTCGGCGCCCGGAAGCCCTGCGAGACACCCCCGAAAACGTTCCAGTGCTCCTCCGGGTCGACAAACCAGCTCACGCGGGCACTGCCGACCAGCGAATCCCAGCTCTCGCGGATCGAAATGCGGTCCCCGGTGTCCGGGTCTTCAACCTTGTTGGCATCGGCCTCGGCATGCGTATAGCGCCCGCCAAAGATGATCGACAAACGGTCGCCCAGTGGAATTTCGTCCTGCACATACACGCCCAGCAGGTCGTAGCGGGCGTCATCGCCAACCGGGCCCTGGATCTGTTCGACCCCGTTGTTGCGTTTGAACGAGTCCACATCGTCGTGATACCACTCCAGGCCGTAGGTCCATCGCCCGATCTCGCTGGGCGTTTCGAACTGCACGCCAAGCCCGTACGTGATGACGTCGACGCCTTGGTGATCCTGGCGGCCGCGCGACCGACTGCGGAAGCGCGTTTCCTTGAGCGTCTGGACCGAGGCCGTCACTTCCATGACGTCGATGAACTCGCTCAGTTTCTCGCGCCGGTAGCGGGCGTAGGTCAGCGATCGGCCTTCGTCGACAATCCGTCGGTACTCGTCGCCGATCGTCGTGCCCTCCCAACTGATGCCGTGGATCGTCTTGTGCGTCCGCCAGGCGTCGTCCTCATAGAGCTGGTAGTGCGCGAACGTCCAGGTCGTATCCGGATCGGGCATGTACTCGATGCGGACATCGCCGCTGCAGACCTCATAGCCGGTCCAGTCCTGCACGCCGACGCCGCCACCGCCATCGACGTCGCCATAGTTGCGGTACGTCCCGCCGGTCAGGATGCCCAGCGTGCTGCCGTTGGAAGCGTTGATCTCGGCCCGGCCGCTGTAGCTGCGTTCGGCCGTCGAGACGCGCGAGTACAGTTGGCGGAACCACGTCGGCTTGCCGCCGGCGATTTCCGGCTGTCGGAGTACCGCGTTGACCGTGCCTCCGATGGCGTCGCTGCCGTACAGCACCGAGGCGGGGCCCTTGACGACCTCCAGCCGGTCGATGGTATAGGGGTCGACCAGGTTCCAGTACTGGTTCGGCCCGTCACGGAAGATCGAGTTATTTAGGCGAATGCCGTCGATCAGCATCACGTTTCGAAAGCCTGTGAACCCGCGAATATAGGGCGAGCCCTGTGCGTGGCCGGTCTTCTGGACCATCACGCCGGGAACGTTGTCGAGGGCAATCGTGGTCGTTCGAGGCATGCGGTTGCTGGCGAAGCTGTTCATCGGCACGAGGTAGGCCGTGTAGGGCGCGGCGAATGTACTCGCCTGGCCACGCGTGGCCGTGACCAGCACCTCCGGCATCTCGAACCACGTCGACGATGTACCGGCCGGTGTGACTGCGGCATCGCCGGGCTGATCGTCCGCTGCCGAAACGGCTGCCGTCAACAGAAGCACGGCTGCCGTGAGGAGTGCCGCCCTGAGAGCATATTTGTGCTGCCTGACAAAGTAGTACGGTCCGACCAAGTGAGGTCTCCTCGTCTTTCTTGCGTGGTATGTCATGCCTGTGGGCATACATCCCCCCGGTTGCGTTGCGAACGCGTGACAAGGTGCAACGTCCGTGCCAGTGTGCAATACGCCAAGACTCGGCCGCCCCGTCGGCAGTATTCCGAGAATGCCATTGCCAACGAACGGCTCCTCGGACGGCCACCTGCACAGGATATGTGCATGTCCTGCTGTGACTCTGTGCATGCGTGCTGGGAAAACGGCCCCGCGAGCGTTTATACTGGCGGTTCGTTCGCGGGGCGGAACGGTGACGCTCGGCGATGAGCGATACCGCTTCGACTCCGCGTCCGTTAGCGCGCGTTTGGTGTTGAGCTGTTGGTGCTCACCTCCGCGTGCGGCGGCGCAATGGTCCCGCCTTCGACGTACGTGGTCGGCGCGACGGCGAGCGTCAGCGTTGATCCGCACACGCAACGAGGCAATCCACCAGCGTGCTGCGGAACTCGGCGAGGGTGCGTTCATCGAGATGGCAGGTGCTGAGGAAGCAGGCCTCGTATGGCGAGGGCGCCGCCAGCACGCCCTGGCGAAGCAGCCTGCGGTAGAAGCGGCTGAACGCTTCAGCGTTGGCCGACCGGGCTTGGTTGTAGTTCTCGATCGGCTGATCGCTGAAGACAATCGTGAACATGTTGCCGACCGCCTGGAACTGCAGCCCCACGTTGATGCGCTCGGCCGCCTCCCGCAGCGCCTCGCCCATCTCCGCCGTCGCATCTTCCCAAGCCTCATAAGGATCCGCCCGCCGCAGTTCCCGCAACGCCGCCAGCCCCGCCGCCATCACCAGCGGATTGCCCGACAGCGTCCCCGCCTGGAACGGTTGTGCTGCCCTCGGCAATCCGGCTTGGCCGACGGGGCCGATGCGGCCTTCCGTTGGCCGCCGGCGACGTCGAGTTCCTTCGTCAGCAGCCGCTCGACCTGCGCCAGCAGCGGGCGCTCGTCGTCGGAGCAAAAGCTGACGGCCTTGCCTTCCATGCCGGCCCTGCCGGTTCGGCCGATGCGGTGGACGTATGTCTCGGCCTCGTTGGGCATGTCGTAGTTGAACACGTGCGAGATGTCCGCAACGTCAATGCCGCGCGAGGCGATATCGCTGGCCACCAGCACTCTAAGTTTGCCGGACCGCAGCTGTCCGAGCGTTCGTTGCCGCTGGTTCTGAGACTTATTGGAATGCATGGCAGCGGCGGGGATCGACGCCTGGTCCAGCTTGCGGGCGATTGTGTCGGCCCGGTGCTTTGTGCGCGTAAAGACAATGGCCTTGGTGATGCTGCTGCACGCCAGCAGGTCCGTCAGGAGGGGCAGCTTGGCGTTGTTCTCAACGAAGTGTACCGCCTGGTCGACGGTGTCGGCGGCCGGAGCCTCGGGGGCAATGGTGACCGAGAACGGATTGTGCAGCAGGCTGGCGGATATCTGGTCAATAGCAGGGGGCATGGTGGCCGAGAAGAGCATGGTCTGTCGCTTGTCGGGCACGAGCTTGACGATGCGTTTGATGTCCGGCAGGAAACCCATGTCGAGCATGCGGTCGGCCTCGTCGAGGACGAGAATCTCGACGCGGTCCAAGTCGACTTCGCCCTGATTGATGAGGTCCAGCAGGCGGCCGGGCGTGGCGATGAGGATATCCACGCCGCGGCGGAGATTCTTGCACTGGGGGCGCTGGTTCACGCCGCCGAAGATGACGGTGTGCCGCAGGCCGCAGTGCGTGCCGAACTCGCGGAACTCCTCGCCGATCTGGGCGGCGAGTTCGCGCGTCGGGGCGACGATCAGCGACCGGATCGGCCTCCAGCCTCGCTTGAAGTTCTCCCGGTAAAGGCGCTGGATGATCGGCAGAGCGAAGGCGGCCGTCTTGCCCGTGCCGGTCTGGGCACAGCCGAGGATGTCCCGGCCCTTCAGGGCATGCGGCAGCGTCTGGGCCTGGATATCGGTCGGTTGGGTAAATTGCTTGTCACGGATGACGCCGAGCAGGTTGTCATCGAGGCCGAGGCGGTCAAACGATGCGTTCTCAGGATTCACGTGGGTACTTTCTTGTTTCATGGTTGGCCGAGACACGGCTCGGCCGGGGATTACTTGCGGGTGTGTTTATGCGGGGGTCGCTACCTGGATGCCCGTCGGGCGGCCATGGGGACGCGTGGCGCGCACAGGAAGCGGCGCGGCCATGGCATCGAAAAGGTTACGACGTACAGAATATAGACTTACCAACACGCACAGACTCATTGGCGTCCGTCCGGTTTGTGGGACGGCAGACGAGGGAAAAGACACCTCTCAGTACGTGTGGTGAGTGATGTGATGGGAGCGAAAGCTCCACCTCGTGCGTGCAGTAGAGCACACTCCGCCGAATTTGACCAGACAATTCTTTCGCTTCCTTGTTCCGGCTTGCCGAGGACCGGTCCTCTCAACGCCTCCTGCACCCAATCCGCTCGGTGGCGCCGGGCCTTTTTTGTACTTCGTCTCAATTGGCACCCGTCCCGGCCTATGATTCACTGCCAAACAGGCGATCTGCCTCCCGCGCCCCCCCTTTACGTGAAACCACCACGCCAGCGCCCCACGAGGCGCCAGTCGGAGAGAAACACAGCGGAGGCAGGGCCATGAAATCACGGAGCTTCGTATTACGAGAACAGTGACAATGCCCTGGCGGTGAACCTCGAGCAGGCGATCCTGCTGTACCTGCTGCATGCGCTGACCGGTCAGGCGACGCTCGTGGATGTCTCCGCTACCGGCCTGATCCAGAACGCCGTGGATATCGCCGCGACCGGCGCGAACGTGTGCGACATGAAATGGGAGCGTCCCGTTGTTGGGGTCGCACGAGCCGGCCTTCCTGAATCCCGGCAGGGATGATGTTCAGTCACCTCGCGGCGTCAGCCCGGGGGCTCGGAGGCGTCAACGACAAAGCTCCGGCAGGAGCGTCTTGGCGCTTCGCGGCATCACGGCGCCCCTGGCAGCCCGTTTAGGAAGCTATCGCTGCTGCGGCCGTGCCTTTTACCTGCGCGTCCTTGTCGCGAAAACTCGGAATGTACTCATTCACCTGCGTGTCCGCTCCTTGATACTTGGCAAAATGCCTCGGCCTCGCGACGCGATCCATTGCTAAACGGACGGCTGGCGGGGCTTGACCGCGGGAACGATCCGGACCCCACGCTCACGCGTGGGGCTATTGAACGCCGCCCCTGCCGGGGCTGAACACCGGCAGGTCCTTGGCCAATGGAATGTCTTCGCCGCCACCGAAACGTGTCGCACACGGCGCGAACGTGAACATCGTCGCCGCGACCTACAGCGAGGACCTTCACATCGACAAGGACCTCAACGACGTGACCACCACCGGCGTCCAGGACTACGATGCAAACCTGATTTGCCTCGACAGCATCCTGGCCAGCACCGGCAGCTACATTGTGGTCGGCGGCGAGACGAACATCCGCGGCCAGTCGCAGAGCGGCGCGCCGGGCGACAGCCTGATCATCAACAGCAGCACGGCGGGCAGGTGGATCATCACGTTCACGAATTCCGACCCCGGCGGCCATGATGGAACGGTCGACCTGGACGGAACGCTGATCAAGTTCTGCGGCCTCGAGCCGCTGAGCATTGTCGGCACGCCGGCGACGGGAATCCGAGCCTCTTCGAGGCCCTCCTGCAGACGAGGTCGCCGCATGCACCAAGTCGGTCGGGCTCGCAGATCAGCCGTTTCCTGAACCTGCCTGTCGGGACGGTCGATCCGTTTGCCGAGGGAGCGGCCATGCGGGTTGGCTTCCTGGTCGGCGTGCCGCAGTCGCGTCTGACGTTCAGCACGAACTACCTGACGAACGTGCTGTTCTCGGGATCGAGCGATGCGTCGCTGGCGCACGTGTATAACGGGACGACAAAGCTACTGACGAATCTCGGCACGCCGGGCGAGACGACTTTTGGCGGTCCGGTTGGCTAGCTGGCAAGCACCGGCTTTTTGCCCTTGCCGCCGACGGCCCTCGGGGCCGGGGCGCAGACGACCGGCTTTGCGGTGCTGGGTGGCGAGAGCGACAACGACTTCCCGCAGTTCGGCCCGCAGAACATCTCCCTGCTGAACGGTCCGTCGCCACGCAACGGTTGGCCGTACCCGTCGTTGGCGAGTTCCGGATTGCTCGTGCGAGACCTGGGTCTCCTGCCGCCGCTGCCACCGACGCCACCGGCCCCGACGTCGAATGTCACGGCTGGCGGCCTGACCTTCACCGGTAAGCCGCCGGTCCTTTGGGATGTGACCAACCGCACGCCCGAGGGGGACTGGGCGTCGGACTACATCGACATGTTCGCCGGCGAAGGGGGCGGCGTGCCGGGACAGCTTGCCGGCGGACAGCCCCTGGTGGGTGTCTTGAACATGCTCAATGCTTGGTTCGTTGAGAATACCCCCACCCAGAGCGCCGTGTACTTCTACAGTTGGCGGTAGCGCAACACCGCCGTGCTGACAGCGCCCACGGGCCCGCGGAATCCGACTCCCCGCGGGCCCGTATTGTCACGGGACTCGTGGGGGCCGCACACGGCGCAGATGTTACCGCTTTTCAGCCGGGCGGAAGGCGTAGGAGAACTCCTCGGCCTGTACCTGCTCGGGCAATTCCTTGCCGGTGGCGTAACTGAAAAGCAATGCCTTGAAGACCATGTCCGCCGCCGCGCCAAGGCTGGCGACGAATACGATCAACGCAATAGCTCCGGCGATCGACATGACGGTCACGAACATCGCACCGGTGTTGATGGCCACCCAGATCAGCAGGCCTGCCAGAAGCAGCACGGGCAGGAAGATCAGGAAGCTGATGAAGCCCAACGAGAAGTTGCCCACCAGGGCCGTGCCCCAGGTGGACTTGAGTGTCTTGACCGAGTCACCAATGGCCCGGAACGGCCCGCGATTGTCGATGACGATGATCGGAACGACGAAGAACGTCATCGCCGTCCATGCCGTGCCCAGCAGGGCCGCGACGAGCCGGCCGATTTTCTTGTGCGACTCCAGCAGCCGAAGGATCACGCCGACGACGGCCGAGACGATCGCCCAGCACAGGATCGCGTGCCAACGCTTCGCCGCCATCGCCAGACCATCCTTGATGCGCACCGGCTGGCCCTGCATGGCCCGCATCGCGCAGCTGACCAGCGCCGAATTGAAGAAGACGATCACGAAGTAGCTCGCCACGTAATAACAAAACAGCGTGATCCATGCGGAGATCGGAACCTGTCCGCCCTGCGACTGGTCGGCCGCCTCGGCCCAGGCCGTCAGCGCGCCCATCCGGTGCAGCGGCACGAAAAAGCTGGCCGTCACGAGAATGGCCGCGATGCCGGAGATGATCGGGAAGATGAGCAACTGCTTGTTGCGCCACGCCAGGCCATAGCTCATCTTAGCGTATTCCCAACTGCGTGAAAGCGTTTCAAACATGGTCCATCCCTTTCCGGCGGCCCGCAAGCCGCCTTTGGAGGCATACGGGGCGCACAAACTCTCTGCGCGGTGTAGCACCCGCTGCACTGCGTCTAAGTTTCTCCAAGGCAACCGTTTATACATGGCAGAGCAGGTGCTCCGCCATGCACGAATTTAGTACGCCCCGTATCAGATCAACGTTTTGCACGGGGCCGAGCCCCGGGAGCTATTCGCGATAGGGGCCAAGCGGGCGGTACTCCAGCTTGCATCGCTGAGGCCAGTTGCCCTGTTCCTCGAAGAGTTGCAGCTCGTTCTCGCCCTCTTCCAGCCATGCTTCCGGCAGGTAGTAGGCCGGTTGTGGCCCGACTTCCCAGAAGCGTCCGAGGTTGTGTCCATTGAGAAAGATCTGGCCCTTGCGGGCCACGCCGATGCTCACAAACAGCGGTACAGTCGTCGGGGTGTACTGGAATGTCGTGGCGTACCAGCAGGGCTTGTTCTTGATCGGTTCGCGGGCCGAGTCGACCTCGCCGGGCATCGTCCAGGGCCGGGCGTGCCATGGGCCGTCGGCACTGACGGGCTCCAGAAGATTGTAGAACCTGAAGTTCTCGAAGACGTCACTGTCCGGCTCGCCCCAGGCGAGGATCTGCAGCGTGTTCCTGCCCTTCTTCAGGCCCGCGCCCAGCGTCAGGTCGCCCCAGTTGCTGGCAAGCTTCGGATAGAAGCCGATCGGCCGATCGTTGACGAAGACGGCCATGTGGTGCGGGATGTCCGTCCAGGTCATGTGAACGGGCTGCGGCTTGGTCAGCGGGATGCTCAACTCGGCCGAGACCAGCGGCAGGTCGTCCAGTTCGGCCGTCACGTGAGAAAGCGTCCGCGGGATGATGCGCTTGGGGAAGCTCTCGGCGGACTTGACCTTGAACCGGCTGGTCCGCAGCGCTTTGGCGTCCCAGATGTGGCCGTAGAGGCCTTTGGGTTCGTCCATGTACGGCCCGGTGCTGTAGCGGCCGAGGTTGTCGACCAGGGCGACCAGAGCGTTCTCGCCCTTCTTGAACGAAGCGGCCATCGGTTCGCGCGTGGCGTCGGGGCCCTTGCCCCAGATGCCGATCGGCTCGCCATTGAGGTAGAGCATCGCGCGGTCGCCGCACTCGGGCAGCAAGAGGTTGCGCTTCCTGGCCCGTTCCTGCGGGATGTCAAGGCGGTACCACGTGTAGCCGTAGTGACAACCGATGCGGTCGACGTCTCGCGGCCGGTCGAGCTTCTTCCATTCCAGCGCATCGTTCACGGGCTCGGGGCAGATGTGAATCCGCTCCCACTTGTCCAGCCGCGGGGCAGGCGGACGCTTGGTCGTATCGGCCTTGACCTTGCGCGTCGAGAGCTTGCCGTCTTCCAGACTCAGCACGTAGTATTGCTTGGCCTTGGCAGAGTGAATCAGCTCCTCGTCGGTCGAGCCGACGTAGTCGGGCCCGAAGATGATACTCTCGTCGTCAATCGGCCAGGTTCGCATCGCCAGGTCGTTGTGGACCAGGACCACGCTGATCGGGCCGACGGGCTCGATCCGCGGCGCGTCGTCGGTCGGGACCGTCAGCCGCGCGACCTTACCGTCGAGACTCACCTCGCCCGTCTCGCCGGCCGGACCACGAAGCACCAGAAGACGCTTGCCTTCCGGGCCGAAGAACCCGAGCGGCACGAGCGTGGAGTAGTCCAGAATCTGGCCGTCGGGCAGTTCCAGCTCCCATGGAACAACGGCGGCCCCGAGCGTCGCCAGGGCGACATCCAGCGTTGTACCGGTCGGAAGGACGACCTCGACACGTTCGACGTCGTCGCGCCCGTGGTTGCTGACCGACACCCAGTTGCCGTGCGGGCCCGTAAGCGTTTCGACGTCCGTAGCATTGTTGAGGCTGGCCGTCGGTTCCTCGGGCAAAGCGGCCTGGGCGAGCCACGGCCCCATGTGATTGGCCGTGAGGTTCACCAGTCGCGTAAGGTAGTACTTTTCGGTCAGCCCGCCGCCCTCGGCGATGGGGGCGTCGGCGTCGTAGCTGGTGGTCTGGTAACTCTCGTGACGCAGCGCCAGCCGCGAACCGTAAAAGCCGAAGTTCGTCCCGCCGTGGAACATGCTGTAGTTCAGCATCGCGCCACAGCCGACGATTTCCATCGCCCGTCGGGCCGCGGTGGCCGGCGCGCAGGCCTGGTGGTCGCCCGACCAGAAATCCACGCCGCCGCTGCGAAATTCCGTGACCATCAGCGGCGCGTCGTGCTGCCGCTGCTGGAGATGCTTGAGCTTCGCCGGGGCCGCCTCGGCGGTGCTCACGCAGTCGATTACCCCTTCGGGCACCGGGTCGGTGAACAGGTTGGAACTGATGACCGGGACGGTGAAGCCCGCCCGGCGGATCAACTGGGTGATAAAGTCCAGGTAGTTCTCGCGGTCCGGCTTGGCCGTCAACGTGTACTCGTTCTCGTTCTGCACGAGAATAATGTTGCCGCCGACCGAGATATCCAGGTCGCTCAGACGCGACAGCGCCTGCGAGAAGAACTTGTCAAAGTAGTGCATGAAGGTGGCGTTGGCCGTTCGCAGACTGATGCCGCTCTTGGCCAGAAGCCAGCCCGGCAGGCCGCCGAGGTCCCAGTCAGCGCCGATATAGGGCCCGGGACGGAGGATCACGTAAAGCCCTACGTCGTGTGCTTTCCGCACGAAGGCGGCGATATCGCGGTTGTCTTCGAAGTCCCATTCGCCTTCGCGAGGTTCGTGGACGTTCCATGCGACTGTTGTTGAGATACAGTTCAGACCGGCGCGCTTCGCCTTCAAAAGGCGGTCTTCCCACTGCTCGGCCGCGATGCGGAAGTAATGCATCGACCCGCCGACCAGCCAGACCCGCTCACCGTTGAGCAGGAAGCTGCGGTCGTCGTATGTCACCTCGGCCATGGTTTCGCTCCCTTGGCCATCCCTGGCGGGACGGACCGTTGTGACCAATATGTCATGCTGGACAAACAGTTTAAGAACAGCTATTCCTCATGCAACAAAAATCGTATGACTCTGAGCATACGGCGGGGTGCCCAGACGGCGTGAGACGGCCGGTTTGAGGACGCCGGCCGTGCGACGATATTTGTTTAAGGTCAGCCAAATGAGTTACTTAGGCATAGTTCTGTATCGCCATCCAGCCGCCGTCGCCTGGCAAGTGCGAAAACGCCGTTTCAGACCGAAGCCATACGCTAAGTTAAAGGCAAATAACGCCTTATTAGCACAGGTGGCCGGTATTGGATCGAAATATCTTTTTTTTGCCGTCGCCGCCCGCCTTGCCGGCCCGCCGCAGCCTTTACAACCGCCCGTCGAGGCCTTAAAGTCGCATCCGTCGTCAACGGAAAGGATGCCGCTATGCGATGGATTGCCCCTGCGTTTCTGACCCTCATCGCCGCCTCCGCCTTCGCCCAGCCGCAAGCCGCCGACCCGAACCGACCAGAGCGGAGGACCGTCAAGTTGCCCAGCCCGCCGCGGCTGCCCACCGGGGCCAAGCCTCGACTGCCCACCCTCGCGCGACAGGCCATGCTGCGGTATCTCTCCTCGCGACAGCCAGCCGCGGACCAGCCGATCCCCGACGCGCTGCAGGCCGAGGTCGATCTGCCTGCCCAGGGCGTCACGAGTGTGGCGACCTTGCCTTACGCTGCCGTTGTCACCCTTCGCCAGGACGGGCGACTCGTCGGCACGGCCCTCGGCGATGGCCGGGGGCTGGCCCGAAATGTCATCGCCGCCGCACTCGATGCCATGCGAAGCCCGGCCCTGCCCGATCGTATCACCAGCGAGGTACTCCTGGGACTGACGGTGGAGCTGTCGATTCTCGGCGAGCAGATCGAAACGGATGAGGATGTCCTGCTGGCGACGATCACGCCGGGCCTGACAGGCGTGAAACTGGTTCGGGGCCTTCGCGATCCCGGCCTGCGGGTGGACGGGGCGGCGGCGCTGTTCCGCAGCACGCATGTCCTGCCGTCGACGGCCTGCGTTCTCGGCTGGAATGCCGCTCGCATGCGAACCCAGTGCCTGCGTGAACTCGGCCACAACCCCATGGCCACCGGCCTGAAGGGAACGTGGTACACGTTTCGTGCGGCCCATATCGTGGATTACCCTGGCCGCGCGGGCACGTGGCAGTTGTACCGCGGGAAAATCCTTACGCTGCCAGAGACCATCGACGCCGACGCGCTGGCCGCCGCACGCGACCGCGTGGCGGCCTGGCTGATGCGCCATGTCGACGAGGACGGCCGCGCCGGCGAGCCGCTGGCCGACCAACTCTATGCCGCCTGGGTGCTCGCTCGCTATGGCCGGCAACGCGACAACAAGGATGCTCGCGGCGCCGCCCGCGTGATCATCGGCGGCGTTGCCCGTAATCACCTGCGGCTCAGCGAGGACGAAATGACCGCTCGCGTCATCACGGCCCGCCCCGCCGATGAACGGCTCGCAACGGCCATGTTCCTCCTGGCCACCACCGCCATGCCCGCCGACCCGAAGGCTGTCGGCATACAGACGAAACTCGCCCGCTACCTGCTCGCATCACCGCCCGAAGACGCCGACGGGTTTGACGTCCTCACCCGGGCCGTGGCCGTGCTGGCCCTGCGCCGGGCAACGCTGCCGAACGCCGCGCCGCCGGAAAACTGGACCGCGACACTGCTGCAGGCGGCCCGGCCGGCCGGCGATGGCGGCATGGCAGAAGGCCGCGTCGCCACGGCGACGTTGGCGTGGGTTGTTCGGGCCGCTCTCGCGCCGGGGCCAATCGACAAGCAGCAGATGGCGCAGATATCCGCCATCGTCGGACGGATCGGCTCCCGGCAGAGCCTCCTGTCCGAGGTGCTGGACCGCTACGGTGGCTACCTCGGCGATGGCCCCGAGCCCCGGACGCTCGCCACCGGTCTTGCCGTGGCCATGCTTGCCGAGGCGGCGTCAGCCATCGGAGGGCCCGGCCAGGCCGAGGCCATGCGCGAGCAACTCGCCGGCCCGATGACCGACGCCCGGCGTTTCTGCGCCCGTATGCTCTATCGGCCGGCCGAAGCGTACTTCGTGCCCGCCGCACAGCGCCCCACCTGGGACGGGGCCGCCCGCATCCGTCCCGACCGCTCGACGACATCCGTCAAGGCGGCGGCCGCTGCGCTCGAAGCCCTCATGACCGAGTAGCCGGCAACCGCCGTGAAGGCCGCGACGGATCCGCAAATACCAAGGGACCGCGGATTCCGCAGATGAAGAGAAATTCCACGCCCCCCAGCGCCACCTGCTCCACGCGGTCGTCGTGGAGGACGTTGACGGTGCAGCGACCGCCGGCTTCGCAAACGGCCCGGATGCGGTCGGCGTCGACCTCGGCGGTCACGTACCGCCAGAGACGCCCGCTCTGCCGGCCGTGTAGGCAAACAGCCCGGCCTGGATCGGTTCAAAGCCGAAGCCGACAAATGTCCTTCCGGCGGTCGCACCCATCTCTTCGGTGCCTTCCCGGCCAATTGGTTGTTCGGTCTATCACTTGACCCGTCAGCCAATCAGCCAATCAGCCAGTCAGCCAGTCAGCCGCGCTTGAGCAGTTCTTCCTCCGCCTCGCGGCACCAGCAGCCGTTGTGCAGCTTGCCGGCGACGTCGGGCCGATGCTTTGGCAGCTCTTCCAGCGGGATCAGCGGCAGGTCCTGCAGTTGCGGGTAGACCACAATTTTCCCGGCCAGCGTGCGGTTGTCCACCGCGCGGATGCCTTCGACCGCACCGGCCATCCCGCAGATGGCGTCGACGGACAGGTCGGTGTTCAATTGCCCGGCCTCGACCTTGTCGCGAACGATGATCATGTCCTCAATCCGCGAGCCGCTCGTGCCGAACATGAACATGCCGCGGGTGATGTAGCGGTCGAGGTCGATCGCCTGCTTCACCGTGGCCGGGATGCCGGCAAAGATGTTGATGATCGCCTCGTCGTGGCCCTCGGCGACGGCCTGGGCCACCAGCGACCCGACCGGGGCCATGATGGCGTAGTATGTGAAGGCCTCATCGGCGTTGTCGGTCTTGGGGTTCAGCGTCGTCAGGGGGCAGTTGTTGGCCTTGGCCAGCGGGGCGACCTTCTCGGCCAGTGCATCGAGGCGCGGCTGGTCGAAGTCGGTGGCCGTGACGCTCACGCCCTCGATGCCTGTACTGAGGTTACGGATGGTGTGCATCTGGCCCATGGGACCGCCGGCGCCGACGACCACGACGCGCTCGCTTTCGCGCAGCTCGCCGGTCGGCGGGACCGCCCGGTACGACGCGCCCGCGTCCTTGCCCGTCGTACCGATCCATCGCGTCAGGCCGTAATGCACGCGGCCGACGCCGATCTCGACCGGTCGGCCGATCATCTCGCCACCGAGAACCACGTTCATGATGCCGCCGCGGCCGAGCTTGTCGTTGAGGGCCTCGATGCGGTCGCCGTTCGCGCCGAAGTAGATGATGTCGTCGAAGGTCTCCTCCGGGAGGGCGGCGATTTCGTCGTCAGGGTCGTCGGTCTGCGTGAGGCTCATGCCCTCGCCCGGGAAGCTCAGCGTCTCGCGGTGGTCGTGGTTGACGTAGATCGCCACGATCTCCTCGGGGCCTTCGGCGGTGTTGATGGCCGCGTCGATGCTGGCCGGGTCGTGACCGGCCTCGGCCACCACCAGCAGCCGCCCGCGCGGCTTGACCGTGTTGCGCTCGGGGCTGACGTAGCTGCTCTCGACGCAGGCCCACGGCTCGACCAGGGCCACCGACGAGGCCGACCGTTCGTCGCCGACGGCGATGAGGTACTTCTCGCCCGTGGACGGCTCGATGACGATGCGCTCGTCCAGCAGCACGTACTGCTGCAGGGCGCCCTCGAAGTTGTAACCGAACGCGCCATTGGACTCGGCCGTCAGGACGTCCCGCCAGTCGGCCTGGACGATGTAGCGCTGCCCGACCTCGTGCCGCTCGACGTCCTCGCCGACGGCGACGATGCGGCAGACGCACTCGTGGCCGGGCACGGTAGGCTGCTCGCCGGGGCAGTAGCTCGGCAGGTGATCGAGGACCTGCGGCTCGACGCCGCCGACGACCTCGCTCTTGCGGACGTGACCGTTGAACTGCTTGAGCAGCTTCAGGTCGGAAAAGCACAGGCCCGTCGCTTCGATTGTCGCGAGGATCTGCTTGCCGGTCGGGGTCGGCACGGCCTTGTTGGTATTCAGTTCCAGCTGGTCGGGACCGACGAGCTGCACGGCATGTTGCATAGCGGGGAGGGCGGTCATGGGTTCACTTTCTTCTCGGCGTCTCTGCGACGCGCTGGCCTGTCTTCTCAGCTCAACATGACCTGGCCGCCGGTGACGGCGACGGCCTGGCCGGTTTCGTACGTCTGTTCCATCAAGTAGTAGACGGCCTTCATCACGTCCGGGGTGGTACAGCCGCGGTGGATGGGGCTCTTGGCCTCGTAGGCCTTGCGGACGTCGGCGACGGTCTTGGCGCCGGGCACCTTGCCGGCTCGGAGGTATTGTACAAACAGGCCATCGTCCGGGTCGGACCACAGCGGCCCGTCGTAGAAGTTGCCCGGGCAGATGCTGTTGACCTTCACGCCGCAGTCGATCAGTTCCAGTGCGAAGCTCTGCGTCAGGCCGATGCCGCCGAACTTGCTGCCGGCGTAGGCGGCGTTGCGGTTGCTGCCGACCAGCCCGGATTTGCTGTTGATCTGAATGATGTCGCTCATGTACTCCGGCCGGGCGGCCCGCTGGGCGGCCAGGACGGGCACCGCCGCCTGCGTGACAAGGAAGTAGCCCACGTAGTTGACGTCCGTGACGAAGCGGAAGTCTGTCTCGCTCTGGGTCAGGACGCTCTCGGCCCGCAACACGCCGGCGTTGCTGACCAGCACGTCGAAGCCGCCGTAGGCCCGCACCGTGTAGTGAAGGGCCTCGGCGATGCTGGCCGAGTCGGTGACGTTCATCGCCAGGCCGACCGCCCGGCCTCGGCCGGTCTCGCCGCAAATCGTCGAGGCCGCCTGCCGCGCCTGGGCAACCTGGATGTCCACCAGCGCCACGTGCCCGCCCTGGGCGGCGAAGTTGCGGGCGATCTCCAGCCCGAAGCCCTGTGCCGCGCCCGTCACGATCGCGACCTTTCCGTCGCTGCGGCCCCGCCCGCCCGCGCCGGCGATCTCGCGGCCATAGCGCTCGGCTTGGGCGTTCTCGATGACGTCGGCGCTGCGCCTCGGCAGGTAGTGGATACCGCCAAGCTTGCTCGCCCCGGCCATTGCCTCGATGGCGTCGCTGTAGACCTCGGCGGTCGTGGCGGCCGAGGCGTAGTCCGCCCCGGCGGTGAACATGCCCAGCGACTCGACGAGAATCACCGTCGGCTTGAAGCCTCGCTCGGCCACGTAGCCGTCCACGCTCGCCCGGAGGATCTCCAGCAGGCCGTCGCGGTCGCGCGTGCCGTTGAGGCTGACGGCCAGCGGGACGGCCTTGCAGTAGACGATCTGGTCGGGGTTCAGTGCCCCGCCGCCGGCGATTCCCGCGAACTCGCCGCAGCCGACGAACCGGCGGACGGTATCGCTGTCGGTGTACGTGACGATGGGCAGCTTGTCGTCGTCGGCCAGCAGCCCACGCAGCAGCGGGCCGCAGTGGTTGATCAGCTCGCGAGCCTCGGCGCCGTCGATAAGCGCGGCGGTCTCGTCCCAGGTGCGGTCCTCGGCCGGGCCGACCTTCGCGGCGATGGCGTCGAGGACCTTGTCGGTCCGCTCGCGGATCTCCTCCGGCGTCTCGCCGGCGACGATGAGGCCGTTGCTCTGCATGAGGATGGCCTCGGGCATGTCCCGACCGGTTGCCTGTTTGTACTCGGCCAGGCGGCCGCGCAGCACGCGGGCCAGCGTAACGCCCGCCTCGGCGAACGCCACCCACATGGCGTCGTCGCCGAAGAGTTGCTTCGTGATCGCCTCGCCGTCGACGCAACTGGTGACCATGTTGACCAGCGTGGCGTGGCTGTGGACGACGAAGGTGGCCGGGATGAGGTTGTGCAGCAGGCATTCGACGCTCGGCCGCTGGTTGAATTCGGGATGCACGCGGGCGGCCAGGCGGACGCGTTCGTACATGGCCTCGCGGGCGTTGACGTCGGAGGGTACGTCGGCGTCGAGCAGTTCCAGCAGCGGTCCGCGATCAAGCTCGACGAAACCGCTTCTGTCGATTGTCGCGAGCCCATGGTCGGAGGCTTTGACGAAGAGGCTCCCGTCGATCTTCGCCGAGGCATTGGCCCCACCGACCAGCACGATATCGCTGCGCGAGCCCTCGTAACGGCTGAGTGTGATCAGTCTGTCCATTACATCGTCGGGTGACGTCGGCCGTTGCATCGTCATCGTTGCGTCTTTCTGTAGTTGTTGTCGCGTGTCATTCCGTCGGGCATCGTCGAGCAGGTGCTCCACCACGCACGTGATCCGATATCAAAGCCGCCCCCGACGTTGCGGCGACCGCCAACCGCATTCATCTCGCCGGGTGTCGCGGCCGCTACCTGGGGTTCTGTTCGTAGAATGTCTGCAGGATGGCCCGGCCGAGGCCGGCAAAGGCGGCGATGCGGGCGTCGGCATCGGTGTAGTCGGCGTTGGGGTTGCCCGCGATGTCGACGAAGCCCGTCTGACCGTGGGCGGTGAGGAACTGGTGCGCGACGGCCACGCACATGCCCTCGTAGAAGATGTCCTTGACGTCGTCGGGAATCGGCTCGCCGCCGGAGCAGGTCGGTTCGACAGGCGTGAGCGTCTGCGTGTTGTGTTCCGTGCCGCCGACAACGGCCACGCCGCAGCGGCGCATCTCGCGGACGTACTGACCGAGGATGTCAGCCGTGTTCCGCAGCGGGATGAACTCGGCCATATGAATGTTGCGTTGCCTGAGGTTGTCGATCAGGTGCATCACGGGCTGCTCAAAGGGACAGATCGGATCGGTCCCGTCGGCGAGCGTCGGGTAGCACGGGATGCCGCCCAGCGCACAGATCAGCTCGTAGGCCTCCTCGAAGCTCAGGAAGGTTTCCTCGACAAAACCCGGACAGCCGGACTTCATGAGTTTGCTGCGGAGCTGGCCTTGGGTGGCGACGGCGTCAGCCGGATCCTTCGGCTCGTCGTTGAGCAGTTTGACCAGCAACTCGCGTCGCTTGTCGAGATCGCACAGCAGGGCGAAGAGTTTCTCCTGGAAGGCCATCGCGATGTGGCGCTCCTGGATGGTGACGGTCTCGCGCGGGCAGTGGTGGCGTTCGACGATGGCGTCGATGACGCGCTGGTCGGAGAGGTCGGCCTGGATGCCGGCTTCGGCGAAGCAGTCGTTGACGCGGCGGACCATCTCGGCCATCCGCTCGGTGTCGTTGCGGCGGATTCTGGTCAGCAGTTCCGCCGCCCGAGGCGAGGGTCCGGCCCAGCCGCACGGCGCTTTGCCGCAGATGTACATGCGCCCGGGGTTGTTGGGGTCGTTGATCAGCACGCCGGCGGTGACCAGCGAGTCGATCAGCGAGATGATCTCCAGGCCGAAGACCGTGAAGATGCCCTTCCCGGCGGCCCGGCTGACGAACGTGTTGTAGACGCCGTAGTCGTAGTAGTTGGTCACGCCGACCAGCCGCAGGTCCTGCGCGTCGGCGAGGTCGACGGCCTGCTCGACCGACTCGAAGGCCGAGAAGTTCGGCGGCAGGTGCATGTGGGAGTTATTGCGGACCCGCCCGGCCGGGGCCTTGCCCGCCTCCGCCGCGGCCCGAAGCTCCTCGACGGTTCCGATGTTCTTCAGCGTCTCAATCGCATTCATGAATCAAATCCTTGTATGGGCGAGCAGAGGTCAGGAGGTCTGGAGGAAGACCGGCTGGGGCGGGGCTGGCTTGTCCCGCAATCCCGCATCGCCTGGTCATAACTCCGACCTCATAACTCCGAACTCGCCGCTACTCCGCCGCGACCCGGTGGATCGTTCGCGGGGGCAGGTGCAGGGCCGCCCCGAGGGCGTCGTCCATCGACTCTTTCAGCGACTCGCTGATGGTCGGATGGGCAAAGACGATCTCGGCGGCGTCGTGGACCTCCGCCCGGTCGTCAACCAACGCGTTGGCGGCGGCAATGATCTCGGTGGCATTATGCCCGATGATATGCACGCCAAGCAACTCGTCGGTTTCGCGGTGGCGGACGACCTTGACAAAGCCCTCGGTCTCGCCGACGGCCATCGCCTTGCCGAGGTGGCCGATGGGGAACATGCCGATGCTGATCGGCACGCCCTGTTGACGGGCCTCGTCGGCAGTCAAGCCGCTCGCGGCGACTTCGGGGTACGTGTAAACCGCGTCGGGGATCGTGCCCTCCATCGGCACGACATTGCCGAGTGCGTTCTGCACGGCCACCACACCCTGGGCGCTGGCGGCGTGGGCGAGCAGGCATCGGCCGTTGGCGTCGCCGATGCAGTACACGCCGGAGCAACGGGTTTCCATGCGGTCGTCGACCTCGATAAAGCCGCGATTTGTCTCGATGCCGCAGGTGTCCAGACCGATCTCGTCGGTGGCGGCCCGTCGGCCGACGGCTATCAGCAGGCGCTCGGCGACGATGCTCTCGCCGCTGGAGAGGTCGGCCGTCACGCCGTCGGCGCCGGCGACCATCTTTTCGACCTTCGTGTCCGTGTGGATGCCGATGCCGCGAGTCTTGAAGCTCTTGGCGAGGGCGGCACCGAGGTCCTCGTCCATGCCGGGCAGCAGCCCGGGCAGCATCTCCACGACGGTGACCTCCACGCCGAAGCTCTGCATCATGCAGGCGAACTCACAGCCGATGACCCCGCCGCCGACGATCAGCAGGCTTCGGGGCAGGGCATCCCAGTGGAGGGCTTCGTCGCTGGTGGAGACCCGCTTGGGGTCCTCCGGCCAGCCGGGAATGCGGGCCGGCGTGGAACCCACGGCCAGGATCACCGCACCGGCCGTGAGGGCCTCGCTGCCGTCCTTGCCATCGACGATGACCTTGC
This sequence comes from Planctomycetota bacterium, assembly GCA_009908915.1. GTDB lineage: Bacteria > Planctomycetota > Phycisphaerae > SM23-33 > SM23-33 > JAAAOJ01. Next base: position 52,565 of record JAAAOJ010000021.1, read on the forward strand.
CCGGCCCGTCGAGTCGACCCGCACCTTCATAGAGCGCGACATTGCGGCCCTTCAGCAGGCTGGCCGTGCCCGCACGAAGCTGACGCAGCACCTTGTTCTTGCGTTTCTGGACGGCGGACCAGTCGAAGGTCGCGCCCTCGACGCTCACCCCGAGCTCGTCGCCGCGGGCGATCCTGTGGAGCAGCTCCCCCGAGGCCAGCAATGCCTTGCTCGGTATGCAGCCGTAGTTCAGGCACGTCCCACCGAGGTGGTGCTTCTCGATGATCGCGCAGCTCGCGCCGAGCTGGCCGGCCTTGAGGGCGGCAACGTACCCGCCCGGCCCGGCGCCGATGATGACGATGTCGTAGTGATGCGAAGGCATTCTATCCGCTTTCATTTGTGCCAGACATCTCCTGCCTTTGGATAAACTGTCCCAGCAAAGGCACGGCAAACGAGTATTTGCCATGGCGGTTCTTGTAAATTAAGCCTGCATTGGAAAGACTGGTTAGCATTTGGCTAACATGGCTCGAACTAAAGGCTTTGACGGACAGTTCTTTTGACTGTTGAACAATCTCCTGCACGGAGAATTCCCCATCACAATACGTAAGTGATGAAATCACATACAAGAGATCTCGTTGACGATCCGTCGCGCGTGCCCAACGTCCTGCAAAGAAATCCTCATCGAGCTTGCGCACAATCTCACGCATTGGAACGGATGGCGCATTGCCTGCTATAAGCTTCTGTTGCATGGCGTCATATGCTTCACGGCAGATAAACTGGATGAAATAGGGATAGCCACCAGAGGCACTTACAATATTGCCAATTGAGTCGCCTGAAAAGATCAGGTGCTCTGACTGGTCTAGGGGTTTCAGAATAGCATCCTTTGCATCCGACTCGTTTAAGCGATCAAGAAATACCACGTGAAACATACGCTCAGAGTACGTTCTCGCTTCAACCAACTTGGGAAATAGCGTCGGCAATCCCACGAGAACCAACATGAATGGGATTTCCTTGCGTTGGATTGACTGAAATACATCGAGAAGCAGGGAGAGCGGATACTGCTCTTTCTCCGCGTGGTCTGCAAGATTCTGAGCTTCGTCGTATGCGAACACAAGTCCATGTGTCGATGGCCGTGTAAGTCTAAAGGCCTCCCACACAATCTCAAGAACCGCTTTCAGTTTGTCCGAAACCAACCCGGGCGTACGCTCGAAAAAACTGACCAATGTTTCATAGTCAAGAGTTTGCTCACGAACTGTCTCTGCAGGCCGAAAGCCCATCGTCTGCTCGATCCTTGTGTCAACAACGATGTCCGATGTCACAACCGCCAAGTCAGTGAGAAGACGAATTGCCAAGTTCTTTTCGGTAATACTCGCGGATTCGGAAAGATCGGTACCTACCCACGACCATGCTGCTTCCTGTGCAAGCGGCTTGAACGTCTCTAGCAGCACTGTCTTCCCCACTCCACGCAGACCCGTTAAAATCAGATTCCGAAGAATCGTCTCTTGCTCAAGCAGTCTGCGAAACTCATCAGTTTCTGCACGGCGCCCTGCCAAATATGGCGGCATGTAACCTGCACCGGGTCTATACGGGTTCCTGATATTACTCATAGCGCATTCTCCTTGTTGCTAAATTTAGCACGCGACATAAATTTATCGCGTCAAGGAAAACGATCTGATTTTCAAAGGGATCAGCTTGCACCACGACATTGCACTCAATCCATTACAGAGACAGCAGTTGCGGGTTTTCCAGGAGGTCTTTCAGTCGTGCGGCGAACTGCGCGGCGACGAGTCCGTCAACGACACGGTGGTCGCAACTGAGGGTCATGGTGCAAACGCGGCTGGGCTTGATCGCGCCGCCAGAGACGATCACGGCCTCGCGGACGGCCCCGACGGCGAGGATGGCGGCCTCGGGCGGGTTGATGATCGCCGAGAATTCCTCGATGCCGAACATGCCGAGGTTGCTGACCGTCAAGACGCCCTCGCCGACGTTCTCCAGCTTGCCGTCGCGGGCGTTCTGGATGACGCGGCGGGATTCCTCGGCCAGCTCGGGCAGCGAGAGCAGGTCGGCGTTCATGACGACCGGGACGCGCAGGCCGTCGTCCGTGCCGACGGCGACGCCGACGTTCGCCCGCGGGCGTTCGGTGATCTGCGTCTCTTCGAAGCGGCTGCGGAAGGCGGGGAACTCGCTGAGGGCGGCCGCGACGGCCTTGACGACCACGTCGTTGACCGACAGGCTGTGCTGCTGCTTCCGGGCACGGTAGAAGGTCATCATCGGGTCGGCGTCGAACGTGAGCTTCATGGTGAAGTGCGGCACGTTCTGCTTGCTGGCCGTGAGGTTGCGGGCAATGGCCCGACGCATCGTGGGCAGCTCGGTAACGATATCCTCGTTGCCCAGGGCGGCGCCCTGCGGACTGACCGGGGCGACCTGCGGCGCGCCGGCAGCGGCGCCGCCGGTCGGGGCGGCCAGGACGTCGGTGCTGATCACGCGTCCGCCGGGACCCGAGCCCGGTGCGATGGCGGCGAGGTCCACGCCGCGCTCAGCGGCGAAGCGTCGCGCCGCCGGGGAGGCCTTGATGCGACCGCCCGGGGCGGGGGCAGCCGTCTGCGATTTCTGTGCGCGGCGGAGCACCTGCTCTGCCGCGGCGTTTGACTGGGCGGGTACGGATGAACGCGGTGCAGCAGGTGCTACACCGCGCGAGGTCTCAGGCTTGGGTGTTTGTTTCGTCTCGGCCGGTGCGGACTGGGCGGTCTCCCAGGCGATATAGGCGTCCACGGCGGCATCGTCGTCGCCGAGGTACGCGACGGGTGTTTTGATGGCGACGGTTTCTCCCTCGCCGGCGACGATTCTGGCGAGCGTGCCGGCGGCGTCGGCTTCGATTTCGATGGTGGCTTTGTCGGTCTCGACCTCGAAGATGATCTGGCCGGCCTCGACGGCGTCGCCTTCGCTGACGGTCCACTTGACGATCGTGCCCTCTTCCATGTCATTGCCGACCTGGGGCATGAGGATGGGCGTCACGCCTTCGGGCGCTTCGCCCCCACCGGCTCGGGGACTCGCCACCTCCCCCGGAGGGGGAGGGGTCTGCTCGGCGGATGCTCCGGAGCCGTTGGCGGCGAGGTAGGCGTCGACCTCGTCATCGTCGTCGGCGAGGTAGGCCACCGGCTGCTTGATGGGAACGATCTCGCCTTCCGGCGCGACGATTCGGGCAAGTCGGCCGGCGGCGTCGGCTTCGATTTCGACGGTGGCCTTGTCGGTCTCGACCTCGAAAAGGATGTCGCCGGTCTCGACCGTATCGCCCTCACTGACGATCCACTTGACCATCGTGCCCTCTTCCATGTCGTTGCCGACCTGCGGCATCAGGATGGGGATGACGTTTTCCGGTAAGGATGTGTCTGTCATGGTCGTTTCCGTCTTGGTGATTGATTGGCTCGAAGCGGAGGAACTACTCAATGCGCCGGCGGCTGCATCGGCGCGTGCCAGCGGCTGACCGGCCTGGAGGGTTGTCCCGACCGGGGCGAGAATCTCGACAAGACGGCCGTCCGTCGGCGCCTCGACGTCGAGAAAAGCCGACTCCAGTTCAATGCGGACGACGACCTCGCCAGCGGCAATGTTTTCACCCGCCGGGGCCATCCACTTGGCGACCGTCCCGTCGGACTGCGAGGCGGGAAGCCTCGGTAAAGTCAGTGTTTGCATGGCGTTATTACCTTCAAAACCTTTGGGCACACGCGAAGAAACGCCGCTCGCAGAATGCTATTTGCAGAGAATATGAAAAACTGTTACACAAGTCAAGCAAATATACTGCGAAAAACTACACAAATATGTTGAAAAGATCAGCAACATCGTGTTAACTAGACACGGATCATGAGTGTAACCACCGAACATCGCCGTGAGAGCATCCTGGCGGATGTATACCAAAACGGGCGGGTCACGATCAAAGACCTCGCCGAGCAGCACGCCGTCAGCGAAGCCACCGCCCGTCGCGACCTCAAGGCCCTCAGCGAGACCGGTCGGGTCGAGCTGGTCTACGGCGGGGCGACCCTGCCGCACAAGAGCGACTATTCGTTTCACAGCAAGGAGATGCGAAACGCCGAGGCCAAGCGGGTCATCGGTCGGCTGGCCGCGGAGATCGTCCGCGACGGCGATCTGATCTATCTGGACTCCGGCACGACATGCTTCGCGATGCTGCCGCACATTCGAGGCCGACGGAACACCTCGATCATCTGCAACTCGGCGAGGCTGGCCCTGGAGCTGGAGTCGCCGTCGGTTGAGGTGATCATGCTGGGTGGGCAATATCGCCCGGACCGCATGGACACGGTCGGGCCCCTGGCGATGGCAACGCTGGAGCAGCTGCGCGGCTATACCGCGTTTATCGGCGCCGACGGTCTCGGCATGGATTTCGGTGTGACGGCCAGTGACGTCGACAGCGCCCACCTGCATCGTCTGGTGCTGACCAACGCCCGCGAGGGTGTGCTGGTGGCCGACCACAGCAAGTTCCTCAGCCCCTCATTGGTGCGGATTGACAACTTCGACGCCATGAGCCGGGTGGTCACCAACCGACCGCCCAGCGACGAGTGGATGCGATACCTCGATGAGAAGGGCATCGACGTGGTGCTGCCGAAAGCGGCGGAAGTAGCCCCTCGTCAGTAGTCAGCGAACCAGGACCATGAAACTGGCAACGACGGCGAGCCAGAAACGAATCTTCCTGGACGCTCGGATACTGAAACTTGGAATCTATCCATTAGGGTGCGTAACTTGTTACGCACTATTTGAACAACACAGAAGAGGCAAATGTCGTCGGTGCCGGATGCCCGATGGCTGATCCTGATGTCAGGAGCGATTTTCATGCCGAAGAGTCAGTTTGTAGACCCCACGGACGTCCGCAAGGGCAGCGAGATCACCTTCGAACCGATTCCGATCAACCAGTACGACCGCTCGATTACCGACGAGCTGGCCTCGGGCGAGTTCACCAAGGATGACCTCATGCGCATCCAGCGCGACATGATGATCATTCGCGGCTTTGAGAACATGCTCAACGAGGTCAAGCTGCGCGGCAATTACCAGAACATCGAGTACAACCACCGTGGTCCGGCCCACCTGTCCATCGGCCAGGAAGCGACGGCCGTCGGCGAGATGTACCTCCTCGACACCGACGACCACATCTACGGCAGCCACCGCAGCCACGGCGAGATTCTCGCCAAGGGCCTCTCGGCCATCAGCAAACTGGGCGACGACACGCTCATGGACATCATGAAGAACTACTTCGGCGGCGAGTGCCTCAAGGTTGTCCAGCGCGACCAGCACGAGAGCACGACCGAGCTGGCCATCGACTACCTGGTCTACGGCGCACTGGCGGAGATATTCGCGCGGGACACCGGCTTCAACAAGGGCCTGGGCGGTTCGATGCACGCGTTCTTCCCGCCGTTCGGCATCATGCCGAACAACGCCATCGTCGGCGGCAGCGGTGACATCAGCGTCGGCGCGGCCCTGTTCAAGAAGGTCAACCACCGAGACGGCATTGTCATCGGCAATATCGGCGACGCCTCCAGCGGGTGCGGCCCGGTCTGGGAAGGTCTGTGTTTCGCGACGATGGACCAGTTCAAGAAGCTCTGGGACGAGAGGCACAAAGGCGGCCTGCCGCTGATCATCAACTTCGTGAACAATTTCTACGGCATGGGCGGCCAGCCCTGCGGCGAGACGATGGGCTTCGAAGTCCTCGCCCGCCTCGGCGCGGGCCTAAACCCCGAGCAGATGCACGCCGAACGCGTGGACGGCTACAGCCCGCTGGCGGTCATCGACGCCATCCGCCGCAAGAAGGCCATCCTCGAAGCCGGCCAGGGTCCCGTCCTGCTGGATACCATCACCTATCGCTTCAGCGGCCACAGCCCCTCCGACGCCAGCGCCTACCGCACGAAGGAAGAGATCGACGCCTGGCGCGAGTTCGATCCGCTGACCAACTTCGCCGCCAGCCTCGTCCAGGCCGACGTTTGCAGCCAGGACGACATCGACACCATGCAGGCCCAGGTCGACGAGATCATCCTGCGAGCCTACAAGAAGGCCATCGACCTGAGCGTCTCGCCGCGGGCCGACCTCAAGAAGACCGGTTGCATGCTTGAGACCATTATGTACAGCGACGCGAGCGTCGAGACGATGGCCCCCGAGCAGGAGGTCGAAACGCTCCTGCCCTACAAGGAAGACCCCCGCAGCAAGCAGCTCGCCAAACGCAGCCGCTCCGGCGTGGACGACGACGGCAAGGCCCTGCCGAAGAGCCGCTGCATCGGCATCCGCGACGCGCTGTTCGAGGCGATTCGCGACGGCTTCTACCGCGACTCGACGCTGGTAGCCTACGGCGAGGAAAACCGCGACTGGGGCGGCGCCTTCGCCGTCTATCGCGGCCTGACCGAGGCCCTGCCGTACCATCGCCTGTTCAACTCGCCCATCAGCGAAGGCGCCATCTGCGGGACGGCCTGTGGATACGCCATGGAAGGCGGCCGCGTGATCGCCGAACTGATGTACTGCGACTTCATGGGCCGGGCCGGCGACGAGATCTTCAACCAGCTCGCCAAGTGGCAGAGCATGTCCGGCGGCCTGCTGACGATGCCCGCGATCATCCGCGTGTCGGTCGGCAGCAAGTACGGCGCCCAGCACAGCCAGGACTGGACGAGTATCGCCGCCCACATCCCGGGGCTGAAGGTGGCCTTCCCCGCCACGCCCTACGACGCCAAGGGCCTGATGAACGCGGCCCTGAAGGGCACGGACCCGGTGATTGTCTTCGAGTCTCAGCGCACCTACGACCAGCCGGAAATCTTTGTCGACGGCGGCGTGCCCGAGGACGTCTACGAGGTCCCCTTCGGCGAGCCGGCCGTCCGCAAGGAAGGCAGCGACCTGACGATCCTGACCATCGGCGCGACGCTGTACCGGGCGATCGAGGCGGCCGAGCGGCTCGAGGACCAGCACGGCGTCAGCTGCGACATCATCGATCTCCGCAGCCTCGTGCCGCTGAACTACGAGCCGATCATCGAGTCCGTCCGCAAGACGCGCAAGGTCCTGCTGACCTCCGACGCCTGCGAGCGGGCGAGCTTCCTGCAGACCGTCGCGGCCCGAATCACCGAGCTGGCCTTCGACGAGCTCGACGCCCCGCCTGCCATCTGCGGCGCCCGCAACTGGATCACGCCGGCCGACGAGCAGGAAGACGCGTTCTTCCCGTTCCCCGAGGACATGCTGGACACCGTCCACACGCACATCATCCCCCTGAGCGGCTACGACGTGAAGCGTCCCTGCGACGTCGACGAACTGCTCCGCCGGGCAAAGCTGGGCGTGTAGCAGAGAAACAGCGTTGACGTCTACGATGTGTCTGTATAGAAAGAGTGCCCATGGACAGGGAGCAAACAACGCGCAGAAAGCAGCTGCAATGCCAAGCGGTTGATCCCGAGGACGGCCGACACATTTCCGTCACTATTTCGCATACCAAGCTGATGTCTTGCCGCACAAACCAAGGTCGGATCCTTGAAGCTGCCTATATAGTGTAAAGGAAGTGCTTCTACGGCCATCGGCAGTATTCGAGGGTCTACAAAGAGAGGCAGATGAACCACCTGGTGATGGCACAGGATGGCGATGTTATTGCGGTATTCCCTCAAAGCGATTTCAACCGGATGGAAACGAATCGGCGGTTCCGCGAAAACGGGTATTCCTGATTTTCGTCAACCATGATAAGATCGTGTACCATTGGTATTGGGTTGAGGCTAGCGACGGTGATCCACGTTTGCCGATAGATCATGAGAAAAGATTTGGAAAGAGAGTACTATGAGCGACTCTTCAGACAACCAGTTTTCCAGAGTGGTCATGGAATTGTTTGACAGTGCATCTGTCGACGTACCAGAGATTCCGCTTGTGACCTATATTCCAGAAGGTGACTGTATTGAGTTTGTTTTTTCGGGCGACAACTACTATGCAGAACGCATTGATGGGCTCGTAACCGTATACTACAGCGAGGCGAATGGTGAAATCGTAGGGTCGCTGATCAAGGGCGTACGTTCCTTCCTGCAAAAAGTATCACAAACGCTTCCGAGTTTCAGAATTACAATAAAGGACGGAACGACCAAACTGGAACACATCTTTCTGGCAAGTCTGTGGGCGAAAGAGCCGAACACCGACGATGTTAAGACTGTCCGTGCCTATGAAAAGCTGATAGCCGAAGCAGAAAACCATCAAGCGGAAGCTAGCCTCGGGGAGGCCTGCTTTTTATAGCCTTCTCGCTCGCATTGCCACACAGAGCTGGGTTACCGCGGCTCACGCAACAACGATCCAAAGCAGACGGGCGCGTCCGTTCACCGGGCGTGCCCGTTGGTTTGGGGCGTATGATCAAACACTGGGAAGGGGACCACCCGCGCCCTGTTCCGGGGAGGGGGGGACAACGATGCGAGTGCCCTCAGCCCGCAGGGCCGAGAGTATATGGCCGGGGGCGTGAGCCCCCGGAATCCAGACCCCAGAAGCATAAAGGTGAAAGTATGTGCAGGACGCGGTCCTGTCGCCCCTTTGGGACCTTTGTCTCTGCAGCGTCGGCTACTGTTCGCAGTCACCCTGACCGTAGCTCATAGAGGGCTCGTCGCGGTTACTCGGGACCTTGGTCCCCGTCGGCAGTGCCGGCCGCTCGATGAGAAGAGGATTCCTCACGTCAGCGTCTTGCCGGTCGAGCCGGTGGCCAGTTTGGCCAGCAGCACGCCCTTGAGGCGGTGCATCGCGTCAGTCAGGCCGCGGATGTCCTCGGCCCGGCCGAGCACCATGATCATCTCCGCGCAGCGGTGATGGTCAAGGTGGACGTGCGTCGTGGCCAGCACGTGCCCTCGAAAATCGTGCTGCAGATCGGTCAGTCGGGCGTTCAGGCCGCGGGCGTGGTGGTCGTAGATCAACGTGATCGTCCCAAGGCCTTCGGCGCCGCTGTCCCATTCCTCGGCGGCCAGGCGCTCGCGCACGAGGTCGCGAATGAACTCCGAGCGGTTGGTGTACTGGCTGTCGGCGACGAGGTTTTCTAGCTTGTCGAAGAGCGGCTTTGCGATGGATACGCTCAGGCGGACGAGATCGGGCATGGCGGTTGTCCTTTCGTTTCACGCTGGGGGGACATATCATCACCGCGACCGGCCTGTACTGCAAGCCGTACGTGTTGTGTCACCCTGAGCGGAGTCGCGCAGGGCGCAGCCCAGGGATGTCCCATACGCCGCGTCCAAACGGGCTGTCAGGAACGGGCGGCGCCGATCAGGTCGGGCGGGAGCAAGGTCGGCCGTCGTCGAGGGCGCGGTCGGCGAGTTTGACCGACCGTCGGAACATGGCCTCGACGGCGCCGAGCGAATCGTAGTCCAGCAGGTCGAGCTCGAAGAGCACACACCCGTTGAAATGCCGGTCGGCCAGCAGGTGCAGGTAGTCGTACCACGGGGCCTCGCCGGCATCGAGCGGGCAGTGGTCGCGGAACTCGTTGCCGCATCGCTGTACGTCGTGGGCATGGATGTGGCCGACGCGGTCGAGGAACTCCGCCGGCGGGAACGTCGCGTGATATCCATAGCCGGCCGAGACGTAGCTGTGGCCGAGGTCCCAGCAGATCTTCACGCCTGAATCGCCGACGATCTGCAGGCAGCTCCGCCAGGTATCGCCGATGCGGACGTGCTCGCGGTCGGCGCGGGCGAAGGGCACCTGCGTTTCGCAGAACGGCTGGACACGGAAGCCCTGCTCGGCGATCTGACTGCCTAGCCAGTGGGCGTGGGCATGGGCACGGAGCATGGCGAGCTTCTGCGGCACGTCGTGGGGATCGAGGTTGGCCAGCCCGCCGTGGTAGACCAGCGGCACGGGCGAGCCGGTCAGATCGGCCACCGCGTCGACGGCCTGGAGAAGCGCCAGCAGCGGCGGACCCGTGAGGTCGGGGTCGAAGGCCTCCGGCGCGAGCGTCTGCTTGACGTAGGGGTGGACAGAGACGCCCAGGCCGGCCTCGGCTGCCGGCCGCGCAGCGACCTGGAGGTCCTCGGCGGTGGTCTGCTCGCCAATGGAGATCTCGACGAAGTCAACGCCCCACGCGGCCATCCGGCGCGCAGCGTCACCCGCCGAAGCGATCAGCGGCAGCCACGTCTCGCCGACGGTCCAGTGACTGGCAACCTTCAGGCCGTAGCGGATGTCCGACATGGCCGTATGTTATCCGACATCCGCTACGCGCCGCCTCAAGAAAACTGCTACGATTTCAGGAAGAGTCCGACGGCGGGAATGTTGACGTTGGGCTTGACGTGACCGCTATAATTCAGTAGTCGATGTGCAAGGCATGTCGGGACATAGCAAAGGAGAACCAATGCCATTGGAATTTCACGAACCGCGCGACCAGGTACCCGAGAACGTCGTCGACGAACACCGGGCCGTCACCAGCATGATCGAGGAATTCGAAGCCGTGCTCTGGTACGAGCAACGGGCCGCCGTGACGACCAACCAGGAACTCAAGGACATCCTCATCCACAACCGCAACGAGGAACGCGAGCACGCGATGATGCTGCTGGAGTGGGTCCGGCGGAATATCGACGGCTTTGACGAGGAGATGCGAACGTACCTGTTCAAGAATGCACCGATTACCGAACTGGAATCGCTCGCTGAAGGCCACGAAGGCGGTGAGAACGGCGAGCAGCAGACCGCCTCCGACGGCAGCCTGAATATCGGCTCACTGAAGGGCGGAAAAACCCCAGCCTCCGAGGAGGAATAGCTATATGCCAGACATTCTCAAACGCGACCATGCACCGATCAGCCAGCGGGCCTGGGGCGAACTGGACGCACAGGCCGGCACGATTTTCCGCGGCTGCCTGACTGGGCGGAAAGTTGTCGACTTCGAGGGCCCGCAGGGCTGGTCGCTGGCGGCCGTCAACCTCGGCAAGCTGAAGGTCGCTGACAAGAAGACCAACGGCGTCGCCTGGGGCGTCCGCGAAGTTCTGCCGATCATCGAGCTGCGACGCCCCTTCGCGCTCAAGCAGATGGAGATCGACAACATCACGCGCGGACAGGAAGACGTCGACCTCGGTCCGCTGGAAGAGGCGGCCCTGGCGATGGCAACGTTCGAGGACGGCGCGATCTTCAACGGCTTCCAGGACGGCAAGATCAACGGCATGCTGGATGCGTCGAGCCACAAGGCGCTCAAGCTTCCCAAGGACGTCAACGACTGGCCGGAGGTCATCAGCAAGGCCGTCAAGACCCTCACACAGTTCGGCATCGGCGGGCCGTACCAGTTGATCCTCGGCAGCGACGAGTACTTCGACCTCAAGCACACGGCCAAGCACGGCTATCCGCCGAAGCGGGCCATCGCCGAGATGCTGGACACCGAGCCGTTGATGAGCCAGGCCGTTTCCGGCGGCATGCTGCTATCGACCCGCGGCGGCGACTTCAAACTCACCGTCGGCAAGGACCTGTCGATCGGCTATGCCAGCCACGACCGCGACAACGTCGAACTGTTCTTCACCGAGACGTTCACCTTCCGCGTCGTCGAGCCGGCCGCCGTGATTGCCCTCAAGAAGCCCGGCAACTGATACGGGCCGGCGGTTCGGTCTGCTGCCAAAGCTCTCGGCACTTTCGAAACGGACTGCTGAATGTGCTATGATGGCAACGCCGGATGAAACGAAGGGAGACCGACGTGCGGCAACGACAACGGAGATGGACTGCTGTGCTCGTGCTTGCTGGCACGATGGCGGCAGGGGCGGCCGAGCCGGACGTCGCCCCCATCAAACACCATCGTTTCGACAACGAGATCCTTGCCTACGAACGCAGCGACCAGAGGCTCCCGCCGCTGCCGGGCGGCGTGCTGATGGTGGGATCGAGCAGCTTCCGCCGCTGGAAGACCGCGGAGGACGACCTCGCCCCCTGGCCGATCATCAATCGCGGCTTCGGGGGATCGACGAACGCCGACGTGCTGCACTTCTTCGACCGCATCGTCATGCCCTACAAGCCGCGCGTGATCCTCTACGGCGCAGGCGAGAGCGACCTCGCGCCTGCCGAGGTCGACCCGCAGGGCGCCGTCGACGGCTTCAAGGCCTTCGCCCAACGCGCCGCGAAGCGGCTGCCCGGGAGGCGTATCGTCTTTGTCTCCATCAAGCCCAGCGGCAGCCGCTGGGAACGATGGGACGACATACAGAAAGCCAATGCCGCCATCCGCAAGCTCTGTGACGCCGATGGTACGCTCTACTACGCCGACATATCGAGGACGCTGCTGACCGACGACGGTACGATCGACGACCGCAAATTCCTCGACGACCGCCTCCACCTGACGAGGGAGGCCTACCACGACTGGGCCGAGGCCATTCGCCCCGTTCTCAAAAAGGCGTGGCGGAATGCCGGCGGCGCACCGCGAACGTTCGGTCGCGAGTTGAAGGACGGCGAGACGATCGTCTTCATCGGCGACTCGCTGACCGACCAGGCGTTGCCGGGGGGCGGCTATGTGCAGCACACGATCCAGGGCATACGCAAGGCCCGGCCCAAGCCGACGCTGCACGTCAAGCGGGCGGGCATCGTCATGACGACCTCGGCCAACTGGAACACCAACGTCCTGGACCTGCAGGCGCTGCGGCATAAACCGACGCTGTCAATCGTGTTTCTCGGCACGGCGGACATGATCGGCTTTTTCGGAAAACGCGATGCCGGCACGCCGCAGGCCGCCTTCAAGAAGCACATGACGAACATCGTCACACGCATCAAGGCCAGCGGCAGCGACGTGATCCTCATAACCCCCGCCCTGCTGGGCGAGCAGGTCGAGCCCGACCGCAAGGGCATGCGATACATGCGCGTCTACTGCGAGTTGCTTCGGGAGGTCGCCCGCGAGCAGGCCGTCTGCCTCGTGGACCTGCATCGCACCTTCCGGACCTACCTGCGCAGGCACAAGAAAGCCGACACAATCGATGGCCTGGTTACCACGGATGGCATACACTTCAATGTCACCGGCCAGACGATTGCCGCACGCGAGTTGCTGCAGTGCCTCGGCCTGCGCGACGCCGCCACCGGCGGGCCCGACGCGCCGCCGAGCCGCAGCGATTCGAGGCTTCCGTCGTCGGCTGTGCACAACGAAGCTGTCAACAACGTCAGGAAGAGATGAGCCATGAACCGTATCACGTTCGCGCTGTTTACATTCGGACTGTTGCTTGCGACGATCGGCTGTGAGGCCACACCGCGGATCGCCGCCAAGGACCCGGAGGTCAGCGAGGATGTCGCCGGCGTTGACCCCGAGCTGCTCAAGCTCGCTCGAACCGACCATGTCGCCCTGCTGAAGAGGTGCATCGAGCACTACGAGGCGCTGCCCATTACCAACTACACCTGCACGTTCCTCAAGCACGAGCGGCTAAACGGCAAGCTGCGCGACGAGCAGCTCATGGACGTCAAGTTCATGGCCAAGCCGTTCAGCGTGGCGATCACCTGGACGCAGAACCCGCCGCTGGCCGACAAGGTGCTGTACATCGAGGGCAAATGGCCGAACGATGACGGCAAGAGCCGGATGCTCGTCCGCCCGCGGGGCGGCTTTACGCGGATGCTGACCGGCGGGTCGCTGCTGAAGCTGCCCGACGGCCCCGACGCCATGAAGAACACGCTGCGGCCGGTCACGCTATTTGGCTTCCGCAACACGCTGCAGGCTCTTCTCGACGTCTACGAAGTCGCACAGAAGCGAGGCGACCTGCAGCAGCGCTTCAACGGCATCAGCGAGGTCGGCGGCCGCAAGTGTCTCACGCTCGTCCGCATCCTGCCCGAGCGGGACGACTACCCCGCCCGCAAGACCGTCACCTGCATCGACATCGAGCGGATGCTGCCGCTGAAGGTTCTCGGCGACGGTTGGCAGACCAACGACGCCGGCAAGCACATTCTGCTGGCCAATTACGAATACCGCGACGTCACGCTCAACCCGGGCCTGACCCAGGCGGACTTCGCCCCCGAGGCCAACGATATCGCTTCGCCCAGATGATGCCGCCACCACGCTTGAATCCGCTGCGCTTCCTTGCAGCGGCCCTGCTGGCTGCGACGCTGGCCGTGCCGTCCGGCTGCGGACGGCGCATGGGCGATGCGGCGGACGGCTTCGGGATGGACCTCACGCCCCCGGCCGACGCCCGGCAGCGTGGGGCAATCATCTTCATCGTCGACGGCGTCAACGCCGCCATCTTCCGCGAGATGCTTGACGCCGGCGAACTGCCCGCCATCCGCGAGTTCTTCCTCGACCGCGGCCTTTACGTCCCGCAGGCGGTCGGCAACATTCCCTCGGTGACGCTGGCGAACCTGCCGGCCATTGCCACCGGCCGCTTCCCCGGGCACCACAATATCACCGGCATCAACTGGTTCGACCGCTACGCACGGATCTGGCGGAACTACGAAACGCTTCTGCAAAAGAACCGCCTCGACCTCGACCACAACGCCCCGCTGATTTATCAGGCCTGCCCGGACGCGTTCACCGCCTCGCTGTTCTTCCAGCCCCACCGCGGCGCGACGAAATTCTACGAGAACTGGATGTCGTCGGGTCCCCTCTACGGCCTGGCCCGGTACGAGGCGGTGGATATGGTCACCGTCAGCCGCTTCGGCGAGATGATGGGCCTCGCCCGGCAGCGCGGGCAGTTTCCCCGCATCGTGACGGCCTACCTGCTGACGACCGATTTCCGGGCGTACGGCTATGGCGTCAGCTCGCCGCAGTACCGAAAGGCCATGCATTACGTCGACCGACTCATCGGCGGCGTCTGCCGGGATCTACGGGCGGCGGGGCTGCTGGAGACGATCGTGCTCGCGTTCGTCAGCGACCACAGCCTCGGCGACGTCACGACGCATTTCCCGATGAACGCCTTCCTCCGCGACCATCTCGGCCTGCCGGTCAGTGATCTTCGGATCCACGAAAACGTCGCCTATCCGCAGCGGCGGGCGCTGTACGCGAACGAGACGGTCGTGACCTACGGTTCGGGCGACCGCTACTGGGCACTGTGCCTGCGCAAGCCCGTCCAGGCAGGCAGTGATGCCGCCGGTTTCGAGCCATGGGACATCCGGCCGGAACCGTCCGATCTGGCGACCTGGCCCCTACCGGCCGGGGGAACGATCGACCTGCCCCGCACGCTCGCCGACCGCAAGGAAATTGACGCCATCGCCTACGCCACCGGTCCGAACCGCTGCCGCGTGCGAACCGCCGACGGCGAGGTCGAGTTCCACCAGGCCGACGGGCGCGGCGGCGAGATCACTTATTGCCTCACGCACGGCACGGACCCGCTCGGCTGGATTGACCACGTGCCGGCTGAACTGCTCGCCGGCGGGGCCGCCTCGCCGGATGCCTGGCTGGCTACGACGCACGCCACGCAGTACCCGGACCTACCCGCCCAGATCGTGGCTTACTTCCGCTCGACGCGGGCCGGCGACATTGCCTGCTTTGCCGCGCCCGGCTACGACTTCCGAACCGTCCATAACGGCGGTCACGGGGGACTGCGGCCGTACGACGACATGTTCACCCCGCTGCTGCTGGCCGGGCCCGGCGTGCCTCGTACCACCGGCCACCTGGTCCGCACCGTCGACCTCACGCCGACCATCCTCGACCTCGTCGGCTGCCCGCCCCTGCCCGACCTCGACGGACAATCGCTGACCACCGTGCCGTGGTGGACAACGCCGGACTAACGGCATTGACGCCCGAGACGATGCTCCCCTCGGAAGAATTCACGGGCGCATGCCTGCGGCGTGCCCTGCCCGGCCTGCCAAGGCGAAGCAGGGAGCAGGCACGGCCTCCCCGCCGGTAACCTTCCTTGTGGTTTGGAGGGCCCCGGCGGGAATACTCGCGGCGCGAGCCCACGCGAAATGCTGCACTCGACCTCGCACGACAGGAGCCCCGCCGGGAGGACGACGCGGCGAGTGGAGGTCGATCCAACATCAGGCGTCAGGGATAGACTGTCGGCGACTCACCTCGTGCCGCTGAGATCTACGGTTTCCCACAAGCCGTTGTCGACCTTGAACGGTTCGCTGATGGCGAGCACGTCTTCGCCGCCGCGGCCGTCCCGGCCGAGGATACGCAGCCGGCAGTTCTCGGCGGAAATCTTCGGGACGTTCCACATGGCGGCCCGACCACTTCGCAGGCCGTTGGCCACGGTCACCCACTTGCGGCCGTTGTCGGAACTGAACTGCAGTTCGACGAACGTGTACTTGTCCGTGCCTTCGGGCAGCCAGCTTAACAGGCGGTTCACGCCGCCTCGCAGCGTCATGCCCGAGGCGGGCCAGCCCTGCTGCACGCTTTCGGGCACGTCGCCGAGGTGGGTCACCGTCGCGCTGCCGGCCGGTTTGGCGGCGTTTCTCGGCGCCTCCGGACGCGGCAGTTCAACCAGCGCCACCGGAGCGTCATCGCCGGATTCATCGGCGACGGACTTCGGCGTCGGCCGACGTCGATCGGTCCGCAGGACCGGGCCGGGCGTTTCGTCCCTTCGCGGCGTGGCGGCCGCGATCGCAACCGGATCTGTCTCGTTGTCGGCAGCCAGCCCCTCGCGACGCTGGACGGCCCGGTCGACGTCGATCGGCCGCAGCAGCGGATTGACGTCGGCGTCCCGTCCGGCCGTGGCGGTTGTCTCGGCGGTGTGCGGTTCGGTCGGCACGTCCAGTCGTTGCCGCGGGGCGCGGTCGATCTGGACGACGGTGGCTTCGTCGGTCTTAGTCACGGCGGCGCGGTAGGGCCGCTGTGGCTGGGCCGTCAAGGCCCGCCCGGCGTCTCGCTTGCGTTTGAGTTTCGCCATGCGGCGTTCGATCTCGGCGAGATCAGCCGCGCTGATGTCAGCGGGCCCCTCATCGGCCGGTGTGGGTTGGACCGCCGGCTTGGCGGGCACGGGCCGGGCCGGTTCCAGCTCGGTGACGCCCACGCTGGGCGCTGGCATTTCGTCGCGTCGGGGCGTTTTGACGGGGTTTGGCGAGGGCAGCTCGACGACCGCCTCGGCGATCTCCTCGGCATCCACAACCGGTTCGGGCGCCTCGTCCCGGTCGAGCGGCTCGTCGCCCGGACGGGCCGGGGCACGATCGGTGTCCTGGCTCGCCTGCTCGGCGGCCTTGGCCTGCTCGTAGCGTTTGCGGGCAGCGGCCATCCGCGCCTCGATTTCGGCAATGGTTTCACCGGTATCGCCGGCCATTGCTTCGTCGCTGCGCGGTGTTTCGTCACGTGCCGGCCGGGGCGTGAGTGTCGGTGCGCCCGGCTGGGGCCGACGCGGCGTGGCGATGGCGATCTCCGGCGTTTCGTCCTGGCGCGGGGCATCGGCCGGGGCCGGCCGCGGCTGCAGCTTCGCATCGACGGGGGCCGTCCGGGTCGGGCTCTGTCGCGTCGCGGCGGGTGCTTCGTCCCGGCGTTCCGCGACAGCGGGCGCCGGCTGGGGATTGAGCGCCGGTGCGACGGGGGCGGTCGGCGCTTCCCACGTCAGGCGAGGCGCTTCGTCCCGGCGATCCGCGACGGCCGGGGCCGGCTGGGGCTTAAGCGTCGGCGCGACGTGCGGCGCGGGTGTCGGCGTTTCAGTGACGATGGTCGGGGCCTGGTCGTCGTGTACCGTTTCGCCGCCGGGCCGGGCGGGTTGGAGGGAGGCGCCCTGATGCCGCTTCCCGGCATCGTGGCGGCGCTGGGCGGCGAGGCGGGTCTCGATCCCGGCCATCGACTCGCGATCGGCAGGCCGGTCGACGACCTGCTTCGGCTCGGACTGCAGTTCAGGCTGACTGACAGCGACGTCCCGCGGCGAGGCGGGTCTGGCAGCGGCATCGCGATGCGGGGCCGATCGGGGCTGGACCGGCGTGCCTTCGACGACGACGCGTTCGAGCAGGTCACCCGGCGGGGCAACGTCGGCGGCCTTGTCGGCGGGCTGAATGTGGATCGGATCGGTCAACGGGGCCGGCCGGGTCGTTATGGTCGGCCGACGGGTTGTCCGCTGCACGCCGGCGACTTCGTCGGTTCGGTCAACATCCGGGCGGGCGGCCTCACGGGCCGGATCCATCGGCGAGAGCTGCCGGGCCTTGGCCTGCTCGGCGTCACGTCGCTTTTTGAGGTCGGTCATGCGCCGCTCGATGTCGGCCATATCGTCGGTCCGCGTGACGGGCGGAGCGGCATCGGTCTTGTCGATCGTCGCCCGGCGCGGCCGTGGCGTGGTGATGGTCGAATCGGGCCGGATGACAAGACGCTTCGGCGTAGCCTCGGGCTTCTGGACAGCGGGTTTCGGCTTGGAAGGCGGTTTCGGCGAGACCGCCACCGGCTTGGGGGCTGGTTCGGCAGATGCACACCGGGGCTCAGCGACCGCTTTGCGCTGCGCGGCCGCCGGTCCGGGTTGCGGCTGCGGTTTGGGCGTCGTCTCCCGCCGTCCCGGGCGGGCGGACGGATCCACCGGCTGGTCGAGCCGCTCAAGCGGCTCAGGATCGACGGCCGTCTCCACCGGTTCGGGCGATGGCTCGCAAGCCGATCGGCTGGGCACCGCGGGACCGAGATCGGCGATCGGCGGGCGCTGGGCCTCCGGCAACGGGTCGGCCGTGACCGGCAGAATCTCGCTGAGGGCGATGCCGATATTGTCCGCCTTGTCCTTGGCGATGATGCGGAACCGCAAGCCGGCCTGGTGGGCGGCCTCGGGCGGGATCATCACCCGTACGGCACCGACGGGGCCCATTCTCTCGCCGAACTCGCTCCAGACGAGGTTGTGCGGGAACTGGGCGTAGCACGTGGCAAGTTGGATCGAATCCTTGAGCAGGTGTTTGTCGTCGACGGTCCAGTGCAGTACGACCTCTTGGCCGACATGGAACTGCCGTGGAACCTTTCGGTCCTTGTCCATCCAAGGCGAGGGGCTGACGGTCATGTTGATCTTCGGTGCGTGGGTGTCCACGACATAAACGCGATGCGGCTGGCCGGGCGGCACGTCAGCCGTGCCCTGCCCCGGCCCCACGAAGCGGATCCAGTAGCGCCCGTCCGTCGGCGCGTTGAAATCAAAGTGCGTCTGCTCGTAGCCGTAGTAGCCGGCCTTGCTCCAGACCGTCCCGCCGTTGGTGCTGTAATACAGCGCCATCTGCGGCTCAGCGCACGGCTGCTGGCCGCCGGGGTGCTTGATGAAGACCAGCGAATCCCGCATGTAGTAGATGGGGATGTTGTTGCCGATCTTCTCGGTCGGTTGAGGCTCGACCACCGGCGCGAGATAGTACGGGCGGTTGTAGGCCGCCGGCGGGTACTGTTCGTTGGGGTTCCACGTCGGGTTCTCGTCTGGCGCGGTACACCCGGCGATGGCCAGTCCGGCCACCAATGTCAGCAGCAATCCATTGCGCATAAGTCCGCACTCCATGTGCCGAAGCATCCTTGCGGCAGCGTCGTCTCTGTTGAGATTCGTTATCGGCACCTTGTTCATCCGGCCATAAACTTTTTATCGGTCTTTTTGCGCCGCCGCAGTCAGTCCCGGCGGGCCGGCGTACGGCTCTGGCGACCGTTGCTCCTCACAGCCGCCCGTTTAGAAATGCATCGCGTCCATTTGGAAATGGCTCACATCGTGCCACAGAGGAACTCTGCCGAGCATCAAGGCGCGGAACCGCAGGTGAATTGGCACGTTTGTTAGTTCGTTAGCTGGTGAATTCCTCAATTCGCAAGAGACCGAGTTTTCGCGACGCTGACGCGCAGGTAAAAGGCCCGACCCGCATTAGCGCTTAGCATCCTAAGCGGGCTGTTGGGGTGCAACGGTTGTCGATCAATACGCAACGAGCAGGCCGAAGTGGAAGCGGCCCTGGTCGTTGAACGTGCTGAAGTCCGGCTCATCAAGACGATGGCCGTAATCCATGCGGAAGCTGAGGTAGTTGCCCACCCAGTATCGCATGCCCACGCCGACGCTCTGAAGCTCGATGTTCTGATCCTCCCCGGCGAACGTGCCACGGTTATGGCCCTGGCCATAGTCCCAGAAGGTCAGGAACTGGATGCGGTTCGCCATGTCCGGGCGATTGAACAATCGACCAAGTTTGACCCGCGGCGTGCGGAGTTCCAGCGAGACCATCACACCGGCGTCCGTGTTCACTTCTCGCTCATCATAACCACGAACCGTGTTGTAACCGCCCAGGCCGAGTTGCTCGGTGGCGATCAGGCGGCTACCAGCAAGCTGGCCAATGAAACGATTGACAAATTCAAAGTCCAGCGGCAGGTACCAGATGCGCTCGAGGCTTAGATTCGTGTAGACGTAGTCGCTGTCCGTGCCCGCACGGGTTTGGATGTAATCCGACTGTTGGCCCTTGGAACTCCACGGGCCCGGCTGCCAGAAACTCGACGAGGTAAAGCTCGTCGTACCCGCCGTATCCCGCCAGCTACCGGAGTACTCGAAGACGAACTGCGTAGTGTCGACCGTGCCTTCGTAGAGTTCCAGAAAGTGCAGGAATTTCAGATCGTTGGTGGTTCGTTTGAAGTCGAAGCCGAATTGGATCTCGTGGCGGTAGCTGTTCCACGTCGGTAGCGTCTTGATGTATCGCGGTGAGATCTGCCAACTGTTGCCTCGGAAATCCACGCCGTCGTGGCGAGCATCATAGCAGGCCAAGCTGCCGTACATGGCGAACGTGTCGCGGTTCGGCAGTGGCAGTCGCAGATAGGCCGAATGCACACCGATCTCGTCCCATCGGTGGTTCGTAGCGAACTGGTATCCCAATTCGATGTCTTTGCCGCCAACATTGCCCATGTTCACGCCGTAGAGATATCGGTCAAGGCGGGTGGCACGGCTGCCGGTGTCTTCCCAGCCCCAGTAGATACGGTAGGGCCAGCGGTCGTTCGTCTGCAGTGTCAGGTCGGTCTGACCGACTTCTTCACCCGGACCGAGTACCGGCCGAACGTATCGGAACGGGTTCGTGTTCAGGTAGTCTACATCGGCAAGCAGGCGGCTGGCACGGATGGGATCGCCAGGCTCCATACGCACCTTCGAACGGATGCTCTCGTCGCTGAAGTACTCATTGCCCTTGACCTCGATCCGGCCGAGACGTCCCTCGACGACCAGCAACTGCAGCACACCGTTGGTCACTTCCTGCTCGGGAACGATGACATCGACCACGGGACGGCCTTGCGAGCGATAGTACATGATGGTCGTCTTGACCATCTCGCCAATGACCTGCCACGTCAGCGGCCTGCCGAGATGCGGCTGGATCGTCGCACGGAATGCGTCGTTGTCCAGCAGCGGCAAGGCCGAGGTGTCCACGCCCTCGCCCTTGGCGTTCTGCGGGAGAACGGCGTCGGGGTCGGCGCGAAAGACGACGGCCTGGAGGTTATCGACCAGCGGCTGGGTGTCCTCCGGCAAGTCGATTTCCGGATCGGGCAGACTGGCCGGTTCGGCCCGGTCCGTCGGCTGCTTGGCCTGATCGACGGGTGTGTAGTCCTGCGGCCTGAGCGGCTGGACCACGGGCTGGGCCATGGCAGCAACCGTTGCCATCAGCCATACACTAAGCAGAATGATGCGCTGCGATGTCACGTGAATCTGTCCTTTGACTCGGGTCCTCCGGGTCTCTGCCCCGCGCCAGTCAAGGCAGGCGGGTCGCGCACCGGGGCAGCATCGGGTTGCACACGGTACGTGGCGACCCGGCCGGACGCAACAAGAAAACCATCTACACGGGATGTCCTGCTTCCGGCAGCGCCGCGGCAGCCTCAGTCAGCATATCCGCGGTAGAATTGGGTATTCACGCCTTGAAGCGCCATGGTTTCCAGCCACGGGTTCACGACGGTCAGTGCCTGCAGGCCGCCGCTCGGCAGGTTCAACGGCGTGCCCGGGGCCACCAGGTTCGTATCGTCGACATAGTAGCGCTTCACGCGATCGTCGAGGTCGAACAACCCTTCGAACGGGTTCAGCGTGCCGAACGTCAGCAGCGGGCCGGCGACGACAAACGGGTTGCCGCCCGCCAGTTCCAGCAGCGTGATGTTGCCCACGCCCAGGACAGCCCGGCCGAACCAACCGTCGATATCGCCATAGACCCACAACTGGCTTCCGCCGGGGCCGTTGATCAGCCACTGCGGCGTGAAGGGGTCGTACGTGGCCGACCCGTAGCCATGCTGGCCCGTGGCGTCTGTTGAATCGATAGTCGACCGCACGGTCAGATCGCCACCCAGTGCGGCAACCAGGATATCGCCGCCGCCGGAGTCAGTCGGCACGTTCATCAGCACGTCGCCACCGCCGACGATGACAATGCTGCCACCCGCCGAATCGATCCGGGAGTTCGGAGCATTGCCGAGAAAGCCGGTCGCACCCACCATCCCGATGCCGCCGCCCTGGGTCTGGATCAGGTTCGCACCGGCAGGATTCTCCAGTACGCGCACCTGCCCGCCGAACGCCAAGGCCGTGATACCGGCCGCCGGATTGACGCCCTGGCCCGTCCGTTGCGTGCCTGCAATGACCGTGCTGCCGTCGAACGTCACGTTGCGACCGCCGGCGAGGAAGACGCCGTCGAAGCCCCGAACCTCTGCGGTCTCGGTCGGCGAGCCGATCACGTTGAGATCCCGCTGGGCGGCGAGGTTGACCTGTCCAAAGTCGCTGCCGACAGAGGTGATGGGTGAAGCGCCGACCCGCAGGTCGCTTGTCGCGCCAAAGGCCGTTATCGCCACACCGTCTGCCCCGAAGACCGTATCGCCCGGATTGGGAGCAACAATGATGCTGCGGTCGTTGGTGATCACGATCTCGCCAGAGCCTTGACTCAGGCCTGTCCATACGCCAGTGGTGCCGATGCCCGGAATACTGCCAAGCGTCAGGGCCTTGCCCGTGTTCTGCACGTAGATGCCGCCCGTATTCGTAAGGGCTTCGAAATTATTCACCGATGTCATCAGCGGATCGCCCGCCGCACCGATGCCATTGAAATCGTGAATCGCCAGCATGTTCGCCAGCACATGCAGGCCCGTGCCCGCATCCTTGCCGATCACGACGTCTTGGGCTTCCAGGACCACCCGGTCAAGGGCAGAACTCATGCCGATGGGCTCGGACGCGAACGTGCCAGAGAACGCTGAGGAGCGGAACGTCAGGGGCGCCCCGCCGATGCTGTCGACCGGGCTGTTGATCGTCACGTTACCGGAGTTGCTCTTGAACATCGCACCGTTGGCGACGAAACCGCCCGGCGTGCTGCCGAACCGGAAGTCGCCGTTGAACGTCATGTCGCCCACGGTGTAGACATCGCCATGCGTATTGATCGTCCCGGCCGTCACGTCCAGCGACGTCAACGGTGTGGCCAGACCTACGTGATTGCCAAAACTGGCGAGATTCGTCGCCAGAACCTTCAGGTCACTTCCGCCGTCAACCGTGTATACAAAGCTGACATTCTGACCGTCCATGCCGACGTTGCTGCCCAGCAGGACTGGACCGTTGTAGGTCTGGTCGCCGTTGGTGTCCACGAACGTACCCGGCCCGCCGGCGAGAGTGATGGTCTCGGCCGAGAGGTCCAGGAAATCCCATGCCGACGGCGAGCCGACCTTCGTGTTGACCAGGACTGCGTCGCTGCCGTCCAGGCCGTCGTAGCTCAGGCCGGCTGTCCAGTTGGCGTCATAGCCGAGGATGGAGAAGGTATTGTCGCTCGGGCCGCCGAACAGCGCCAGTTCGTTGGCGGGGTTCTGGAAGACCAGGAAGCGGCTGTTGCCCAGCCACAGTTCGCTGATGTCGTTCGGCTGGGGAATCTGCGAGCCGATGTCATCGCGGAGCGACAGGTCGCCGTCGGCGGTCACGCTGAGATCTGCCGCCGGCAACTGCGTAATATCCAGCGTTTCAATGTTATCGAAAGTGACGTTCTCGTTGCCGGCTGGCGTCGAGGTCACCCCGGCCGTACCGTTCCAACTGGTCGGGCCGCCGTTGATGTTCAGGACCAGACTGTCAGCCAAACCGCTCATCGCCAGCGTATCGCCATCCGGCGTGGCCGGGTTGGTCGGATTTTGGCCATCGAACCTGTCATTGCCATCGCCTACCGCCCAAAGCAGCAGGTCGTGACCGTTGCCGGCATAGACCACGTCGGCGCCCGTACCGGTGGAGATGGTGTCGGCACCCCGGCCGCCATGAATTTCGTCGGCCAACTGGCCGCCGATGATGACATCGCTGCCGCGGCCGCCACGAAGGATCAAGGATGAGGAAGCGACCTGCGAGGCGTCGATCACGTCGGCGCCGCGTTGGCCTTGAATCTCAGCAGGGCTGCCGCCGGTCGACACGATGTCGCCGAAGTACATTTCATTATCATCGTTGTTGCCCTGGACCAGAACATTCACGCCCGTCAGCGTTCCGCCACGGGTATCCAAGGCCGCGCCTGATGATTTATCCAGGCCCACCTCGATTGCCAGGTCGCCCAGGCTGGCGAGGTCATAGCCATTACCCAGGAAGGCCCCGCCCGGCGTGCGGATCGTCAGGCTGTCCTGGAACGCAGGCGAGAGGAAGCCGCCATCAAGGTTACTTGCCAGGAAGACATTGCCGCTCTGACTGGCCGAACCGATCACGATCTCGGCAAAGCCTGCCTGCAGCATCGCCACGTCAACTGCCGCCAGATCAAGCTGGCCGGCCGTATCGCCGGTCCCGCCGAGACGAATCGCCTGCGTGGGATCAAAAGGCCGAAGCGTCAGCACGCCATTGCCGCTGACCGTCCCGATGACCGGCGCGAAATTGATCTCGCCGCCGACCAGATCGGTATCGCCGTTGGCGAGGACCGATCCGCCATAGGCCTGCGTCCCGGAGGTCCGCACAAGCCCGCCATGAATCATCGTCGACGTGCCCGGGGCGGTAGACAGACTGGCCAGTGGCGTCGTGCCACCGACCGGCGCGTTGAAGGTAACCGTTCCGAAGGTGCTGGCCTGCAGGCCAAACCCTCCGTCGACGGTCGAGTCGAAGGTCAAGGCTCCGCTGCCAGGCAGCCCGAGGATATTGGACTGTTTGCTGGCCAGCTCGGTATTCCGCAGCAGGGTAACAGCATTGCCGTAGCGCTGATCGCCGACGGTGTAGATCTGCCCGGCGTTGAGCTGTGTGAGCCCCCCGCCGTTGACCGTCAG
Organism: Planctomycetota bacterium; assembly: GCA_009908915.1. GTDB lineage: Bacteria > Planctomycetota > Phycisphaerae > SM23-33 > SM23-33 > JAAAOJ01. Next base: position 77,502 of record JAAAOJ010000021.1, read on the forward strand.
GTAAGCCAGCGGAACCGGCTTGGTAAGGGTAATGGAGAACCAGCCACCGGTAGTCTTGGACACCGTCGCCGTGCCGACCGCACCGTTAAAGGCCGTCGTGCCCGTATCGGTCACGGTCAGGCCATACGGCGTGGCCGCGTCATATCCCACCGAGACGTCCGAGTCGATCTTGCCGTTGAAGGTCACGCCATTACCGGAGATCGCCGAGTTGCTCAGCAGGATCAGGTTGCCGTTGACGGTAACGGTGCTGCCGGCCGTCCAGGTGCTGGCTAGGTTGACGATGGGAGCATTGTAAACCTGGTAGCTGTTGGTCGTCACGTCGCCAACGTTGATCACGCCACCCGTGACATCGAGGAAGCCCAGCGGCATGCCCGAGCCGCCAACGGCATCGCGGAAGCTGACATTGCTACCGGCAAGGACGGTCAAGTTGTTGCCCGCAAGGCTCTGCACGGTCCTCTTGAAGTCGACGTCGACGGCGCCGTCGATCACGGCATCGCTCTGCAGGGCCAGCGGGCCGTCAATGGTAATGCTGCTTCCGCTCGAAGCCAGCGTACTGGCGAGCCGGATCATGTTGTCGGCCTGGTAGCTCTGGTATCCGGAGGTATAGATGTCGCCAAGATCAATCGTCTCGGCCGAGAAGTCCACGAACTGCCACGGCAGGCCGCTCGTGCCCAGGGCCAGCTGCGAATCCACCCGGTCATCGCCGTCCATCCCCGCATACGCCAGGCCGGCCGTCCAGGTGCTGTCCCAGCCCTGCACGGTGAAGGTGTTGTCACCAACGCCGCCCAGCAGGCCCAACTGGGTCGTCGGATTCGTGAAGCTCAGCACAAAACCGCCACCGAAGAGTAGTTGGCTCATGCCAGCCGTCGCGTTGTTCTGCAGAGCCAAATCGCCATCGTAGGTAAGCGACAGGTTGTCCATCGTCAGGGCGGCAATATCGAAATCCTCAATGGAGAAGAAGCTCACGACCTCGCTGCCGAGGCCGACGTCCGCACTGCCGTCCCAACTGGTCGGGCCGCCGGTCATCGTCAAGGCAACGTTCGTCGCGTGCCCACTCAAAACAATGCTGTCACCAACCGGCGTGGCCGGGTTGGTCGGGTCGTCGCCGACGATCACGTCATTGCCGTCGCCGACTGTCCAGTAGAACGTATCGTTGCCTTCGTTGCCGACCAGTGTGTCGTTGCCCACCTCGCCGTAGAGGTGGTCGTGGCCACGCTTGCCTTCGATCATGTCGTCGCCGGCCTGCCCGTAGATCGTGTCAGCATTCTTGCCGCCGTACAGCCTGTCGGCGGTCTGCGTGCCATAGATTGTGTCGAAGCCTTCATTGCCACGGATCGTCATGCCCGTACTGGTGACGTTGCTGGCATCGATGAAGTCATCGCCTTTACCACCTTTGACTTCCACGAAGTTCGCGGAGACGTCATCCCAGAACGTGATCGCGTCGGCGTTACGTCCGCCGTTAATGGCGATCTGGTCGGCCGTCAGGTTCCCGAACTCGTTCGACGTCGACGTGACCGAGAGCCCCAGGTCGATCATCAGGTTCGACTGGCCCTCATCGGCGATCACCGTGCCAAGGTTGACCGACCACCCGGAGCGGATGCGAATCGGCCCGTCGGCCGAAAGCGTGTTCCACGACGTCGACGGGGCGCCATCGTAGACGGCGCGATCCAGTACTTCGCCTGTGGACCCGCTGGCAAGCAGGGCCAACGGGTTGCTGGAGTGGACCGTAATCGGGCTGGAACCACTAAAGGGGCCATACTCGATCCAGCCGTTGTAGTCATCCGCCCCAAGGATCAACTCGTTGAACCCGGCCTGAATGCGTCCGATCTCAGCCGTATCCAGCGTCAGGAAGAACGGCTTGGACCCGCTGTCAACAAGAGCGATACTGTCGAGGAAGGTGTTGTTGAACGGCTTGATCTGGAGGTTCCAGGCCCCGCCGACGCTGTTGACGTTGCCGAGCAACGCCAGGTCACCCGCCTGCAACAGCGTGTTGGTGACAATATCCAGCGGCGTGTTGTAGGTCTGCGTGCCGGTGGTGACAACACGCAGGTCGCTGCCCGTCTGGCCCAGGCGGGCCAAGGCGGCATTGACCGTCAGGTTCGCCAGCGGCGCGGTGACGCCGACGTTGCCATCCAAACAGGCCTCGTTGTCGGCATTGACGTTCAGCGTGCGATAGGGTCCGGGCGCACTGTCAATCGTGCTGAGAAACTGGATGTCGCCGCCATGGAGGCCGGTTTCATGGTTCACGAACGCCGCGCCGCGATAGGTCTGTGCGCCGGCCGTATTCATGAAGATTGTCCCGCTGCCATCAGAGAACGTCACCGGACCGGTCACCTCGAGACGCGCCAATTCGCTGCCGCCGCTTCGGCCGACGTGACGGCTGAACTGCGTGCCCGTTGCGGAACTGACGGCCAGGCCGTAGGCGCCGTCGACGGCTGAATCGACCGTATCGGCAAAGGTCACGGCCCCGCCCGTGGAGGTCATCACGGCACTGTCGTTCAACCACAGCGGGCCGTTGACATCGATGTCCCCGCCGGCACTCCACGTGCTGGCAAGGTTGATGCGGTTCGCATTGTATGTCTGGCCTTGAAGGGTATAGACATTGCCGATGCTCAAGGTATCGGCATTGACGACGAGGCTCCGCAGCGGGTGGCCCGTCGTGCCGACCGCCCCGCCAAAGGTCACGTCGCTGCCGCGGGATTTGACCTGAAGCCGCCGGGCCGTCGTGCCGGCATTCCTCAGCGTATCGCCGAAAACGATCGGGCCGTCCTGCAACTCGGCATAGCCGCCAAGCTGCACCGGACCGTTGAACTCAAACCCGTTGCCGTTGGGCTGGCCGCCTGAGGCAACGTCCGAAGCGAAGAACCCGTCCAGGCCAACCGTCACGCCGGGGCCGGACGTCCACGACCACGCGATCGCCGGATTGCGGGGCTTGGGATTGGGGTTGATCGTCATGACGTTGACGTCGCTGTCAAAGAGAACGTCCTCGGCATACGTGCCGGCATGGATGCACAGCGTGGAGTTGGTCAGCAGGCCCAGACTTTCAGCGATTCGCCCGACCGTGTTTGTCTGGTGGCCAAGGGGCGTGACGTGCAACTCGCTGAAGTCGCCCTGGAAGCCGGCGGCAGCATCGGTGTCCGTACCGCTGGCGAGGTAGGGCGTAAAGTCCACCAACTGCGAGCCGTGACTCGCATTGCCCCAGATCGCATGGCCAGTGGGGTCCTCGACACCGTCCCAACCGATCAGGTCGGCATCCGTCACGGCCCACCAGTTGCCGGAGGCGTCGATGGCATTGTTGGCCCAGTTCACCACAGCGTGCTGGCCATAGCCGGACAGGTCATTGTTGAACAGGCTGATCGTTCCGCTGGAATGGTTCACCATGCCCACGCGGCCGCTGAGGAAGTTCTGCTCGGCATCGAGGTTGCTGGAATCGTGCGTATGGACCGCGATGTTGTTGGCACTGACGGTGCTCGCATACAGGCCGGCCGCCGAAGCATCCCAGGTTTCAACGCCCTTGCCGACATTTGTCAACGTGCTTTCGTCGATGTCAGCGCCCGCCGTGTCACGGAGTTCGACACCCACAGCGCTGTCACTGATGCGCGCACCATTGATTCTAACGGAGGACCGGCCTACGGCGATCAGGCCGGTATCGTTGCCGCTGAGGGTGTCGCCGGCCGAAGTGATGATGGATGTATCGCCTGCGTTGAATCCAACAAAGACACCTGTGCTGCTGTTGCTGATCGTATTGTTCTCAAGGGTCGCCTGCGTACCGGCCCCGAAGTAGGTCGAGACGAGTACGCCCGCCGACGTTGAACCGTCAACACTTGCCACTCCAAGGTTGTTCGTAATGGTATTGTTGAGGACGTTGAGCTGCGCACCGGCGCTGATGTCCAAGGCATAGTCCAGCCAGTCGCCCGCGCCCTTGCCGGTATAGCTGTTGCCCTCAAATGTGCTGCCGGACACGCCACTGCCGAAGTAAAGCGCGCCGACGCGGCCAATGTTATCGAACGTGGAATTCGTGATATCGACCGTGTCATTTCCGAAGGCCGCCACCGCTATCCCCGCGTAGTGCGGACCGCTGGCGTTATAAAGAATGTTGCGGAAGGCGACGTTGTCAATCGTGCCGCTGCCTTTGTGGCGAACGGCCTGGTAAACCCCTTGACCGTTGCCGTCGAACGCCAGGTCGCTGAGGTTGAGCTCGGCGCCGTCGACCACCCACCAGCCGCGCGCATCGCCACTGTCGCCGGTGTCGCCATCCGGCGTGAGAACGGTCTGGTCGCGACCGGCGCCGACAATCGACAGATCCTTATCGATAAGGACGCCCGGTGCCTCGTTGAATGTCCCGGCCGAAAGGTAGACGGTCTCGCCCGCCGTCGCCGCGCCGACCGCATTGCCATAATACGACGAGACGTAACCGGTCTGGCTGGTCCAGGCATACGGACCGACAATCGTATTGCTGGCGACGATGTCGCTACCGGTCAGGCCCGAAATGTCCGTCCACACCTGCGTCGGCGCGTCGGCCTGGAACGTATTGCCCGTGATCGTCGGGACCGGTGCCCCACCGCCATCCCGCAGCCGCAAGCCCATACCGTATCGCGTGGTCGTGCCGCCGAAGACGTTGTCGCGGATCACGTTGTTGCCGCCAGACAGGCGACAATCGACCAGGACATTGCCCTGCGGATTGCCCGCGGCGTTGGTTCCGCCGGCCGTGCCGGTCATCACGTTCTCAACGAATCGCAGATTCGATACACCATTGCCCGGCGCGATGCTCGCCAGCATGCGAGGCACGTTCGCCAGCGTGAACTGCTGGCTGAACCCGTCGCCCGCCGGCGTGCCGACAAACGTCTGGCCGCTGAAGATGTTGCCGCGGATCACGAGGCTGTCGTACGCATAGCCGTATTCCAGCACCAGGCCGTGATCGCCATTGGCCACGATCTCATTGCCAATAATCCGCGTGCCGTCGTGGGCCTGCTGTAAGTAGACGGCGGCGTTCTCGATGGCCGGGTTCCCGTTGTCAATACCGACAATGGTAAAGCCGTGATCAACCCCGCCGATGCGCACGTCCGTCGTGTTGTTCGTCAGCATCACGGTGCCCAGGCTGCCGACACCGCTAACGCCCTGGATCGTCGTAACGCCCCGGCCGTTGTCGCTCACCAGCGTCAGATCCTTGTTGATCACGACATTCTCGTTGTACGTCCCGTCATCAACGCGAACGCGACCGCCGCTACTGACGATGTCTAGGCCATCCTGAATGCGGGCGTTGGGCGACAGCACGCGGAGAAGGTCCACCGCCGAGCTGTCCAGCGACGTCGGGGCATTGGCCACGCGACCGTCCAGCCAGACCGTCGGCGTATTGAGCGTCACGTTACCCAGGGCGCGGTCAGTGTTGGTCGCGCCGCCGGCGTCGCTGGGATCAATGTCACCGTAGAAGCGAATGCTGTTGGCCGCTTCGATGGTGAAGTCGCGCGGCCCGCCCCCCTTCGCGCCGTCGACATCGCCGTGGAAAATCACGTTGCCGCCTGAATGCAGGCTGCCTCCCGCCGCCCAGGCTGCACCGGTATCGTAAATCTGGTTACCGGTCGTCTGCACTGCACCACGGAACTGGACGGCCTGCCCGACCACCCGAAGCGTCTCAGCGTTAATGTCGCGAAGGTCCGCGACCCAACCGGCATGGCTGACATGCATCACGCCGTCTATGTCTACATAAGCATTGTTGCCGGCCGACTGGAACATGCTGAAGCTATGCCCAGTGCCGCCCTGGTAGCCGGCAATGGCGCGAAAGTCCAGCGTCCCGTCCGGACTGCTGTTGACAATGCCGACCCCGCCGTGAATCAGAATATCATCATGAGCGCGAAGGATCAGGCTCCCATCCCCGCCGGCGGTCTTTTCAATGGTCGCGGTGACATTGATGTCCCCTTCATCAACCCCGCCCGAAGCGCCCGGATCGAGTGTCCGCAACACGACATTGCCGCCCGCGTTGAGGCTACCCGAGACCGCGGCGGCTTCGACCTCGTGAGAGTACGTGCCGTTGGCCGTCGTTACGACCCACAGATCCGTTGGGTCGATCAGCCACTCGCCGCCCGCGCCGGTCCGCACGCTACCGCCGATGCTCAGGCCCGCGGCCGATGACGTGTCGATGTACCCGCCCCGGCCGTCGGCGTTGGTGGCGAGAATCTCGCCGGCGTTGATCACGCCGGCTCCGCCGGTGCCCTGGAGAATCACGCGCCCGTCGGCCCGTTCGGTCGTACCCGTCGCGCGGATGATGCCTTCATTGTTGATGGCCAGTGCGTAGACGTTGTCGTGATGCGCCTTGAGCTGCGCCTGAGCCGCATCGATCACCCCGCCGCCGGCGTTGACGATGCCCATCCCGCCGGCGTCGATGAACAGATCGCCGTCGCTTGTCAGAAGAACATCGCTGCCGGCCGCCAGGTTCACGCTGCCGTTGGGCGCGAGGATCGACCCCTCATTGATGATGTTCTGCGCGATCAGCGTCACGTTGCCGTTCAGCGCCTCGATCGTACCGAGGTTCCGAATGCCCGCCGTCGAGTCGCCAAAGAAATGAATGTCACCGCCGCTGAGCAGGTCGTGGTCCGACGCGTCCAGCGTCGAGGCCAGGAAGCTCGATGCGCGCACAATGCCGCTTGGGCCGACCATCACGCCGTTGGGATTGATGAGCACCAGACGACCGTTGGCCGTCAACAGGCCGTTGATGTGGCTGGCCGTCGGACCGGTTACACGGTTGACGGCGATGGCGCTGCGGCCCGGCTGAATGAAGCGCGTCGTGGCGCCGGCATCGACGTTGAAGCTCGTCCAGTGGATGACGGACTTGTTGGACGTGGTGATGGTCCAATTCCGACCGTCCGTGTCAAAACTGGCCGTCCCCTTCATCACACGCGGATTACTCGACCCGGCATGCAGGGACACTGCGACAGTACCCAAACACACGCTGAGCGCAATGAGCTTGCTCTTCATCACTCCGACTCCCAGATTATGTGGCGGCACCTCAGCTGGCACCAAGTGTGGACATCAAGCGGCGATGGGGCTGCCTCTCTGGCGGCCCGTTGTTCCTTCTAGGCCTTCTAGCCTTCTGATTCCTTCGGCTTGCCTGAACATGGCGTGGAGGGTGAATTCCCCGCCCCCGCATCAGGCGATCATACATAGGATAGGGCACGCCGCGAAATTCAGCAAGGGGCTTGGAGAAGCAAAACGGAGGGGAACGCAGGAATTTCAAATCCGGAATATTCGGAACAGCCCGCCCCTCAAACTCTCGGGCCTCACGGAGAAAAGACAGCGCCGAATGGCGGCCCCACAAGTCAGCTGAGTGCGGCTTCGATCGGCAAACCGTCGGTTGAGTATCGTCAGTACACCGCCGGTCGGGCTCGGCGCGGGTGGCGGTCCATGTGGGTCGGCGAGATGGGAAACGTGACGAAGCAGACCGTGGTGCGTATGCAACGGGCCCGGCCGAGGCGATGAACCTCGGTCGGGCCCGGATGACAGTCGTGGGCGCGGGGCGCGCCCGGTCGCGCCACGGATGAAAACGGTCTTGGTCTACTTTGTCTTTGTGTAGCGCGCGAGGTGCATGCCGCCGCCGGAACTCTTGAGGAACACCCGGCCGCCGACCTTCACGGCCGTCGTCGCCCGCGGGATACTCTCGGTGTTGACGGCCATCGCGTAGACGTTGTTGTGTCGTGCGCGCAGACGGGCGAGGGTGGTGGTGGCATCGTGACCGGTGTCGGTGACGGCGACCGTGGCGGCAATGAAGAGCCGTCGGTCGGTGGACATCAGCACGCGGGCGACCGGCTGGACGGCCCGGGTTGTCGGCAGCGTGCGGTCGATGGCGACGGCCACGGGGCGTTTGTCGCGAGGGTCACCGGCCTGGGCAACGGCGGCGATGCAGCACAGCGCGATAGCTACGATGATCAGCGAACGGTTCATGTCGGTCTCCCTGCCACGTTCAGCGGCTGGCTCGTGCTCTGGCAGCGAGGCATTCTTCCGGTTCGGCCGGGCGCGCACCGCGACCGACCGGAACCGCTCCGGCGGATCGTGGGGCTGCGTCTGCAAGATGCCACGGCTGTCGTTGGTCCAGTACTCTTGTCGATGGCTGGCGACGACACTTTAGAGCAATTCAAGATTGACCTGCCGCGCATCGTCTGGCCGTGGCGTCGGGCTGCTTGCGACAATGCTCGACATTGCCTGGACGCTGCTCGGCCGAGCCGCTTGGCTACGAAGCATGAGTCACCATCCCTGCCGGCCTCCCCCTCGCCGGCGACGCCATACGACATCTCACGCTTTGGCTGCTCTGGCGCGACCGCCAATTCCCGGCACACGCCAGCCATACCTCTGCCAATGGATACATCCTGCGGGGACATGCCCAATCGACAACCCACTGCCAGCCAATCCCCATCACATCATTCCAGCAGCGAAATTCGCTTCGTTCGGGTTGACACCGAGTAGACGCCAGATACAATGCTGCCTCCCATGTATGGCGCGGCGGGTCGCTCGACTCGCAACGCTGGAGAGCAGGCCACCCAGAAGGAGCAGTGAAATGACGAGGGTCGCGATTCTCATGACAGGAGCCTTGATGTGTGTGGCCGGTGCGGCCCCGGCAGCGCTTGAACTCAACGATGACACCACGGTCATCGAGGCGGAAAACGCCGAGCGGTGCCGCAGCACCGATAGCAGCGACGGCGTCGGTTATGTCAACAATTACAACCACGGCGCCGTATTCGGATTTGCCAATGCCCAGATCACCGGCGGCACGTATGAGATGGAGCTTGTCTTCGGCTCACAAGATAGCAGCGCCGAGGCGGAGATGACGGTTCTGCATGACTACAATGGCGATGGTGCCTACACCGATGCCGGCTCGATCACGTTCGATTTGGGCATTTCGACCAACGAGACGGACTGGAAAACCACGTCGACCTTCGATGTGACGCTGCCCGGCGGCACGTATGACCTGCGGTTCGAGAATACGGGGCCGTCCAGCGGCGCCAGCTACAACGTCGATAGGCTCAATATTGTCCCCGAGCCGACGACGATAGCCTGTCTGGGAATTGGCGGCTTGGGTGTCATTATTCGACGACGGCGGCGGTATCACCGCTGAGCCTGGGATAAACTGCGTTGTAGCGTTCACAAGCCGCTTGAGAGTAGATCATGCCGCCCGGCCAGCGCACACCGTTACTCGCCGTCGGCCTGTCGCTCGCGGTGGGCGATGATATCCTCGGCCATATCGGTCGTGAACTGTGTGGTGTACAGGTCGTAGTACCGGCCTCGCCGGGCAATGAGGTCCACGTGGCTTCCCTGCTCGACGATCCGGCCGCCGTCGACGACGAGGATGGTGTCGGCCGCCCGGCAGGTACTCAGGCGGTGAGCGATGATGAAAGTGATGCGGTTGTGCATCATCTGCTGCAGGGCCGACTGAATCAGCCGCTCGGTTTCGGTATCGACGCTGCTGGTAGCCTCGTCCATGACGAAAATCTGCGGATCGGCCAGCACCGCCCGCGCGAAACTGACCAACTGCTTCTGCCCGGTTGACAGTCGGCTGCCGCCCTCGCCTACCTCGGCGTCGTAGCCCGTCTCCTGCCGGACGATGAAGTCGTGCGCGTGGGCCAGCTTGGCCGCCACCTCGACCTCCTCGTCAGTCGCGTCAAGGCGCCCGTAGCGGATGTTCTCGCGGATCGATCCGCTGAACAGGTGCGGCTGCTGGAGCACGATGCCCAGGTTCGACTGCAGCCAGTGCAGACTGCGATGGCGGTAGTCCACGCCGTCGAAACGGATGTGGCCGCCGGTCGGCTCGTAGAAACGGCACAGCAACGAGACGATGGTCGTCTTGCCGCCGCCGGTCGGCCCGACCAGCGCAACCGACTGGCCCGCCCGAACCGTCAGGCTGAACCCGTCCAGCACACGCTCGCCGTCCTTGTACGCGAAGCCGACATCCTCGAAGCGCACCTCCTCGATGCGCTCGGCGCCGCCGTCGATCGCCCCGCCTGACCTCCCCCCCTCCGGGGCAGATGCCGCGTCGTCGAGGCAGAGGGGGCCGACTGCGGACGCACCCGAGGCTTGCCGATTACGTTGCTGTCGCATCGCCTCGAGCGCCTCGGGCGTGTCCTTGACGTCCGGGTCGGTGTCGATCAGTCCGAAGACGCGTTCAGCCGAGGCCTGCGTGTTGGGCATCTCGGCGACAACGGGCGCCATCTCCAGGATCGGGAAGACGAACTGCGTCGCGCACGTGAAGAACAGGATCAGGTCGCCCAGCGTCATCGCCTCGGACCCGATCGCCAGCCGCATCTGGCCGCCGCGGTAGAGCGCCAAGGCAAGCCCCACCCCGCCGAGGGTCATGATCAGCGGAAAATACAGGCTGGTAAGCTTGGCATTCAGCAGTGACTCGCGATACATCGTCGTGGTCTGGCCGGAGAAGCCCGCAAGGTTGTCGTCCTCGCAAACCATCGTCTTGCTGGTCAGGACACCGGCAATCCCTTCGTTGAAGCTGGCGGTGATCGTACTGTTCTGCTTGCGCACCCGGCGCGAGACGCGCAGAATCCGCCGCTGGAAGGTGATGCTCACCCAGGCCACCACCGGCATGACGCACAGCACCAGCAGGCCGACCTGCCAGTTGATGATCAGCATGAGAATCGCCAGGCCGAGCATGAAGCAACTGCCCCAGGCCATGTCCATCAGGCCCCAGGAGATGTTGCGGCTGAGGCGGTCACAGTCGCTGGTCAGGCGGGCGACCAGCCAGCCGGCGGGCCGACGGTCGTAGTCGCTGAAGCTCAGGGCCTGCATGTGCTCGAAGCCGTCCTGACGGATGTCGTGGCTGACGTGGCTGGACAGCCGCCCCGCACGGCGGATGAAGGTCCAGATACCGACGCAGAAGACCAGGTTGATCACCACGTGGCTGGCGACGAACCAGCCGGCCCGCCAGTCCGCGCCGCGCTGGACGATGTCGTCGATGACGATCTTCCGCCAGTAATTGAACAGAACGTCGACCGTCGCGACCACCAGCGCAAGACCCAGCAGCGTCAGCAGCTCGCGCCGATAGCGCAGGGCGTACCGGCCGAGACGCCGCCAGACACGCCAGTTGAACTCGCCGTGATACTCGTCTTCACGATACGTATCGATTACCTGTGTCATCTCGTCCATCCCGAATTCCGCACGGCCGCCCAGCCGCGCCGCCACGCTCTATCGTTGCCTCAGCAGTCCGTTTGGACATGGATCGCGCCGCGATGTCGAGGCATTCTTTACAGTCACTATATGAACGATATGAATGGGATACGAACAGTCCCTACGAGATTTCTGCCAAGGTTCATGCTTGACCAGATCGATAGAGTATGTAGCATATCGCAGTATCTAGCAGAATGATCGACGTGGTGGATTGTGAGCAACGCGCCATGAAAAGCCTGCGATATCGCCTCGGGGGACCGCCCCGGACCATGGACGACTGTTTCGACCACAGCCGCCGCCACCGGCCACGCGCCGTGCATGTCGAACTCGATCGCAGTCGCTTCTCCGGCGGGCCGAACATCTTCATCGATCTGCTCGGACGCTTTACGTGGGAATTTTCGGACTGCACGGTCCGATGTGAAGAGTGCTGCGGCAGTTTCAAGGAGTACGATCTGCGGTCTCGGCCGGAGGACTGCCTCCGCCTGGCCAACGAACGCTTCCGCAAGCGGCTGGAGCAGTTGAAGGCCCTCGGCGTTGACGTCGAGGCCGCGGCCTGCGACTTCGCCGACGTGACGAATGCCTCTAACTGAGAGCCCATGACCTGGGAAGCCTGGCTGACAATTGGCGTGGTGGTTTTCGTGCTGGCAGCCCTGTGGCGCAACTGGGCGCAGCCGGACATCATCATGGCCGGGGCGCTGACGCTGCTGATGGCGGCGGGCATGATCAGCGGCTCGCCCCGCCTGCCCGACCCGCGCGAAGCGGTCGCCGGATTCGGCAATGCCGGGCCGATTACCGTCGGCGTGCTCTTCATCGTCGTCCAGGGCCTGGTACGCACCGGCGCGACCGAGCGCCTCACGCGCCCTTTTCTCGGCCTGCCCAAAACGCCGCTCGGCGCCCAGGGGCGCATGATCCTGCCCGTGACAACGCTCAGTGCGTTTCTCAACAACACGCCCATCGTCGCGATGTTCATGCCCGTGATGACCGACTGGGCCCGCAAGACCGGCATCAGCCCGTCGCGGCTGTTCATCCCGCTGAGTTACGCGAGCATATTCGGCGGCATCTGCACGCTAATCGGCACAAGCACGAACCTGGTCATCGCCGGGATGGTGCTGGCCGACGACACGCTGCCGGCGGTGGGTATGTTCGACATCGCCCTGATCGGCCTGCCATGTGCGGCGGTGGGCATCGTCTACCTGCTGCTGGTGGGGCGGTGGCTGCTGCCGGACCGCAAGCCCGCCCTGAGCCTCGGCACGGATCCGCGGCAGTACACCGTCGAGATGATCGTCGAGCCCGACGGGCCGCTCGTCGGCAAGACCATCGAGCAGGCCGGCCTGCGACATCTGCCCGGGCTGTACCTCGCCGAGATTGACCGCGACGGCGCGGTCCTGCCCGCCGTCGCGCCCGACCGCCGTCTCGACACAGGCGATCGGCTGGTGTTCGTCGGCATTGTCGAGTCGGTCGTCGACCTTCGCAAGATCCGCGGCCTGGCGCCCGCCACGGACCAGGTTTTCAAACTCGCCGCCGGACCAACCGGGCGCTGTCTTGTCGAGGCCGTGGTCTCGCGCGACTGCCCGCTGCTCGGCCAGAGCATTCGCGAGGGACGCTTCCGCAGTGTCTACGACGCCGTCGTCGTGGCCGTCGCCCGCCACGGCGAGCGGCTGCAACAGAAGATCGGCGACATCGAGCTGCAGGCCGGCGACACACTGCTGCTGGAGACCTCGCGCGAGTTCGCCGACCGCCAGCGCAACAGCCGCGATTTCTACCTGGTCAGCGCCCTCGACGGCTCGGCCCCGATGCGTCACGAGCGGGCGCCGATGGCCTTGGCGATCCTCGTGGCGATGGTCGCAACGGTAACGGTCGGCTGGCTGAACATGCTCACCGCGGCGATGCTTGCGGCCGGGCTGATGCTCATCACCCGCTGCTGCACGGGCAACGAGGCCCGCCAGTCCGTCGACTGGCGCGTGCTCGTGGTTATCGGCGCCGCCCTCGGCGTCGGCCGGGCGATGCAGACCTCCGGGGCCGCCGACGGCATGGCACGGTCGCTGATCGGCCTGGCCGGGGAGAGGCCGTGGCTCGTCCTCGCCGCGGTCTACGCCGTGACGACGCTGTTCACAGAACTCATCACGAACAACGCCGCAGCCGTGCTGGTCTACCCCATCGCCGTCGCCTCCGCCCGGACGCTCGGTGTCAATCCCATGGCATTTGTCTTCTGTATCATGGTCGCGGCCTCGGCCAGCTTCGCCACGCCCATCGGCTACCAGACGAACCTGATGGTCTACGGCCCGGGCGGCTACCGCTTCAGCGACTATCTCCGCATCGGCCTGCCGCTGAACCTGCTGATGCTGGCTGTGGCGGTCGGCCTCGCGCCGCTGATCTGGCCGTTCTAGAGCAACGAACCATTGAGATGTCATGCGGCTTCGTCGGCGACGACGAGGCCGGCAAGGAATGACGCCGCCGATGTATCAAAGCGATACATCGAGGTTCTGTGACGCAGCCAGAAGACAAGGACAGGTCAATCGTGAATTGCTCTCTCTCATGAAGCGCCGTAGGTTCACACGCACCGCAGCACACCGCAAGACCGTTCGTGAGGCCGTCACGAGCAGCTCAGCCACGTCGCAGACCGAGCCGCAAATTCCAGATCCGCTGGAGACTCTACGGGGCCCGTCCGAATCCTCCGTCGTCACAGAACTCGTGACGATACTTACCCTTTCGTGAAACGGGGGCGTACACGGCTGTCGCCGCCCCGACGTCGGCCTCCGTCGGGTGAATAGCGTTCGGTGAGAAAGAACGGACTCGCACGCTGGACCAGCACGCCCGCCACGGCCAGGCCCGCCATCAGCAGGATGGCTACCGGCCCGCCAACCGCATGGGCGCCGACCCACCGGGCCGGATGCCACGGCAAGTCCGCCAGCAGCGCACCGCCGGCGGCGACGGTCATTATGGCCCCGCCGACCGAGGTCAGCAGGATCACGACCTTGCGCATCTGGGCATAGCAGATCGCCGCGACGACCACGCCCGCCGCCACCGCCAGCACCCATGCGAGCGTTGAAATCGGTTCGCCGAACGCCGTGGCCACCAGCATGCCGACCAAGGCACCGGCACCCAGCGCGAAGACCGTCCGGAACAGGATCCACGCCAGCATGCCCAGAAGAACCGCCCCAACGAGTCCGGCGACCAGCAAGTCGGTTTCGCTTGGTTCGCGGACGGCCGCCACGACCATGCCGCCCAGCAGCCAGCCGCCAACCGCCCCGTCGATCGCCAGGGCAATGCGGAAGAGCACATAGCCCAGGAAGCAGTGGGCCAGCCCCAGCAGCAGCGACAGCACGAGCGTCGAGGTCGCCACCGCCAGAATCCAGATGCCTGTCTCGCCCATCATCGATCGCCTTCCGCCACCAGCCTCGCAAGCCCGCCTTCGCCAGTCAAGTGTCAAGCTTCAACCGGACCACCTGTGGAAGCAGGAATCCGGCACGGGGCCCACTGTGTCAATAGACGTCCGGAACGAAGGTCTGGTCAGACATCGGCGGGCGAACGTAGCCTTCGTCTTCGTTGCGGCGGGGCGGCAGCGTGAGCTCTTCCGGCGTGAGGTCTTCGTAGTCGATCTGGCTGAGGAGGTGGCAAATGCAGTTCAGACGCGCACGTTTCTTGTTGTCGGCGTCGACGACCCACCACGGCGACTGCTTCGTGTCGGTGTACTTGAACATCTCGTCCTTGGCCTTGGAGTACTCGACCCAGCGCTCGCGGCTTTTGAGGTCCATGGGACTGAGCTTCCACCGCTTGGTCGGGTCGTCGATGCGGGCCTGGAAGCGTCGCTCCTGCTCGTCGTCACTGACGGAGAACCAGTACTTGATGAGCGTGATGCCCGAGCGGATCAGCATGCGCTCGAACTCGGGGCAGGTTCGCATGAATTCCTGATACTGCTCATCGGTGCAAAAGCCCATCACCCGCTCGACGCCGGCGCGGTTGTACCAGCTGCGGTCGAACAGGACCATCTCGCCGGCGGCCGGCAGATGGTCGGCGTAGCGCTGGAAGTACCACTGGCTCTTCTCGCGCTCGGTGGGAATGCCCAGGGCCACCACGCGGCAGATGCGGGGGTTGAGGCACTGCGTGATGCGCTTGATCACGCCGCCCTTGCCGGCTGCGTCGCGACCCTCGAACAGCACGACCACGCGCAGGCCCTTGGCCTTGATCCAGTACTGCAGCTTCACCAGTTCAATCTGCAGCTTGCGCAGCTCCTTTTTGTAAACCTTCTTCTTGATCTTGCGCGGCTCGTCGCCGTTGTGGTCGCCCGTCTCGTCGTGGGTCTTCTTCTCGCCCATGATCGCACTCCTATGCTGGTCCTGTTCCTGTTCTATCGGAAAGCAGGCCGCATTGGAATCATACTTACCGCGCAAGGCCACGGTGTCGTCGGACCGTTGCATGCCGCAGCCCGGCGCAGCGTCACGAAGCGAAAGAGGCCCCCATGGACCTCTTGGACGCCATCGCCAGCGGCCGCCGCATTCGCAGCTTTCTGCCCGAGCCGGTTGCCCGTCACGACCTCGAACGGATCCCACGAGCCGGTATCGAGGCTCCCAGCCGCCGCAGCATGCAACGCCGCCAGTACATCATCGTCAAGGCCATCCACCACCACACCTTCAGCGGGTGGAGGCTCGGTTGCATTTGAACGTTGCCCGGGCGGGCCGGGGGGCTCATAATGGTCGCTCCAACATAGAAGGAGCAGAGGCGATGGCAGATGTGGATCGACTGATGGTAAGCGTCTCGGGCGTGCGGGGCATCGTGGGCAAAACGCTCAAGCCGGAGATTGCCTACGACTTCGGCCGGGCGTTCGGCACGATGCTGACCGCCACCGACGGCCCCCACCGCCTCGCGGACTCGGCACCTGCCCCAGACGGGGAGGTCTTCACGACTCCGCGCCCGACCGTCGCCCTGGGGCGCGATACGCGGCCGCACGGCTCGCTGATCAAGAACGCCGTGGCCGCCGGTCTGATGAGCTGTGGCGTGGACGTGATTACCCTCGGCGTGGTGACCACACCCGGCGCGGCCCTCATGACGCGCGTGCTCGAATGTGCCGGCGGCGTGATCATCACCGCCAGTCACAATCCGCCCCCGTATAACGGCATCAAGTTCCTTCAGCCCAGTGGCGTGGGCCTGACCGCCGACCAGGCCGGCGAGCTTGAACGCACCTGGGAGAGCGGCGAATTCAACACGCAGGAAGGCACGGCTGTCGGCAAGGAGACCGAATGCACGCGTACGCATACGATGCATATCCGAGGCGTCAAGAGCATTGCGGACGTAACGGGCATCGCCAGCCAGCGGTTCCGCGTGGTAGTCGACAGCATCAACGGGGCCGGCTGCGTCGTCACGCCGCAACTGCTCGGCGAGCTGGGCTGCGAGGTCGTCCACCTCAACAGCGAGCCGACCGGCGAATTCGCCCACGAGCCCGAGCCCGTCGAGCCGAACCTCACCGGCCTGTGCGAGGCTGTCCGCGAGCATCGCGCGGCGGTGGGCTTCGCCCAGGACCCCGACGCCGACCGCCTGGTGGTGGTCGACGAGAAGGGCACGTTCATCGGCGAGGAGTACACGCTGGCCCTGTGTGCAGCCTTCGTGCTGCGACACCGCAAAGGCAAGCTGGCGACAAACCTGGCCACCAGCCGGATGATCGACGACATCGCCGCCAAGGCGGGCGTGGAGGTCCTCCGCAGCCCGACCGGCGAGGCCAACGTCGTGGAACTGCTGAAGCGCGAGACATGCATCTTCGGCGGCGAGGGCAACGGCGGCGTCATTGAGCCGCGCGTCGTGCCCGTCCGCGACAGCCTGGTGGGCATGGCGATGATCCTCCAGTACATGACGGACATCGGCAAGCCCCTCAGTGAACTGGTCGCCGAGATCCCCAGCTATACGCTGGTCAAGACCAAGCTGCCCTGCCCGGCCGGGGCCGCCGACACCGTAGCCGACCGCACGCGGGCGATGTTCCAGGACGAACCCGGCGCAACCTTTAACGACGCCGACGGCCTGCGGATCGACCTGCCGGACAGTTGGCTGTGCGTGCGCGCGAGCAACACCGAACCCATCATGCGCATCTTCGCCGAGGCCCCCCGGGCCGCTCAGGCCGAGGCCCTCGTCGACCGCGTCCGAGCCATCGCCGCCGAGGTCATCGACGCCGCCTGACCGGCCGATGCACAGGACGAGGCCGGGCCGATGTGACAGCCGGTTTTGGCCTCGCGCAATGCTTGACAGACCCGAGGGAGCCACCTATACTTCCCCGTTCGACTGTTGACCCCGCCAGAGCACTGGCGACGCCGCCCGCCGGACGGGCACGCGTCGAGAGCATAGGAACGTGGCCGTGGCTAAGAAGAAGTCCTCTAAAAAGAAGAAAAAGACCGCCAGCAAAAAGGCAACCGGGAAGTCTGCCAAGACATCTCCCAAGAAGTCTGCCAAGAAGAAGGCGACCAAGACGACGGGCAAGACGACAACCCGAAAATCCGCCGCGAAGAAAACCGACAAGACAGCTGCAAAGAAGGCCAAGAAAAAGGCTTCGAGCGAGAAGCGGAAGTCTTCCGGCGGCAGCCGGAAGACCCGTCAGCGCCGAGCCGCCTCCAAGGACTACATCTCGTCGAAGAAGGAACTTGACGAGTTTCGCCAGATGCTCATCGAAAAGCGCAAGAGCCTCGTCGGCGACATGGCGAACATGTCCAGCGGCTCCTACGGTCGCAGCCTGCAAGACTCCAGCGGCGACCTGTCGAACATGCCGACGCACCCGGCCGACATCGGCTCGGACAATTTCGAGCACGAATTCACGCTCGGTCTGCTGGAGAGCGAGCGGGCGTTGCTCTGCGAGATCAACGCAGCCATCGAGCGTATCGACAACGGCACGTACGGCATCTGCCTGGGCACGGGCGAGCCGATCGGCAAGCCGCGTCTCAAGGCCCGCCCGTGGTGCAAGTTCTCCATCGAATACCAGCGGATGATCGAACAGGGCCTGGTCCGGCCGCGCGACCACGAGGACGATGACGAAGACGAGGAGGACGATGCAGACGAGGAGGACTTCCTCGACGAGGACGAGGGCGATCGCGACGACGTCGACCGCGATTACGACGACGAGGACTGACGCATCGTGGCCAGTATCCGCGAAATGCGCAGCACATCGCCGTCGAACGAACCGCCCGCCCAGCGGGCGTGGCGCAGCGGATGGACAGTGGCGATCTTCCTGGGCATCGCCATCCTGGCCGCCGGCAGCGACCTGATCAGCAAAGCCGCCGTCTTCGACTGGCTGCTGTCGCGACCGCAGACGGTCAGCAAGGTCCAACAGATCATTGACGACCCGCGCGTCGAGGTTCGGTCGACGCCCGAGTTCACGCGGGTCGTCCTGCAGAAGGCGCACATCAGCGATCGCGTTTCGTGGGGCCTGAGTTTCACCCTCTCGACCAATCCCGGCGTGGTCTTCGGCTTCGACCGTCTGCCGCGATGGATCGTCAACGTCTTCACCGCCGCGGCGGTGGTCATCATCCTCGGACTCTTCGCCGCCTCGCCGCGCGGGCAGACATGGCTGCACGTGGCCCTGGCGCTGATTCTCGGCGGAGCGGCCGGCAACCTGTACGACCGGCTGTTCAGTTGCGTGGCCCTGCCCGGCCTGGACACACCAATCTGCACGCACGTGCGGGACTTCATCGACTGCAGCGACGTCGGCTACCATTGGATCTTCAACCTCGCCGACGCCTGGCTGGTCGTCGGCGTAATCATGATCGCCATTCACTGGATCCGCGAGGGCTACGCCGAGGCCAAGGCCAAGAAGAAGAAAGAACACGAAGAACACAGATGAAACCGGATTTTAGAGACATGTCATTCGACGCATTCGTGCGATTCGCGATCTCTCTTCAGGTTGCGTCAGTCGAGAACATCCCGGGAGCACAAGCATGAAAATCTTTCTGGCCGGCATCATGCAGGGCAGCAAGATCCAAGAGGCCGTCCACGCCCAGGACTGGCGCGAGCCGATCCGCGTCAGCCTCGAAGAACACCTCTCCGAAGCCGAGATCTACTGCCACTACACCGCCCACCCCAACAGCCTGGCCTACACCGGCGAAAGAATCCGCGCGACCTTCGAGGACGGCGTGACCCGCGCCCGCAATGCAGACATTCTCATCGCCTACCTGCCGTCGGCCTCGATGGGCACGGCCATCGAAATGTACGAAGCCTGGCAGAGCGGCGCGCTCGTGCTGACCATCAGTCCCATGGCCGCCAACTGGGTCATCCGCCTCTACAGCCACGAGATCTTCGCCGATGTCGACAACTTCGTCGCGTACATCGCCGACGGCCGATTGCAGAAGGTGCTCAAAGACCGCCGCCTGCCTTAAAATGCTTGACGGCGGCACCGTTGATCGGGCTGCCTCTGCCTGCCGTCGGCTTGCGCCACACACGAGACCTTCCACGCATGCGACACCTGCTTGACATGACGCCCGCCGCCCTGAAGGCCGAGCTTACCGAACTGGGCGAAAAGCGTTTCCGCGCGAAACAGATTCTCGAGTGGATCTGGCGGAAGGGAACGGTCGACTTCAAGGCGATGACGAACCTGAGCAAGGCTCTGCGGGACAAGCTGGCCTGGCAGTACACGGTGCTGACGGCGAGCGTCGCAGCCGAGGCGCGGTCGGCCGACGACGTGACGAAGCTGCTGCTGGAGTATCCCGACGGCGGGCAGGTCGAGACGGTGCTGATCCCCGACGGTGACCGCGTGACGGCGTGCGTATCCACGCAGGTCGGCTGTGCGATGGCCTGTGCGTTCTGCGCGTCCGGGCTGGACGGCCTGGGGCGAAACCTGACGAGCGGCGACATCGTCGAGCAGGTGCTGCAATTGCAGCGGCAGACCGGCCGAGCCGTCACGAACGTGGTCTTCATGGGCACGGGCGAGCCGCTGGCAAACTACGATGCAACCATCGCCGCCGTCCGCGCCCTGACCGACAAAGACCGCGGCGCCCTCAGCGCCCGGAGGATCACCGTCAGTACGGTCGGCCTGCCCGAGGCCATCCGCCGCCTGGCCGTCGAAGACCTGCCGATCACGCTCGCCGTCAGCCTCCACGCGCCAGACGACACCCTGCGGGCCGAACTCATGCCCGTCGCCGCCAGAAGCCCTCTCGCCGAGGTCCTCGCCGCCGCCCGTGATTTCTACGCCGCCCGCCATCGTGAAGTGACCATCGAGTACGCCCTGCTGGCCGGCGTGAACGACTCCGACGACTGCGCCGACCGACTGGGCTCGCTGGCCGCGCGTCTGCGTTGCAATGTCAACCTCATCCGGTACAATCCCACTGCCGGCCTGCCGTTCGATCGGCCGGACGAACAGACCGTCCGGCGGTTCGCCGAGCGCCTTAGCCGCCGCGGCGTGAACGCCAACATCCGCCGCAGCCGCGGCGGGGACGTCCAGGCCGCCTGCGGACAGCTCCGCCGGCGCGAGCAGGGCGACTGACCACGACCCGACCGGAGACTGCCATTACCGCCAGGCCGAAACAACCCGCCGCCCCCCGCGAGGACGAAGACGTGCGACTGATGCTCGCCTTCCAAGCCGGCAACGCGGCCGCATTCGACCGCCTCGTCGAACGGAACGTCAAAACCGTCCACGCGCTGGTCTACCGGTTCCTGCGCGAGGCGAGCATGCTCGATGACATCACGCAGGAGGTCTTTCTTCGCGTCTATCGGTACGCCCCACGCTATCAGCCGTCGGCGAAATTCTCGACGTGGCTGTACCGCATCACGGCCAACCTGTGCTTCAACGTCATGCGATCGCGGAAGAAACGCCGGGCCGCCTCGCTCGATGCCATGGGTGACGACGACAGCCATCGCGAAGTACCCGATCCCAGCCAGCCCTCGCCGCAAGCGGACCTCGATGCAGAGGAACGCCGCCGCCTGGCCGTCGAGGCCGTCAACCGACTGCCCGAAAACCAGCGGCTGGCGATCGTGCTCAACAAGTTTCACGACCTGAGCTACGAAGATATCGCCGAGACGATGGAGACCACCACGATGGCCGTCAAGAGCCTGCTGTCTCGCGCAAGGGCAAACCTCCGCGACGACCTGCAGCGGCAGCTCAAAACAGACTGACCCGCAATGGCAAGAAAATTCTGGTCGCCGCGAAACCTTCCGGCGGCAGGCGGTTTATATCATTGGAGAGGTCGACCCGAGGCCGCACATTGGAACGCGGCCTGCATATCCGGGGCCGGCCGGAACACATATCATCGCCAATCGCTGAGAGGCCATGATTCGGACACTGACACAATCCGAGTGGGACGATCTGTCAGCCTGGATCGACGGGGAACTTCCCGACGTCCGGGCCGACGAGGTAGCCGCGCGCGTTGCCGACGACTCGGCCTGGCAGCAGGCCCACCGCCAACTGCAGGACCTCGACGCCGCGCTGGACGCCTGGGAGGCCCCGGCGCCGCAGGTTGATCTGGCCGAACGCATTATCGCCGAGGCCCGCACCCAGCGTCAGCCGGCGAAGATCATCCGCCTGGCCATCCCGCTGACGGCCGCCGCCGCGGCAATCGTCCTAATCGCCGTCGGCGTGGCCACGCTGGAGCAGACGACCGGCCCGGAGACTACGCCCGACAAACCAATCGCCGCCGGGCCGCCCGCTGCCGCCAAGCCGCCCGTCGACGAGACGATTCCCGAGACCTTCGTCGTCCAGGGCGTTGACGTCTTCACCGTCACACCCGCCCCGGCCGACGACCTGCACACCCGCGCCGACGCCATCACCGGCGGCTCGCTGTGCGAGGCCCTCGGCGGCTCGCAGAGCACCGAGGAGCGATGGGCGCAACTCTCGGGCGAGCAACAGGACAATGCCCGCCAGCAAGCGATGGCCTTTCTGCGAATGGACCCCGACGAACAGCAGACACTGCTGGACGACTATGCCAAGGCCGTCGCCGAAGACCCCGAGGCCCGCCAGGCCTGGCAACAGCGAAGCCGCTGGCTGAAAGTCGTCATCGACAGCTTCACGGCGCAGGAAAAGCAGGCCCTCCGCGACGCCTCCCCCGCCGAGCGTGCCCGGCTGATCATCCGCCGTCGCCAGCAACTCCGCAAACAGGGCGATCTGGACTAAAGCATGTCTGAGTCATGCCTCCCTCCTTCAACAACCTATCCCGCGCCCGCACCGCCTGAGGCATGAAGGCCCGGTCGTACGGCTGGTTGGGCACGGCCCCGGCGGGCGGCTGCTTCGCCCCGGTCAACCGCATCATGCAGTTGTTGAGATGCCACAGCCATCCCTCGGCCTCGCTCTTCTCGAAATGGCGCAGCAGCGCCCAGGCGTCCTGTGGTTGCCGCAACGCCACCACCCGCATCATCAGCGCGTCGTTGCCGCAGCAGGTGCGGCAGTCGGGCTCATCGGCCATGTACGGCAGGACAGCCCACCGCTCGCCCAGTTTAAGCAACGCATGAGACTGGGAGTTCTGGTATCGGCAGACCGACCATTTGCCGGCCTTGCGAAACTTGCCGATCTGAACCAGCAGCGCCTGGCCCAGCGCCCGCCGGCCAGCGTCGCCGGGTTTCGTGCGGGACAGGAACGCCCCCAGCGGCTTGGCGATGTCATGCGGCAGGCCGCCGGTGTTCAGGTCTTCCGCAGGATGAAGAGCGTGTCGCCCTCGAGGTCCTCCGCCGCCGTCTCCACGTATCGGCCCGCCTTGAGTACGTCCGCAAGATCGAAGCGGGGCTGGCGCGGGTCGTCGGCTTCGTGGGGGCCGACGTAGACGTGCAGTTCGTCGGCCAACCGGGGGTCGAGGAAGCTCCGCAGGACCGTCGGGCCGCCCTCGACGAGCAGCCGCGTCCAGTTCCGCTCGCCCAGCGCGTCCAGCAGCGACTGGACGTCCACGCCCTCGACCAGGCCGGCCGGCTCGGGTCGCGAACCGCCAACGGGCTTGCGGGTGACGTCGAGTATCTCCACGCCGGCCGAGCGAAGCCGGTCGACGGTGGCGGGCCGATCGCGACAGGCCTGCCGCGTCGTGGCCACGAGCGTCCTCGCCTCGCCGATTGACGTGACGAGCCGGCAATCCAGGGGCGTTCGAAGCGTGGCGTCGAGAATCACGCGGGTCGGCTGGCGGGTGGCCTCGTGGCGCCGGTCGGTGAGTATCGGGTTGTCGGCCAGCACGGTCCCGACGCCGACGAGCACGCCGTCGACGATGCCCCGCCAGGTGTGGGCATGGCGACGGGAGGCCTCATTGCTGATCCACTGCCGCAGTTCGCTGTCGCTGGCGCCCTGGCTGTCGAGGGCGACGTAGCCGTCGGCGGTCTGAGCCCATTTGGCGATGACCCAGGGCCGCCGCTGGGTGCGCAGCTTGATATAGGCCCGCATCAACTCGCGGGCGTCGGTCTCACCGCAACCGACCTGAACGTCAACGCCCGCCTGCCGCAGTTGCTCGCAACCGCGCCCGGCGACGTTGGGGTCGGGGTCCTCGATGGCAACGACCACGCGCGACACGCCGGCCTCGATGATGGCCTCGGTACATGGCGGGGTCTTCTTGCCGGCGAAGCCACAGCACGGTTCGAGCGTGACATACAGCGTGCCGGCGGCCGGGTCGTTGCCCAGGTCAGCTGCATCCGCCAAGGCCCGCCGCTCGGCGTGCGGGCCGCCAAACTGCTGATGGTGTCCCAGGCCGATGACCTCACCGTCTCGAACCAGGACCGCGCCGACCGGCGGGTTAGGCTCGACCGCCCCGACGCCCCGGACCGCCTCGTCCAACGCTCGCCGCATATACTGCATGTCATTCTGCATCGGCGTATTATAGCGACACCGGCAGGTGTGCTGAAGCGGCGCGCCGAGAGCCGACACAGTAAGGCCCGCGGAGCATAACCCCGCGGGCCTGTTTCCTGCACGGTCGCTATGCAGTGGTCCGCCGTCAACTCGATGGCGGGGGTTCAGAGGAATCCGACGGTTGCTTTGAAGCCTCCGGCTCGACGGGAGGAGCCGGCTGTGTGCCCGTGGGAGGTGCCGCCGATGCGGGGCCGGGCCGGGCCGCCATGGCAGGTCGTCCAGCCATGAGCATCATGGCCACGCCGCAGCCGATCACCAGCAGATACAGCACCAGAGAGACCCAGACAATGCCCGTGGTCTCCGTACCGATCTTCTCGGCCATCGCCGCCCCCATCTGCTGGCCCATGGCGGCGCCGAGATCGCTGGGATCATCCAGCGCCTGGGCTTCCGCTTCGGCTTCCGCTTGCATCTCCGCTTGCATCTCAGCACCATCATCAACGGTTGTCGCCAGTACCATCACCACGGCACCGACAATGCCCAGGGCGATCAACGCCTTGGCCATCGGACGTCCCATCAGACCCATCACACCGGCCAAGCCGATGCCGATCGGTACGAGCAGTCCGAGGATAAACCACGGCTGGCGGATCGTTGGCCACCTCGGCCAGCGAAGCGAAGAAAGTGCGCCCGAGGACTGCCGCTCGGGCGCCGGGGAGGGGGGTCGCTCTGCGGGGGGGACATACCTGTTCACAGTAGGAGTACGGGTCAGATGTACTCGTTGAAGATGTTTTCGAGCATTTCGACGCGGCCGGATGCGTTCGGCTCGGCGTTGCCCTTGTCCATCACGTAGTCCTTGAGGTCGCCGAGCGATGTCTTGCCGGCCTCGATGTCGGCGCCGATGCCGCTGTCCCAGCTGGCGTAGCGCTGCTTGAGGGTGTCGGCGATTTTGTCATCGGCGCGAATGGCGGCGGCGATCTTCAGGCCGCGTGCAAAGGCGTCCATCGCCCCGATGTGAGCGTGGAAGAGATCGACCGGCTCGACGCTTTCGCGGGCGACGTGGGCGTCGAAGTTCAGCCCACCCGTGGTGAAGCCACCCGCCTCCAGGATTTCCAACATGGCTGCCGTGGTCTGGTAGATGTCGGTGGGGAACTGGTCAGTGTCCCAGCCGAGCAGCAGGTCACCGCGGTTGGCGTCGACACTGCCGAGCATACCGTTGATCCGCGCGACCCGCAGGTCGTGGGCGAAGTCGTGGCCGGCCAGCGTGGCATGGTTGGCCTCGATGTTCAACTGGAAGTCCCCGTCCAGGCCGTGCGCTTTCAGGAAACCGATCACCGTGGCCGCATCGAAATCGTACTGGTGCTTCGTGGGTTCCTTGGGCTTGGGCTCGATGTAGAATTGCCCGTCGAAGCCGATGGTCTTCTTGTAGTCAACGGCCATCTGCAGGAAGGCGGCCAGGTGATCCAGCTCGCGCTTCATGTCGGTGTTCAGCAGGCTCTTGTAACCTTCCCGGCCGCCCCAGAAGACATAGCCCTCGCCGCCGAGCTCCTTGGTGACTTCCATGGCCTTGGCGACCTGGGCACCGGCAAAGGCGAAGACGTCGGCATTGCAGCTCGTCGCGGCACCGTGCATGTAGCGCGGGTTGCTGAAGGCGTTGGCCGTGCCCCAAAGCACCTTGATGCCCGTGCCGGACATGCGGTCCTTGATGGCCGCGACGATCTCGTCGAGGTTCTTGCAGCTCTCGGCGAAGGTCTCGCCCTCGGGGGCGATGTCGCGGTCGTGGAAGCAGAAGTACTCCACGCCGAGTTTCTCGCAGAGTTCGAAGCACGCCTCGACCTTGTTGCGGGCCGTCTGCATCGGATCGTCGGTTTCCCATGGCATGATGCGCGTCGCCGCGCCGAACGGGTCGGCCCCGCCGCCGCAGACACTGTGCCAGTACGCCACCGCGAATCGCAGGTGCTCCTTCATGCTCTTGCCCTCGACGACTTCATCGCGGTTGTAGTGCTTGAAGGCCAGCGGGTTGTCGGAATCCTTGCCCTCGAACGGAACCTTTGAAACGCTTTGGAAATATGCCATGGCGCGGTCTCCTTTGTTGCGGCAGGGATTGTGCGGTGATTCTATGCGCTGGTGCGGCGACGGGCAAGCGGCGAGTTGCGGCCGAGACGTGTTTCTCCGCGACGGCCGGACAGCGAACGGCTAAGATTGAATGCCACGCAATCGGGAAAGGGACGCATTTGCGCGAAAGAGACGACAACAGCAATGGACCTTCACTGGCCCTGGTCGGCCTCGGGGTGGCCAGCAACGGCGCGGAGCTTCTGGGCGGGATCGATCTACAACTGCGCTCGGACGAGATGGTCGCAGTGGTGGGCCCGAGCGGGTGCGGCAAGACCACGCTCCTGCGGACGATCAACGCGCTCATCGAGCCGTCGGCCGGGGAGGTCCGCCTGGGCGGGCAACTGCCGGGCGAGGTCGGCTACCCGCGCTGGCGGCGTCGCATCGCCATGCTGGAGCAGCAGCCGACGCTGCTCGACACCAGCGTCGAGGCCAACCTCCGACGGCCGTTCGACTACGAGACAGCCGACCGCGACTACCCGGCCGATGAGGCGGCGGAACTGCTGGAGGAACTGAACGTCGGCCGACGTCGACTGGACCAGGCGGCCCGCAGCCTGTCGGTCGGCCAGCGTCAGCGGCTGTGTCTGATCCGGGCGCTGCTGATCCGCCCGGACGTGCTGCTGCTGGACGAGCCGACCAGCGCCCTCGACCCCGAAAGCCTCGACGCCGTGGAGAAGCGCGTCGTCCACGAGGTGCGCCAACGCGGCCTGGCGGCGCTGGTGGTGACCCACGACCGCGGGCAGATCGAACGCCTCTGCGACCGTCACCTGGACCTCGAGCCGCATCTCGTCGAGGGGGCCGCCGACCACATGGACGGGCGCGACCGTGGGCAGGGCGAAGCATGATGCTGGCGGCGACGGCCATCGATCTGGCGACCTGGCAGGTGGCGATCAGCGGCGTGCTGGTCCTGGCCGCGGGCGTGATCAGCGTGGTCCTCGATCTGCGGCTGGAGAAGAAGCTCGCCATCGCCGCGGCGCGGACGGTCCTGCAACTGGCGCTAATCGGCTATGCGTTGGGCTGGGTTTTCCAGGTCGGCCACTGGTGGTCGATCCCGATCGTGGTGCTGATTATGTTCGCGGTGGCCGGCCGGGCGGCGGTCAAACGGTCGTCGCGACGCGTCCGGGGGATGACGGTCCTGGCATTCGTGGCCCTGGTCGCCAGCGGCATGGTGACGATCTTCACAATCACCTTCGCCGTCATCGGCGTCCAACCGTGGTACACGCCGCAGTACCTCATCCCGCTGCTGGGCATGGCGCTGGGCAACGGCCTGACGGGCATCAGCCTGTGCGTCGACCAGATGCTCGACAGTCTCACCGAGCGGCGGGGCGAGGTGGAAATGGAACTCTCGCTCGGCGCGACGCGCTGGGAAGCCGCTCGCGGTCCGCTCGCCGATGCCGTGCGGCGCGGCATGATCCCGATCATCAACTCGATGATGGTCGTCGGCGTGGTGAGCCTGCCGGGCATGATGACCGGGCAGATCATCGCCGGCCAGATCCCCGTCGAAGCCGTCAAGTACCAGATCATGGTGATGTTCATGATCGCCGGGGCCACCAGCATGGGCTGCATCCTCATGGGCCTGATGATCTACCGTCGCCTCTTCAATGCCCGTCACCAGCTCCTCGTCGACCGCATCCACAAGCAGTCCGACGCGTAAGCCAATCCCCGGCCGGACAGAATGCACCTTGCCTCATTGACAGCCCGACGCTTGCGGAGTCACATATCTGATATGACAGTGAGGTATCAAATATGAGATACACGGGTGTCGTCGCCGCCCAGCCCAGGGCGCTGCACCGCGGTCTGGACATTCTGGAACTGGTGGCCTCGGCGGGCCAGGCCTGCTTTGCCGAGCTGCGCGACCGGTCGGACATTCCGCCGGCATCGTTCGCGCGATCCTGTCGTGGCTGACGCAGCGCGGTTGGCTGGCCAAGGGCGACGACGGCCTGTACCGGCTGGGTCTGGTTCTAGCCAGGCTGTCGGCCGAGGCCCGCGACGTTCACCCCGTGCGGCGGGCCGAGGCAGGGAGGACACCTCGACGTCGCTGATCAGCCCGGCCATGTTCGAGCAGTACTGCATGCCGCATCTGCACGCCTACGCCGATCTCCTGCACGAGCACGGCCGCATCGCCGTGCATCACATGTGCGGCGAACTCAATGGCTTGCTGGAACTCATCGACCGGTTGCCTGCCGACGCCAACGAGGCCTTCACCACCCCGCCGGTGGGTAATGCCACGCTTGCCGACGGGCGTACCCGCATGCCCAGCAAGTGCCTCATCGGCGGCACGAACGCGGCCTTGTGGCTGCGGCCGGTCGAGGAGATCGTCTCGACGGTGGCCGACGACCTCGCCGCGTGCCCGAATCAACGGGGCACCTTCCTGACCTCGACCGGCGCTCTGCCCGCGCCGGTGTTCTTCGAGAAAGCTCGCCGGGTGGTTGAAGCCTTCGAGACGCTTTAGAGGTGCCGTCGGAATTTGGTGGTGATGAGACACAGTCGCGTCGGTCTGTTTCTTGCTTCGCCCCCTCTCCCTCGGGAGAGGTGCCGAGCCTGCCCTGAGCTTGCCGAACGGGTCCACGAGGCGGTGAGGGGCCTGGCTCTTGTGGTCGAGCGTCCGTTGCGCTCCGATGTATGTGGGGCAGCAAGAGCCCTCTCTGGCTCGAAGACTCGCCATCTCTCCCAGCGGGAGAGACGTTCAAGTCTCAGCCCGTCGGACAGCGCGCCACCGTCAGGCGACCGCATCCCGCTCTAGCGCCCCGGCGGCGAGAGGTTTGACAAACCTCGCGCGGGGAGGCTAGCATACGGGTTCGCGCCGAAGAAGGAATCACGCATGCTGGCTGTCATCAGCGACATACATTCGAACACCGAAGCCCTGCGGGCGGTCCTCGACGATATCCGCCGGCGGAAGATCGAGACGATCCTCTGCCTGGGCGACATCGTCGGCTATGGGCCGGACCCGGGCCCCTGCCTGGATATGGTCATGGACACCTGCGAGACGGTGATCATGGGCAACCATGACTATGCCGTCCTCTACGAACCCGCGCGATTCAACCTCGGCGCCGAGCAGGCGGTCTTCTGGACGCGCCGAACGCTCGAGAACGATCCGAACCCGCAGAAGGTCGCCCGCCGCTGGGAATTCCTCGCGGCCATCGACGTGCGCATCACCCGTAGTGGCGAGGCGTACGGCATGGGCGAGTTGACCTTCGTCCACGGCAGCCCGCGTCGGCCGGTCAACGAGTATCTCTTCCCGGACGACATCTACAACAGTCCGGACAAGGTCACCGGCGTATTCGAGCGGTTCGAGCACGTCTGTTTCTGTGGCCACACACACGTGCCCGGCGTATTCACCGACGGTCCGGACTTCTACAGCCCCGACGATCTGGACGGTACGTTCGAGGTCACCGGCAGCAAGGCCCTGATCAACGTCGGTTCGGTCGGCCAGCCTCGAGACCGCGACCCCCGCTGCTGCTACGTGGTCGTCGAACCGGGCAACGTTCACTTTGTCCGCGTCGAGTACGACCCCGGCATCACCATGAGAAAAGTACACCGGATTCCTGACCTGGACGACTACCTCGGCACGCGCCTGCAGGAAGGCCGCTGAGCCCCCGAACACATATCGGAGACCTTCGTGGATAAACGTCGATTTGGCATCATGCTTCTGTTCGTAGCGGTCGGACTGGGACTGCTTGCCTGGCGCATGCATGACGCGTCCGCCCCACCCGCCGAAGACAACACCCCGGCCGAGACCGCCGAGACACCTCCCTCGCAAAACCCAGCCGACACGGGTCCGGACGCAAGTACCGCCGAACCGGCGACCGATGCACCCGCCGATGACAAGGCTGCAGACGCCACCGCCGCAACCGCCGACGCAGACGAGCCGACGGCAGTCGACACCGAAACCGACGCCGATGGGCCGATGGCCGCCAATGCCGCCAATGCCGCCAATGCTGCCGCCCAACAGGCCGACACCGACGGCAAGGCCGAGACGCCCGCCGCGGTCTCGGCCAAGCCCACCCCGCGCCTGCGGTGGCTCTCCAAACGATATCCCGACAGTCGGCCGACGCTTGGATCGCTCTCGCCGGCAGACGGCTACAAGTTTCAAGTGCAGTTCGAGAACGGCCGGGCCGGCATCAACCACGTCAAGCTTGTCGACTACTTCGAAACGGTCCACGACAAGCAGCTCTGGGACGAGGTCGAACACAACGAAGCCGAGTATCAGCGCCGAGTCGCCGAGAAGCCCGCGTTGTATCGTGGCCACTATGGCGTAATCCGTCCGGTTGAATTCGGCGGCGTTCGCCACGTGGCGATGGCCACGCCGAACATCTCGCTTTACCGCGGCGAGGCGGACGAACCGGAGACGCTGACCGAGGTGATGAAGGCCGCCACGTGGCGGCTCGTCGAAACCAGCCGTGGCGAGGACAGCCAGTCGGTGACCTTCGCTCTGACACTCTACGAGGACCGCAACTGGGACCAGCCGGACGCCGCGCCCGACCGCGTGAAGGTGCTGACGCTACGGAAGACCTACACGATCACACCCGGCAGCTACAGCATCGACATGTCGCTGCGGATGGTAAACCACACGGACGAATTGCTGCGCGTGACGGTGAATCAGGTCGGCCCGACCGGCGTACCGGAAGAGGGCTACGATCGCGACCAGCGGGAAGTCGTCGTTGCCAAGCTCGACGACGGGCATATTCAGGCCAACCGCGACGCGAACGTCCAGAAGCTCCTGGAAGCGCCCTGGGGCCAGACGCAGACCATTGGTGACAGCGACGCCGAGGCCGAGCCGGTCGTCTGGGTGGCCCTGGTCAATAAGTACTTCGGGGCGGTGATGTACCCGCGCCCGACAATCAAGGGCCAACTCAATGCCGTCAAGGCCAACGCCACCTACTACGTCGAGGCCGTCCAGGACACCGCCGTCGGACCCGACGCCCCGTCCTCCGGCTCAGGCCGAATGTGGCTGACGGGCGCGTGGCTGAAGCAGCTGCGTCTCAAGCCCGCCGGTAAGGACGCATCCGAGACTACCGTCAGCTTCGATATCTTCGCCGGCCCGAAGAAACGCCATCTGTTCCGCAAGACGCCCCTGTACGCCGACCTGAAGTACAGCGAGACGATCACCGCCCGCAGCTGCGTCTGCCCCGAGGCGTTGATCGCCTGGCTGCGGCGCGGGCTGCTGTGGCTGCTGGGCACCTTCAGCAGCATTCTCTTCGGCAACTACGGCCTGGCGATCATGCTGCTGGTGGCCGTCGTGCGACTGGTGCTGCACCCGCTGACCAAGAAGGGGCAGATCATGATGGCGACCACACAGAAGAAGATGGCCGCCATCAAGCCGCAGATGGACCGCATTCGCGAGAAGCATGCCAACGACAAGGCGACCCAGCAGCGCGAGATGATGAAACTCTACAAGGAAAACGGCACGGGCATGGGCGGCATGCTCGGCTGCCTGCCGATGCTCCTGCAGATGCCGATCTGGATCGCCCTGTTCAGCGGACTGAACTCGTCGGTCGAACTGCGCCACGCGGCCTTCCTGCCGGTGTGGATTACCGACCTGTCCGTGCCGGACCAGCTGTTGAGCTTCGGCAGTCCGCTACCGTGGATCGGCGAGTACTTCAACCTTCTGCCGCTGCTGCTGGCCGCGAGCATGTACATGCAGAGCAAGCTGAATCCCTCGATGTCCGGCTCCACGGCGAGCATGACGCCCGAGCAGGAACAACAACAGAAGATGATGCGCGTCATGATGCCCGCCATGATGCTGCTGTTCTTCTACAAGATGCCGTCCGGCCTGAACCTCTATATCATGGCCTCGACGACCGTCGGCGTGGTCGAGCAGTACTACATCCGCAAGCACATCCGCGAACAGGACGAACTGGAAGGCTCCGGCGGCGAGATGACCGTCAAGGCACCGGGCAAGGGCTCGCGGTCCAACCGGCCGAAGAAGCCCAAGGGTCCGTTCTGGCACAAACAGGGATGAAAGGCGTCCCAGACGATCCGTTTGTTGGTAGAATTGGCAAAGTCTGTTGGTACAAGGCGCATGGTATGAGCCGCGCGACGATCACCGTGCTCGTCGATGAGACGGCCGGCCGCCGAGGGCTTCTGGCCGAGCATGGCTTGGCGTTCTGGCTCGCTCTGCCGGAGGGAAGCGTACTTTTCGACACCGGCCAGGGAATGGCGTTGCGGCACAACGCAGGCCGGCTCGATCTTGATCTCGCATCGGTCGACGCCGTCGTGCTCAGCCACGGCCACTACGATCACACCGGCCACCTGGCCGACGCGTTGGACGTTGCATGCCGTGTCACTGCACGGGCTTTGGTGCGACGGCCGCATCTGGCGACGGCCTTCCCGCATGCCATTTCGCCCTGCCGGGTCGCAACGCTCGTGGAGACGGTTACACGTCCAGGTTCTTGACGGCCAGGGCGTTGTCCTCGATGAACTGTCGCCGGCGTTCAACGTTGTCGCCCATGAGCAGGCTGAACATCCGCTCGGCCTCTTCGGCTTCCTCGGCCCGCACGCGCATGAGCATGCGCTTCTCCGGGTCCATCGTGGTCTCCCAGAGCTGTTCGGCGTTCATTTCGCCCAGGCCCTTGAAGCGTTTGATCTCGATGCCACGGCTGCCGAGTTCTCGCACGCCTGGAGCGATACCGGCAACGTTGTCCACGTCGAGTGATTCGTCCTCGGTCACCAGCACGTATTTCGCCGGGGCCAGCTCGCCCGTGACCGACTCTTCGCGTGCGGCGTAGTAGTCGTCGATGCTGATGCCGCGATGCTTCAGCTTCGTGATGATCCGCTCCATGTCTTTGACTTCGTGCAACTCGGCCCGCTTCTGGATGCGACGCATGCGGGCGTCATCGTCGGGGTCCTCCGCCTCGCCGTTGCCGTTCTCCAGGGCCTCGTCGACGAGTCGCTCGGCTCGCTTGTCCATGAACTCATTATACTTCTCGCGCGACGAGAAGAAGAGGTTCTTGCCGTTGACGACGATCCAGTGCGTCGGCAGCGTGAGGTGCTTGGTCTCCTCGGCCAGCGTGCGGTTGTCCAGCAGCATCTGGAACGTGAGGCCGCGACGCTCGGCAATGCGGATCTTCTCGGCCAGCTCGTCCAGAAGCTCGACCAGTTCTCGCAGGTCGGCCCCGGTGAAAGTCTTGACAACCTCGTGATCGCCAGCCTCGTGTACACGGATCTCCAGGCTCGTGCCGTCCAGCCCGAGATCCAGCAGCGTATTGCGCATCTCTCGCTCGTCACGGACGTACTCGCTGCGACGTTTGCGCGTCACGAGATACAGCGGCGGCTGGGCGATGAAGATGTGCCCGCGCGTCACGAGCGGCTTCATGTGGCGGAAGAAGAACGTCAACAGCAGCGTGCGGATGTGGCTGCCGTCGACGTCCGCGTCGGTCATGATGATGATCTTGTTGTAGCGGCGCTTTTCAATGTCGAACTCGTCCTCGCCGATGCCGCAACCCAGCGCGGAGATGATGGTCTGGATCTCGTTGAAGTTCAGAATCTTGTCCAGCCGCGCCTTCTCGACGTTGAGGATCTTGCCCCGCAGTGACAGAATGGCCTGGGTGGCCGAGTCACGTCCCTGCTTGGCCGAACCGCCGGCGGAATCGCCCTCAACGACGAACAGCTCGGTGCTCTCCACGTCCTTGCTGCGGCAGTCGGCCAGCTTGCCCGGCAGCGATCCGCTGGACAGCGCGCCCTTGCGGCGCGTCAGATCGCGAGCCTTGCGGGCGGCCTCGCGGGCCTGCATGGCCTGGACACCTTTCTGGACGATGCGCTTGGCGTCGGCGGGATGCTCCTCCAGCCACGTCTTGAGCTGGTCATTGACCACGCTCGTAACAAAGCCCTCGACCTCGCTGTTGCCCAGCTTGGTCTTGGTCTGACCTTCGAACTGCGGCTCGGGAACCTTCACCGACACCACGGCGGTCAGGCCTTCTCGGAGATCGTCGCCGGAGGGACTTCTGTCGCCCTTGAGGACCTTGGCGGTCTTGGCATAGGCGTTGAATGTTCGCGTCAGGGCACCGCGGAAGCCCGTCAGGTGCGTGCCGCCCTCCAGCGTGTTGATGTTGTTGGCGAAGCTGAAGATCGTCTCGTTGTAGCCGTCGTGATACTGCATCACGATGTCGCAGACAAGCTTGCTCTCCTCGTCCTCGGCGTGGATGACGATCGGCTTGGAGAGGGTATCTTTCTCCTCGTTGAGATGCTTGACGAAGGCCTCGAGACCCTTCTTGTACTGGAAGGAGTGCTCCTTGTCGGCCCGTTCGTCGCGGATCTTGATCAGCAGGCCCTCGTTGAGATAGGCCAGCTCCCTCAGGCGCGTGGCCAGCACCTCATAGCGGAACGCCGTGTCGGGGAAGATATCGCTGTCGGGCTTGAACGTGACAATCGTGCCGCACTTCTTGCGCTTGCCGACCTTCTTGAGTTCCGAGGTCTTCTTGCCGCGCTGGAAGGTCATCTGGTACACCTCGCCCTCGCGACAGACTTCGGCATCCAGCCATTCGCTCAGGGCGTTGACGACCGATGCACCCACGCCGTGCAGCCCGCCTGAGACTTTGTAGGCCCCATGGTCGAACTTGCCGCCCGCGTGAAGGTGACAAAAGACCACTTCCAGCGTCGAGACTTTCTCTGTCGGGTGCGGCCCAACCGGGATGCCGATGCCGTTGTCGCTGATGGTCACCGATTCGTCGGGATGTATGACGACGCTGACCTGGTCGCAACGACCGGCCATGGCCTCGTCGATCGCGTTGTCGACGATCTCCCAGACCAGGTGGTGCAGGCCGCGAGTCGTCGTGTCACCGATGTACATACCGGGCCGTTTGCGGACGGCTTCCAGGCCCTTAAGGACCTTGATCTGGTCCTCTTTGTACTCCTCCGACTGCGTCACCTTGCGCTGCGCTTCGATAATCGGGTCGACGGAATTATCGGCCGTGTCGTTGGCCACTGTTCTGTCCTCTCAATCTGCGTGTCGCCAGTGTGCGAAACGTCCACTTAACAGCCCGTCTAGAAATGGATCACGTCGCGAAGTCGAGGCATTGTCTATCTATACGGAAACGGGCTGTTAAGCCCCGAAAAACGGGGCCAAACTAAATGACGTCATTATCGCAGGCCGGTCCACGAGACGCCAGCTTTCTTTCGGCGTCCCGGAGGCACAATCCGGGGATATGAGACAACAGATGACGCAGATCAGGCGAATGACTCGGATGGTCTGGGCACATGGAGTTGCTTCGCGGCATGCGCTGAATTGGCGAGATTCGCGTTCCTTTCCCGCGTCAGTGCTTCACACCGAAGCCGCTGTAGTTGCCGCTCGCCGGCGCGGTCTGCCGACTGACCCCGCGGATGTGCCCGCTCATGCGGTCGCGAACGTCGTTGACGAAGGCGTCGATTTCCTTCCTCTCGCCCTCGGCTACCAGTTCCACCCGCCCGTCGGGCAGGTTCTTGACGTAGCCTGTCACGTCATAATCGTTCGCCGTCCGCGTCGTCGCGTACCGAAAGCCCACGCCCTGCACGTTGCCTTTGAAATGCACAATGCGTTGCTCTGCCATGGTGGGTGTATTCTAACGCCGCGGTGAGCAATTGTCATCTTCGTCGCCGCGCGGTACGCTGCCCGGTATGACACTCGACACTGCACTGCGAGCGGTCATCCCCGTCGCCGGCCTGGGCACCCGCATGATGCCCTGGACGGCCGCCGCCCCCAAGGCGCTGCTGCCGCTGGTCGACCCCCACCGCCGTATCCGGCCGGTGATCCACTGGATCCTCGCCGACGCGAAGGCCGCCGGTGTCGATGCCGCCGCCCTGGTAATCTCGCCCGACCAGCAGCCGCTCCTGCGGACGTACCTCGACGCCCTCGACGCCGAACAGCGCGACGAAGTGCCGTCCCGCATCGAGATGATCATTCAGGATCGGCCGGCCGGCTTTGGCGAGGCGGTCCTGCGGACGCAGGAATTCGTGGGCGCTGCGGCGGTGATGGTCATGCTGGGCGACCACGTCCATATGGCCGATCTCGGCTGTCCGCCACCCGCAGCCCAGGTGGCCCGGGCGTGGCGGGACCACCGCGGCACGGCCATGATCGGCGTGCAGGTGGTGGACGCCGACGAGCTGCCGCGGGTGGGCACGTGTCGCGGCGAACCGACCGACGAGCCCGGCCTGTACGTCTGCTCGGTCTTCGTTGAGAAACCCCCGGCCGAGGTCGCCCGTGGCGAGCTTCGCACGCCCGGCCTGGCAAACGGCACGTACCTGGCGCACAACGGCATCTATATTTTCTCAGCGGCGATCTACGACTGCCTGGGCGAGTTGGCCGCCGGGGCCAACGACGGCGAGGTCGAACTCGCGGCCGCCCAGGCGCTGCTGCTGAATCGCTGCCGCGGCGACTATCGGCTGTTTCATCCGGACGGCCGCGCCTGCGACGTCGGGACGCCCGGCGGCTACGCGGCCACATTCGAAGCCTTCGCCGCACACGGCGACAGATAGACCCCCCGTTGGCAGGGCCCGCCCGAGCGGTTATAGTAGCCATCCCGTCCCCGTAAGAGACGTTGGAGTGTGCATGAAGATCTGGATGAACGGAAACCTGGTAGACCAAAGTGACGCTAAGGTCAGCGTCTTTGACCACGGCGTGCTGTACGGCGATGGCGTCTTCGAAGGCATCCGCGTGTACGGCGGACGCATTTTCCAATGCACGGCCCACCTCGACCGGCTGTTCGAATCCGCCTCGTTGATTCGCCTGGAGATCGCTTACTCCGCCGAGCAACTCGAAGAGGCGATGGTGGACTGCGTCGAGGCCAACAGCCTGGAGAGCGGCTACATTCGCCTGGTCGTAACGCGCGGGCCGGGCACGCTGGGCCTGGACCCCTTCAAGTGTCCCCAGCCGAATGTCTTCATCATTGCCGATCAACTGAAGATGTACGACGAGGAAATGTACCAAAACGGGATGGCCATCATCCTGGCCGACACCGTACGCGTCTCGCCGAGTATGATCCCCTCGAAGGTCAAGAGCCTCAACTACCTCAACAATATTCTCGCCAAAATCGAGGCAGTCGACGCCGGCGTATCCGAAGCGATGATGCTCAACGCCGCAGGCCAGGTCTCCGAGTGTACGGGCGACAACATCTTCCTCGTGCGGGATGGCAAGGTCATCACTCCGCCGCTGGCAGCAAGCGTCCTGCCGGGCATTACGCGCAACGTCGTGATGCACCTTGCCCAGCGGCTGGGCTACGAGGTCCGCCAGGAGGCCTTTGGTATCGATACGGTCTATGCCGCCGACGAGTGCTTTCTGACCGGTACGGGTGCGGAGGTTATCGCTGTCACCTCCGTCGACGGCAACGTGATGGGCGACGGAAACGTCGGCCCGGTGACACAGACACTGCTGCACGCTTTCCGGGCGTTGACCGAGACCGACGAGCAGATTCCCTACGACTCCTGATGGTCAGTCGGCCAGGGCGTTGTGGCGAGCAGCGTAAGCGTAGAGAATCACGTTGAGCACGATCCGCCGCGCGTCGTCCGAGACATAGCCGTATGCGTCGTAAGGCGGGTCGCCCTCCGCCGGAGCCGACAGGGCCATCGGGCTCAGCACCGCGACGACCCGACCCTCTTTCTCCACGCCGAACAGGCGGGGTGCGCCGTCCGCGCGGCCAAGCTTCTGGCGAGCGTTGCGGCTGTAGGTCACGGTCGTGACGTCGCTGCCGATACCGCCGCCGAACCGGCCGGTCAGTAGCGGATGGTCGACCGTCAGCGGCTTGACGCTGCTGGACCCGAAGATCAGTTCGACCTGCTCGAGCGCGTCCTCGTAGAAAGCCTCGTCGCCGTAGGCGGCATCGACCAGCAGCAGGCCGCCGGCGGCGTTGACGTAGTCGTCGATGTTCTCGCGGTGGACGGGCATGAGGCCGTCGAGCTTCGAGCCGGTCAACCAGAGCATCATCAGGTCCTTCGGGATGTCCTGGTTCGGGCGGACGTCGCGGCTGCGGACGCCCACGCTGATGGCGGCGGCAAGCGCGCGGGAGAGGGCCTCAGCGGCCCCGGCGCTGGCGTTCCAGTCACCATCATGCATCAGTCGCCCGATATCGATGAACCGCTCGGGTTCGATGGCCGGGGCGCGCTGCAGCGTGGGATCAAACTTTCGACCATCGACCGCCCCGCCGGTGACAAATGTGACCACATTGGCGAGCAGTTCAAAGGCGTCGGCGGTCGTTTCGTCGTAGCCGCGCTGCCAGTCCATGGTCACGCGACCCGGCAGGAGGAACACCCGTCGCCGCGCGCGGCTGGCGATGGCCGTGATGGCCAGGCCCTGGATATCGTTCGACACGCGAAGCAGCGGATGGTCGTCGGGCAGCGCCGCCGACCCGTAGCCGTCCATCAGGGCGCGGAACCATTCGTCGGCTGTCCGCGCGAAGACCGGGTCTTCGCCGGCCGGGCCAATCAGCACGGTCCCGCCGGCCTGTAGGTAACGGGCGATCGTCTCGCGCGCCGAGGCGGGGAGTGAAAATGCGCCTCTCCCGGTCAGGACCAGGATCGGCGCCTGCCGAAGCAGCTGCAACGGCGCGTCGGCGGGCACGTCGCGCCAACCGGCGTCGATACCCAGTTCACGTTGCACCCACGCCGTCGCCCGGGCCATATCGGTCGACGCAGAGGCCGGACGATGTGCCCCGACGAGGACACGATTCACCAGCAGGGGTCGACGCGCCTCGGCCAACGCCAGAGCGGCCCAGGCCGTGGCGACCACATCACTCTCGGCCAGCGGCTGGCCGTTGAAATGCCCGTCGCGCTGCTGGGCGGAGAGCAGTCGGCGGGCGAGTTCGTTGTCCAGCGTGCGGCCAGCCAGCACGAGCGGTGAGAATGTCTGCGGCGAGCGGATAAGGAAGTAGCGGTACGCGAAGTCAGGCCGATCGCCCCACGGCCAGACGGGCACGCGGTTGACGTTGTAATGCGTCGCCAGCCAGCTCAGGGCTCGGCGCTGCGTCGTTTCGATCTGGGCCGTGCCGTCGCGCCGAATCGCGCCGGCGGCCGCCGCGGCGGCCGCCGTCGCCGAGCCGTGGCTCATTCCGCGAACGCGCACGGGTTCGGCACCGGGCGGATAGTGGCCGAACCCACCATCGTCGTTGGCGGTGGCGGTGAGGAAGGTCGCCGCTCGCCGCCAGTGCTCCGGCGGAATCGTCATGCTCGCCTGCTTGGCGTCGGAGAGGGCAAGAATCGCCAGGGACGTGCTGAAGGTGTTAGACGGCCCGGCGTCGCGGCGTTCGGCCCAGCCGCCATCGCCCCGCTGGCCGGCCATCAGCCAGTGGATGTCGGCGTCGAGTTGGGTTCGGGCGTCGCGCCCAATCGCTGCGCTGAACAGCGCCCGCAGGGCACGCGCGTTGGTCTGCCCCGGGTCAAGTGCATTGAGGTACGTACGCGCGTTGTCAACGTTCGGCTGGCCCGCCTCTTCGCCGGCGGCCAGCAAGGCCCAGGCTGCCAGTGCGGTTCGGCCTCCGTCGGCATAGCGGCGGTGATGTCCGGGCCAGCTCCCGTCCTCGGCCTGTTGGTTCTTCAGCCAGTCGACCGCCCGATTGAGTGCGGAGTCGACCTGTCGGTCGCTCGGCGGCACAGTGACCTTCAACCCGGCGGTGGCGGTCGCTGCCACCGCGCAGAGCAGGCATGCACCGGCCAGCAGTCGGAATGCAGGGCGTGACGTGGATGTCGTAACAACGCGACTCAAATCAGTAGTTGATCAGGTAGAGGAACATCGCCAGGGCCAGTCGTTTGCCATCGGCGTCCGCGTAGCCCACGCAGGAGTACGGGTGGTCGCCTTCCAGGCTGCAGCTCCAGTCATACTGGCTGTAAAGGATAACCGTCCGGCCGTCGATTGTCACGCTCTCCAGCGGCGGCCGGGACGTGCCCCGTGCGGTGATGCGTTTGGCCATCGCTGGCCTGCACCGCAGCTCGCCGAGGTCGATGCCGGTTTCGCCTCGGTCGATCGGATGATCGGCGGGTAGGATTGTCAGCGATTCGTCCGGGAACAACTGCGTCGCCATCTGACGGAAGGCGGTGTCGAAGGGCTTTCGCCCGCAGCAGGCGTCGGCGAGCAGGACGCCGCCGCGCTGGAGATAGCGGCGCATGGCGGCGATGTCATCGTCGTCACATTCGAAACCGCTATGGCCCTGCATGAAGACGATGGGGTACTCGTAGAGGCTGTTGTCCGTGGGGCGGATGTGGCGACTGCGGGCGACGACGTCGACCTTCGCGCGGTCGCGCAGCTGGTCGCGGCCGGTGGCGTAGGCGGCAATGTTCGTGCCGAGTTGAAAGGCCAGCTCGCTGTGGACCGGGATGTCCTGCAGTTCCCACAGGCAGCTCAGCGCCCGCGGCGAGAAGAACGCGCCCATTCGGCAGCCGATCTGGACGGCCTGGAGGTCATAGGTCGTATCGAGGTCATAGACGCTGCTGAAGACAGGGTGGTCGCCGCGCAGTGCTGCCAGCGGATAGTCCGGCCAGAGTTGGGCGGCCAGTTTGCGGAAGCCGGCCTTGAAGTCATCTGAGCCGCAGCATGCCTCCAACAGCAGCGTCCCGCCCGCGCGATCGACGTAGGCCTGCAGCTTTGCTTTCTGCGCGTCGGTGAAGGTGGGAAACTTGTGACCGGCGATGAAGAGGATGGGACTCTGGCGAAGCTGTTCCAGCGACAGGTCGAGCGAAGCCGACTGCCAGGTTGTCCGCTTGCCGAGCGTCTCGCCGATGAACGCGGTGAGGTGCTCGAAGTCGTTGATGTTGCGGTTCCAGTCGGCCGAATGCTGGAGCTTCTGGATGAGCACCGGCCGGTTGCCCTTGGCCAGGAACAGCAGGCAGAAGGCGGTCGTGCTGCCGTAACTCTTCTCGCCGCGGCGACGATAGGCCCAGCCGCCGTCGGTGTTCTGCGA
Source organism: Planctomycetota bacterium (assembly GCA_009908915.1). Classification (GTDB taxonomy): domain Bacteria; phylum Planctomycetota; class Phycisphaerae; order SM23-33; family SM23-33; genus JAAAOJ01. The sequence continues at coordinate 118,344 of JAAAOJ010000021.1, forward strand.
GGCGACGAAGTGGCGGTTGGTGAGGGTCCAGACGGCACGGGGGACAGGGACCCGAACCACAAGTGCCGAAATACGCGTCATAACAGTCCGTTCAAAAACGGCTGCTAGCCGTCGTCGACCTCCTCGGCAAGGTCGGACAGGTCGGTGGCGGCATTGCCCTCAGAGGCGCCCTCGGCGTCGCGGGCACCGACAGCCGCCAGTTGGGGCGACTCGCGGTACTCGTAGAACGTTTCGTAGTTCTTGCGAAGGTATCCGCCGGCGGTCACGCGGACACCGTTGAGCACCACCCCGAAGATGTGCGAACCGAGCTTATTGAGCATGTCCCGCGTGCGTTGGACAATGCCGTAGGTGCTGACGCCGGCCCGAACGGCCAGCACCGTGCCGTCGACGATCGTGCTGAGGACCGCGGCATCAGAGACGACCAGGCAGGGCGCGCCGTCGAAGATAATCTGGTCGAACTCGCCCTGGAACTCGGTGAGGAGCTGTCGCATCTTCTCCGAGCCGAGCAATTCGGCCGGGTTCGGCGGGATCGGCCCGGCGGCCATCACGTAGATGTTCGGCTCGATTTCGTAGGTCAGTTCACGCCAGTTGGCCTGCTCGGACAGGCAGCTGCTCAGGCCGCCGTCCGGGCACATCGGGAAGAGCTTGCGGACGATGGGCTGGCGGAAGTTGGCGTCGATGACCAGCACGCTGCGGCCGCCGTTGGCAATGGCGTGACCGAGGTTCAGGCTCACGGAGGTCCGGCCGTCCTCGGGCATGGGGCTGGTGACCAGGATGCTGCGTCGCTGATCGGCGGGCCCGGAGAACATGAGGGTCGTGCGGACCTGGCGGAAGGCTTCGCTGACGATGGTATCCGGGGTGGTCATGAAGGCCAGTCGCAGATCGGGAATGTCCTCTTCGACATCGTCGAGGTGCGGAATCATGCCCAGCATGGGCAGTTCGACCTTACGGGCAACGTCCGACGGTGCCTTGATGGACGTGTCGGTCAGTTCCAGCAGGAAGGTAATACCCAGGCCGACGACCAGTCCGAGGAAGACACCGACGGGAACCATGACGGTATATGTCGGGAAGTCGATCTCGCGCGGCTTGGGGGCGCGTCGGTGGAGCATGAGAGGTTGCTTGCTCTGCATGACGAGTCGCAGGTCGAGAATCTTGCTGTCAAGATTCTGGAGCGTCAGTTCGGCCTTCTCGACGGCTCGCTCGGCGGCCTCGAGACGAGCCACCATTTCCTCGCGAGCCTTGAGCTGGTCTTGAACTTCCTTGAGTTTCTTCTTCACTTCGAGGTATTGCTGCTGCAGGGCGGCGACAGCCGACTGGCGCATTTCCTTCAGTTCGGTAATCGACCGGCGAATGACGTCTTCCCGCTTGGCTTCCAGCATCGACCGGGCTTTGTCCAGCCGCGATCTGATATTGCGGTAGGTCCGGTGGCCGGGCGGGAACCGATTTTCCACATGTGCCATTTCCTGTTCGAGCTGAATCACGTTCTGCTGCAGCGTGATATAGCCGCGGTCCATGTCGAGTTTATAGCGAACCTCGGGCATGTCGGCGAGTTCTTCTTCGGTTCGGCCGGTGACGGCGTTGAGAGCATTGTAGGCTGCAATGTACTCGTTGCTGACTTCGGTAAGAGTCGAGACCAGGTTGGCCGCCTGGTATCGGAGCACTTCCATGGCCTCGACCGCTTCGCTGCCGATGCCGGATTTCTGAAGTCGCTCGATCACCGCCTGATTCTCATCGCGTTCGCGACGGAGGTCCTTGCGTTCCTCGGTCAGCTGATCGATCGTCGCCAGCAGCGACGCCCGGTGGGTGTCCTTAACATCGGAGACGGCGGCATTGGCAACGGCATTGGCGATTTCCGTGATATCGCTCTGATTCGTCCCGCTCATCGATACCTGCAGGAGGTTGGTCTGTGGAATCGGAGAAACGGAAACTTCTTGGCGCAGCTTGGTGATGACATCCTGCTTCGCGTCCACCTGTTCCTGGAACCAGGCCGTACCGCGGATGTTCTCGGCGGCCCCCAACAGCACCTTTTCAGTGCGAATCGACTGAGCCGCGGAGTACATGGTCCGTTCCATGATCTCCTTGCTCGATTGCTGCATGCCTCGCTCGTGCATGACCGAGGGCGTGGGGGGCTGAACTTCGATCAGTGCCTGAGCCTTGTAGATCGGCTTGGTCTGTCGCCAGACGATCGTGCCACCGATGGCGGCGCCCGTAAAGACGATCAGCGAGATGATAATCAGCCACATGCGTCGGCGCAGGATGCGCATGATATCCGACGCCGTCAGGCCGCTCTGGCTACCGGTGGCCGTGCCGGCGGGCCGGCGACTGCTCATGCCTGCATATCGCAGGACCTGCGGGGCTTCTTCTCGTGTCGGTACTAACGTCATTGAACCACTCCCACGAGCTAGCTGCTCGTATCGGTAACGCGCTGCAGCGCATCAAACACTTTCTGGCGGAGCGGGTTATCCTCCTGATCCCCCAGCCGGTCGATGGCCTGGATGGCTTGTTTATAATACCCGCGCGCTTCGTTTTTCGCGCCCTGTTTTTCCTTCACAAATCCGAGGTGATAGAGGTAATCGGGGCTCGGTCGGTCGCCTGACCGGTTGATAATCTCCTTCAGTTTCCGCTCGGCACGATCATATTGCCCGGCTTTTGCCAACGCCCAGGCGTGCGTATCGATCAAGTTGCGGCTGGCCGGGCGATGCGCCAGCGCCCGCTCGATCAGTTCCAGGGCCTTCTTCGGCTGGTCCAGCACATCGGTATACAGGTACGCCAGGTTATTGCAAGCTACGATGTCATCACGGTCGATGGCGAGCATATCCTGATATGTCTGCTGGGCTTTCTTGAGATACTCCTGGCCGTATTGGGCGGTGTTTCGGCCCTGCTCGTACAGGATGGCCATGTGTCGCAGCACGTCGAGGCGGTCGTCGCGGGTGCCCGCCAGGGCCAGGGCGCGTCGATACCACTCCTCGGCCTGCGGGAAGTAGCCTGCCTCCGGCCCCGGTTGGGCCAAAGTCTGCCCGGCCAGGCGGTTGAGGCGCCAGTTGCGTTCATCGGCGCTGACGATGGTCGGCATATTCTCGGCGAGGGGTCTGAAGTCGACGGCATCGGCCATCACGGCCCAGATCGCCAGGATATCCGCGTTGTCGCGAGCGTTTTTGAGCGCTTCGACGAACTGTGGAATCACCTGCTCAGCCGCCGTGCCCTGCTGGGCCTGCCAGGCCGCTCGAACGGCCTGGATGACACCGGCAAGGTCCTCGCGGTCCTGGTACTGTTTGATGGCAGCCTGAAGAGCTTGGCCATCCCGGGTAGCCAGAACAGCGGTGAGATACTCCCGGGTGAGTGCATGGTTCCCCGGATCGATGTCCAGTGCGCGTCGATAGCTGTCAACGACCTGAGGCCATTGCCTCAGGTCGCGGTGGATGCTGGCTTCGATGACCAGGAAGTCGAGATCGGACGGGAACGTCTCCCGGGCTTCCTGGGCCCACTGCAGGGCGTTTTTCCACTGCCGGCGATCCCGGCGAAGCAGGCTGATGACGCCTTCGTAGGCAGGCCGGTAGCGCGGGTTGTTCTCGATGACCCGCAGGTAGGCATTGGCGGCATCATTGGTCTGGCCGGCACTGGCGTAGAGCTGTGCGAGCCCCATCTGCAGGTGGATGTTATCCGGGGCGTTTCGCACGGCGTTTTCCAGGGCCTGGAAGGCATCCGCGAGTTCGCCCTGGCGCTGGTACAGTTCGGCGAGTGATCGGTGAGCATCAGCATGGGTACGGTCGGACTGGATGGCCCGGTTGAACTGCAGGCGGGCGGCATCGTAGTCTCGCTTCATCATCAGCGCCCGGCCCAGTCCGACACGGGCCTGGATGTCGTCGGCATTGTTTTCGAGCATCTGCTGGAAGCCGGTGATGGCCTCGTCGTAGGCGCCGGCGTCGATCTGCCGCAGGTGCAGCTGACGCTTCCGGGCGAGGTTCTGCCCGTCCTGCCGAAGCGATGTCTCGAGCATCTCGACCGCGTCGGCGTAGAGAGTCTTTGCCTCGGCGTCGTTGCCGCGTGTCCGCAGCCGCCGCGCGCGGTTGGTCAGGAAGTCGGCCTTGGCGGCGTAGGGAAAGGCCGCATCCGACGCCAGTTCGATGGCCTTGTCGAACATGTGTTCGGCTTCGGATTCATTGATACGGCTGAGGTGCTGCCCCCAGGCGATGTACACGCGAGCCTGCTCCTGCGGGTCGGTGACGTTCTTGGCCAAGTTCCGGAAGATGTCATCGGCCTTGGCGGTCTGATCGGCGCGAGCGTAGTGCATCGCCAAGGCTGAGGCCCAGACGAGATTGCCCGTCTTCTGGAAGCCTTGCTGGTACATCTCGCCGGCCTTGTCGAACCGCTGCTCCATTTCGTAGAGCTGCGCCAGTCGCCAGACGTTGGCCAGGTCGTTGGGGTTGGACTGGTACCGCTTCTCGCGGGCGCGGATCGCCTCGGCGGGATTCTGGCGTTCGGTGACGAGTTCCAGATGACGGTTGCTTATGTAGGGATCGGCTTTGCCTTGCGGCTCGTCCCAGGCACGCACGATCCATTTCTCGTGGTCGCCCCAGCGTTCCTGGGCGGCCGCAACCTGGGCCAGGCCCTTCATGGCCGCGACAAGGCGCCGGTTGTTGTCCCAGGCGGCCAGGAAGTGCCGTTTGGCTTCGTCGTAGTTGCCTTTGGCGCGGTAAGCTTCGCCCAGCAGCAATCGGACATCCTGGCGTTCACCTTCCTGCAGGGCCGTTTCAAGGTCCTGGATCGCCCCGTCAGTATCCTCCTGCATCAGTTTCAGCCGCGCCTGGAGTACCCGCCAGTTCGGGCTGCCCTGGTCGCGCAGCCGGCCCACGAGTTCCTGGGCGCGGTCCCACTGCTTGTTGCGGATGGCCAACTGATAGAGCCCCATGATGACGCGCTCGTTGGCGGCGTCGATTGTCTCGGCCTCGTGGATGTATTTCCTGGCATCGTCCTGGCGCCCGTACTGCAGCGCGATGCGATACTTCTCGAGGGCACGGGCCAGCGGGTCGGGCTCCTGGCTGGCGAATTCAAGTTCGATGTTGTAGCGCTCGTCGGGGCTGGCGTCGAGCAACTTGCGCCACCGCTGCAGGTCCCGATTGTCCGGATCGGCCTGAATGGCGCGATCCAGCAGCGTGCGGGCCTGGTCGGTCTGGTTTCGTTGCGAGAGAAAGGTCACGACGCGCTGGAGAACCATGGGATCGGCCGGGGCGCGATCCAGCAGCTTCATCAGCAGGTCCATGGCCTCGGGCAGCTTGCCCATGCGCTGCAGTTCCTCCGCTCGACGGACCGCCAACATCCGGATCTCGCGGCCCAATTCACCCGGTGGAAGCTCGTTGCGCCGACCCGAGGCGATGTCGATGCCCCAGAGGATCTGTCCTATACGCTGGTTGTCGGGCAACCGGCGGGCGATCTGTTCGAGGCGGGTGCGAGCCTCCTCATAGCGACGGGCCGACAGGAGCGTATTGACGATTTCCATTTCCAGGCCGAGGTTGGCCTCCTGGCCGGGGAGCGTCTGTGCGCGACGGATCTCACGGTCGGCTTCGGTGGGCATACCCAGCCGCCGGTAGGCGTCGATCAACAGGGCGGCGATGCGCAGATTATAGATGCCGCCATTGCGGGCCCCCTCCAGTTCCTGCTTGGCCTGCTGCATCTTGCCCTCGGCAAAGGAAATCATGCCCGCGATGGCCATCTCATGCGGCCGGCCGGGGGAGAGCTTCAGCAGCGTGTCGTGGAACGTTCGGGCCTTTTCCAGCTCCGCTTCGTCACGGGTGCTGAAGTAACGGTTCATGTGTCGGCGTGCCAGTTCATAGGCCAGCAATGCTCGGGCCGCGCCGGTCGACATGCGCCGCGGGGCCTCACCGGCGCTGTCGTTGTCATGCTCGCCCTGCCCCAGTGATGCCTTCTCCAGCGCCTTGAGGCCGCGTTCCAGCACGGCCAGGCCGGTGTCTTCGTCGTTCTCGCGGAACGCAATGCGAGCTTCCAGCAGGACCACCTGCGGATGGTCGGCCTCTATGGCCTTGGCCCGCTGGACAATACCTCTCGCCCCGGCCATGTCATCGGCATCGACGTAGAAACTTCCCAGAGCCGTCAACGCCAGCACGTCCTGTGGATCCGCCTGCACGCCCCGCTGGAGGGTGGCAATGACATCCTCGTCCTTGGCCTCGCTGCGACGAAGAACGCTGGCCTTGATGCGGTAGGCCGCGGGGTCGTCCGGATTCTGGCGGATGAGATCCTCGGCCACCTCAACCGCCGCGTCGTCCTTCTCGAACCGCAGCAGCGCCTGCACCAGCGACCGCCAGTAGTCCATGTTGTCCGGTTCAAGCGCCACAGCCTTCTTGAGGTCATCGATCGCCGGCTCGATATGCTGCCTGGGACGGCTCTGGGCAAGCAACATGTGAATATTGCCCCGCATGAAATGGAGTTTGGCGTTCTGCGGGTCGCGTTCGAGGAGCGAACCGACTTCCTTGATATAATCGTACAGCCCCTTGATGCTTCCCTCATTGGTCAGTCCCGCTGCGGCCTGTCGAACGGTCGGCGCGTACATCAGATGCGCCAACCGTCGGCGGCCTTCGAGGAAATCAGGCTCTTCAAGCTGGAGTCTGCGGAGTTCATTGATGGCCGTCATCCACAAGTCGCTTCGCTCGACCTGACTGAGCGAGGTATCGTCCTCGGCGCGCTCGAGCAGGAGATTCGCAAGCTTCAGGCGATACTCCGGTTTGCCTTGCGACGCTTGAATCGCCTTGGTCAGCTCCTCGATACCTTTCTGCCAGTTCGGCGGATCCTGGGCGAGATACGCTTGGGACTTCTCGAGATGCACCTGCGGGTCCTGCGGCAACTGGCGAATGTAGACATAAAGTCCGCCGCCGCCAAGAATGGCCAGCAGCACCACAACCAGGATAACGACTCGCATATTCAGGCGGGTTCGTTTCGCCATTGTTCACTCACTTGCTTTCTAACGGTTCAGTGTGTGCTTCAATCCTCTGCCCGCGGTCACGTTCGACAACGAGACAACCGACGCTCTCACGGCGAGCTCTCCAAGCGTTCGAGCGTCTGCGGGGTCGGCACTTGTGATAGCACCGCCGGAAGAACAGTCTCGATGAATTCGGTCGCCTCGAGATCGGTTTCCTCGGCCGACCCTCTCAAATCGAGGGGATACCATTGCACCTTCGCAAAGTATACATATCGACGTGTAGGGTCGGCTAAGGGCGCGCGAACATCTTTCAGGCGATCCGTGCCCGGCTCGCCGTTCGTGCAGAAAACGTAATACTGCCGCGACTGGGAGCTGCGCCCGCTTGTGTCGCGGCGCTCGATACCGATCACGCGGAACCTGAAGTCCTCCCACTTCGACCACGCCTCGGGCAGTGCCTCCACCGAGCCGGACAGTTCCCGACGGACCGCGACGGACCCGCCGCCGGCAGCACCGCAGATTTCGGGCACGTGGGCGACGGTGTCGGCGCTGCCGGTGTAGTAGTACACGTCGAGTCCCCACTTGTGGTGCTGCCTGTCAGGCCGAGGGTCATCGTAGATACGCGAGACATACCAGTTGCTGGTCCGTTCCTTGTGGCGCATCCGATCCAGCGATGTGTTGATCTTCAGGCTCGACAGCAGGTCGTCCTTAAACGTGCGCTCACCGTCCGGTTCGCCGTCCTCGATCGGTTCGCGCCGCATTTCGCCGCTGGGCAACGTGACCGTCTTGAATTCCAGTTCGCCGTCGCCGACCCGCTCGTACGGGCCGATCGTCGTCGGCAGCGACACGTTGCGCATGGTCGTCGAATCGATGACCACCCCCTCGGGCCAGGGGACCGGCTCCTTGCGGAGCACCCAGCCGACAAGCTCCACCAGCGGCGCGTCAAACAGCGGGTTGACGCCAACGGCAAAAATGCCGAGCAACACGGCCACGACACCGAAATGCACCCACGCCCGGCGGCGGGAATCGGTCGAATGTTGTACTGTCTCGGACATGTGTTAATCCTCCAGCATCGCCGTCAGGGACGGCTGGGCCTTGCCCTCGCCGTCCGTGGCGTCCAAGTCCGAGCCGCCATCCGTGTCCGACTCGTCGTGCTCTTCTTCTACGACCATCGCTTGCAGAAGTTTGCCCAAACCGAACAGAAGCAGCAGCGCCGGAATTAGCAGCAACATGCCCGTAAACGTGTGCATGAACTCCTGGCCCAGCTCCGGCTTGTCGATGACAAACATCGAACTGGTGATCGTCACGCGGAGAATGTTGCAGACCACCGTAATCGGCAGGGCCGCGACCACCATCGTCACGCGCTGCCACATCGGGCGATCTTCAATGTAGGCCAACGCCGTGCCCAGCGCGAAAAACGCCATCATCGACCGCACGCCACTGCAGGCCTCGGCGACCTGCAAATCGTGCGTCTGGCCGCTGACGCTGACGATCGCCATGTACGACGCCGTGACCTCCAACTCCACGCCCAGAACCCGCAGGATACCTCCCGACATGCGGGCGGCCAGGTTCTGCAGGGGCAGGGCGATCCGCTCGTAAAGGTACCCCGGCAGCGGCAGGGCGAAGAGAAGGAAGAAGATCGGCACGGCCGTAATCTTCGCCATCTTCCAACCGGCCAGGTACAGCACGACGCCCCAGATCAGCAGGGGCATTGAGAGCTGTTTGATCCACTCATTCTGCAGCGGGTAGAAGCCCGCCACCAGCATCGCCAGCGAGATGGCAATGACCGGCAGGCCCCACAGGCAGACCCTCCGCGGCGTCCGGGCGATCTCATCCCGCCAGGTGTACAGCAGGAACAGGCTGAACAGCGGGATAATAAACCCGTGCGTCCAGTTTTCATCGCTCAGCCATTGCTGGACGAGCTTCACGAACTGCCACCAGTTCATACCCGCTAGCAGCACGGCGATCACGCCGATCTTGAACCAGATGCTGCGGACTATCCTCAGTGCAATCGCGACGACCTTTGGCCAGACCTCCCGAACAATCTGCTTCAGTCTGGCCAATCCGCTGACATCGCTCTGGCAGTCTTCAGCGTCCAGCTGGTCGGGTTGTCTGTCCTGTTCGTCCACAGAACCTGTATCATACCACAAATCAAAGTGCCGTGAACCGATTACTCTTGGGCGTCGTAAACAGTGGATCGGAGAAGTTCCGGTCATAGATGAACCCGAAGCCGTAGGTCATGCGGAAGGCATTCCGCAGGACGGCCAGGAACGTGCTGCTCCAGTGCGTGCCGACCGCCAGCACGTCATCCGGCTTGAGCATCATATCCGGGTCCAGACCGCGCCAGATCCGCTCTACGTTAATCGGTATAATCTGCTCCTGGCTTTCGCCGATACGACGAATCAGGATCGAGTTCTCGGGCCAACCCATCGGTCCGACGCCGCCGGCAGCGGCCAGCGCCATCTTGATGGTGACCTGTCGGCCGGTCAATGAGTAGACACCGGGGCGAAGCACTTCGCCGGAGACATAAAATTCACCGACCTCCAGCGGGGGAATGTAGACCACGTCGTTCTCGCGAATGACGACATTCTCGCGGTAGCTGCCCTTCTCGAGCTTGTCACGACTGATGGCGATAACGCGGACGAGGTCGCGGCCGCTCATGGCCGACCAGCCAAACGGGTCGGCCTGATCCTCGGAGGGCGCCGGCTCGCCGGCGGGCTCGGGCTGGGTCGGTTCCGCCGGCTCGGCCGGTGCAGCCGGCTCGGCGGGCATGGCCTCGAGCGGCTTGACGCCGCTACCGTTCTCGGCGGGGTCAGGTTGCTCGACCGGCTCGGGCGCCTCGACGGGCGCTTCGGGCTCGGTGGGAGCAGCCGGTTCAGCGGGTTCGGCCGATTCGGCGCCGGTGGCGGGCTGGACAGCTTCATCCCCGGTCACTCGCACCCACTTACCGTCGCGATAGACCCACCGCGACAGTTTGCCATTGCCGTTTCCGTTACCGTTGGTCGTGCCGTTACCTTCCGGCGCCGGCGCGACCGTGCCGCTGCCCGGACCTTCGGCGGTCTCGGCAAAGCTGCTAACCTGCATCGGGCCGACCGTCGGCGCTCCTCCCATCAGGTCGCCAATGGCTTCGAGGTCGGTCTGCTTCTTCGGCTCGGCGCGGCGGCGGCGACGCAGACGGACCTGGTCGGTCGGCGGACCGGTCGGACTGCTGAGGTCGACGTCCGACTCCGATTCCGGGGTCGGCGGGGCATGACGGATGATGTAGATGTACTCGATGTTCGGCTGGGTCACGCCACCGGCCAGCGCCAAGGCATCCCACAGCCGCATGTCGGGGCGCACGAACTGGTACGTGCCCGGCCGTCCGCAGGCGCCGGTCACGCTGAAGGTCTGCTGGCGGCGGGTGACGACCGTCACGGAGACCACGACCGGCTCGCGCAGAATCTCATTGTCGATGTAGGCCTGTTTGATCGTGTTGGTCAGTTCATACTGCGTGAGGCCCTCGGCCTTGATGCGTTGCTTGAGCTGCGGCAAGTCGAGGTAGCCGCTCTCGGTGACCTCGCGGCGCAGCAACGTCTCCAGTCCCTCGGCGTAGAGGTCGAGAATGCTGATATCCAGCACGTCCGTCACACCGATGACGTAATCCGTGTCCGTGTAGACCACGTCGGACTCCGTCGGCCTGACCGCGTTGGGATACGGGCCGCTGCTGGCATCGAGGGCGCTGTAGTCGGTGATAATCGGGGTCACCAGCGTTTCGTCCGGCCGGGCGATGGTCTTATCCGGCGAAAGAAACCGATACTCGCCCGTCTTGAAGAACGATTCGGCGGGCCCGCCCTTGCAGCCGGACAGACATATCACCAGGCATCCGATTACGAGAAGCTTCCCAAGCGTTTTTGCGTTCACGGCATCCATTCCTTTTTCTGGAATCCAGTTGACCCTATCCGTCACCGACCGGACGCTTCCTGCGTCCGGTAATCTGCAGACGGACATTTGTTATAGGACCTTATGGGACGTTATGTCGGCCATGTGCCTTGGAACGCTTTACTGAATATCGGACGTTTTTCGCCGCCCCGTGCGCAAGACCCGAGACAACACGGAGGACTTGCAGAAGACAAATCAGACAGCAATGCTATTCGGCAACAATATAGTAGAGCGATCGCCTGCCAAGACAGGCTTGAATCAGCCTACACCGAATCCTCCGTCGTCGAGTCGCCCGGATCGGCCGGCGGGACCAGACCGATGCGTCGCTCGGCCAGCTCGATCGCCAGCCGCGTCGCGGCCAGCATGCTCCCCGGGCGGGCCTTGAGCTTGCCGGCGATGTCGAAGGCCGTCCCGTGGTCGGGGCTGGTGCGGATGATCGGCAGGCCCAGCGTGACGTTGACCGCCTCCTCCCAACCGAGCAGCTTGATTGGAATCAGCCCCTGGTCGTGGTACATCGCCACCACGCAGTCGAACTGCCCGGCCGCGGCACGGACGAACAACGTGTCGGCCGGGAACGGTCCCTCGACGTCCACGCCGTTCTCGCCGGCCATCACGATCGCCGGGGCAATCACGCGCTGCTCCTCGTCGCCAAACTGCCCGTCCTCCCCGGCGTGCGGGTTCAGCCCCGCCACGCCCAGCCTCGGCCGATCAATCCCCCACCACTCGCGCAAGGCCCGGTCCGCCAGCTCGATGGGGTTGTACACGCAGCCGATGGTGAATTTGTCGCGCAGGCTCATCAGGCCCTCGTGAATCGTCGCCAGGACCACCCGCAATTGCGGCGAGACGAACATCATCGCCACGTGCCGCGCGCCGCATCGGTCGGCCAGCAACTCGGTATGGCCGTGGAACTTCTTGTTCACCTTCGCCAGCTGCCAGCTCCGCTTGGAGATCGGCGCCGTCACCAGCGCATCGACGAGCCCCTCCCGGGTCGCGGCGATTGCATCCTCGCAGAAGGCGAAGCTCGCCTCGCCGCCCAACCGGCTGGACCCGCGACGCATCGTCGGCGGCAGGGCCATCCAGTCGTAGTCCAGCACCACCAGATCGTGGGCGTACGGCCGGATCGACTCAGGGCGGTCACGATGGAAGCCAAACGGCACCTCCAACTGGTCGGCCGTGTAGCTCAACTGCTCGCTGAAGCCGAAGATCACGAACCGCGCCCGGCGCCGCAGCTCCGGATCGCTCAGCGCACGGACGACGATCTCGGCCCCTACGCCGAGCGGGTCGCCCATCGTCACGCCGATCACCGGCCGCCTTGTCGCATTCTTCGCCATCGCCCCATCTTAACCGCCGGCCGCATCCGTCGCACGGGCATCTTGACAGGGCTATCGCATTCTCTGCCTTGAGTCCTCTCCCTCTGGGAGAGGCCGGGTGAGGGTCTTTTGCCTTGACCCCTCTCCCTCTGGGAGAGGCCGGGTGAGGGTCTTCTGCCTTGACCCCTCTCCCTCTGGAGAGGCCGGGTGAGGGTCTTCTGCCTTGACCCCTCTCCCTCTGGGAGAGGCCGGGTGAGGGTCTTCTCTTCACTCAGGTCCTTCGTCAAGACCACCCCCACCGGCTCGCCGACTCGCCACCTCCCCCAAAGGGGGAGGGGTTGGCAACTCACCCCCCAGACGCCGTTCTTACTCCTCTCCCTCTGGGAGAGGCCGGTGAGAGCATTCTCTTCACTCAGGCCCTTCGTCATTCGGCGTTTGTTCCTTCGGCGTCGGTGCGATAGACTACCGCCCATGCAAAGCGTACGCATGGAACATACCGACGGCCACGGCGGCGAGGCCGAGGTCTGGGTGGATGGGGCGCTGCTGACAGTCTACGACGGCTACAGCCGTCCCGGCGAGCGCACGCCGCCCGGCAAGCTCGACGGCGTAGCCTTTCGCTACACCAACGACGAAGCCTACTGCTGGGAGGACGCCATCCGCCGCAACCCGCACAAGCGCGTGGTACTCGAACCCGTCAAGCGATGGGCCTACTACGGCTACGGCCGGGTCGAAAGCGTCATGCCCGTGGTCATTCACTTCGGCCTGCTGCGGATGGAAGACCCCACGTGGAGCACCGGCGAGGACCTCGTCGGCCGGTTCGTCGCCGTGCCGATCAACCGCCTGGAAATCGTCCGCGCCGACGAGAGGCCCGACCTGGGAGATCTGCCCCGATGAGTCACCCCCGCCAACATGCCGACACCGATCGCCTCGCCCGGCAGATCGACTTCGCCGTCGAGATCGACAAGCTCAAGCAGATCGTCCGCCAGACGTACCTCATGGACCGCAGCCGCAAAGAAAACGACGCCGAGCACTCGTGGCACTTCGCGCTGCTTGCGAGCCTGCTGGCCGAGTACGCCGCCGAGGACGTCGACGTCCTGCGCGTGCTCCGGATGGCGCTGGTTCACGACCTGGTGGAAATCGACGCCGGCGACGTGGTGGTCTACGACGCCGCCGCCCGGGCCGGCCAGGCCGAGCTGGAGCAGGCCGCCGCCGAACGCATCTTCGGACTGCTGCCGGACGACCAGGGCGCTGAACTGCGAACACTGTGGGAGGAGTTCGAGGCCCGCGCGACGCCGGAGGCCCGCTTCGCCAAGGCCATCGACCGCGTCCAGCCGATCCTGCACAACTACGCCACGCAGGGGGCCACCTGGCGTGACCACGGCATAACGAAGCAGATGGTCCTAGCGACCAACGCCCACGTTGCCGACGGTTCGCCCGCCCTGTGGGCGTTCGTCCAGCGACTCCTCGACGATGCCGCCGCCCGCGGCTACCTGGCCGACCCGCCGGAGGGCGAGCATGCCTGAGCGTGCCTACATCGCCCTCGGCAGCAACCGTGGCGGGCGCGGCGAGACGCTCCGCAAGGCCATCGATATGCTCCGCCAGACGCCCGGCGTGACGCTGCGACGCGTCAGCGGGTTCATCGAAACCCCCGCCGTCACTCACAGCGACGAACTCGGCATCCAGGCCGACGAGTCCCAGCCGGACTACCTCAACGGCGTCGTCGAGGTCGACACGTCCCTGCCGCCCCACGACCTGCTCGACTGCCTCCACGACATCGAAAACGCACTCGGCCGCCAGCGACACCACGAACAACGCTGGGGGCCCCGCACCTGCGACCTGGACATCCTGCTCTACGGCCAGGAGAGCATCGACGAGCCGGACCTGACGATCCCGCATCCCCGCCTGGCCGAGCGACGCTTCGTGCTCGAGCCGCTCGTCGAAATCGCCCCCGAGGCCCGCCACCCCGATACCTACGAAACCGCCGCCGAGATGCTCGCCAAACTCAACGAGCAGGATTAGAGCGTTTTGCAGAAGTAAGTGAAATCGGCGTTGGTCTGCGCCGCCAGCGGCTCGATCCACTCCGACAGGTTCAGCCACCGCTCGCGCTGCTCATTCAGCGTCCGTCCATCGTAAAACGATCAAATGACCATCAAATGGGGAATCAATGGAGCTTGGCCCTACTGGCGAAGTGTGTGGGTTGTAAACAAACGCGGCTGCCTTTGTGGGACAGCCGCGCGGATGTTCTCTGGTTGTGTGGTGATCTCGCCGTCTCAGGCTTTCGCGTCGACCTTCTCGAGCAGGATCTTGGCCTCGCCGACGAGGTAGAAACTGCCCGTGACGACGATCAGGTCTTCGCGATGGACGGCCGCGGACGCCGTGCGAAGCGCGTCTTTGAGGTCGGGCACGATCTGGGCGATCCGCCCGTCCGACATCTCGGTATACAGTTCGGCGAGATCTTTGGGGTCGGCCGCCCGTGCATTGCCCGCCGCCCGGGTGAGGATGACCTTGTCGGCGCCGGTGGCGATCTGCTCCATCATGCCGCGGATATCCTTGTCGGCCCCGCAGCCGAAGACCATGACCATGCTGTCGTAGGGAATGTGCTGGCCGATGCCCCGCATCAGGGCCTGGACGCTGGCGGCGTTGTGGGCGCCGTCGACGAGCAGGCGGGGGTCGTTGCTCAGCAGCTCCATCCGCCCGGGCAGGGCCACGCGATGCAGGCCCGCGATGGCCTTGCCGTCGTCGATGTCCATGCCGCGGCGTTTGAGCTGGTCCAGCAGCGCCAGGGCCAGCCCGCAGTTGACGGCCTGGTGCTCGCCGAGGACGGGCACGGGCAGGTGCTCGAAGCGGCTGTGCGGCGTGGTCAGGCATACGCGCGTGTGGCAGCCGTCGCGACGGCTGGACTCGACACGGTAGCTGAATTCGATATCGTCGCCGGCGAAAAGGAGCTTCGTTTTGGCTTCGGAGGCGGCCTTTCGCAGGACGCGTTTTGCCTGCGGGTTCTGCGGGGCGGAAATCGTCGGCACGTCCGGCTTCATAATGCCGGCCTTTTCGCGCGTGATCTCGGAGATGGTCTTGCCGAGCTGGTGCATGTGGTCCATCGAGATGCTCGTCAGCCCGCAGACCGCCGGGGTGAGCACGTTCGTGCTGTCCAGCCGCCCGCCCAGCCCGGTCTCGACGACCGCGATGTCCACCTTCTCGTCGTTGAAGTAGCAGAAGGCAATGGCCGTGAAGAGCTCGAAAAAAGTCGGTCTGTCCTTCATCTTCTCCACGTGCGGGGCGACCTTGGCCATCAGCCTGGTGAAGGTCGTCCGCGGGATTTTCTGGCCGTTGACGTTAATCCGCTCGCGGATGTCGCAGATGTGCGGCGAGGTGTACAACCCGACGCGATGGCCGCAGCTCTTGAGCATGGCCGCCAGCATCATCGCCGTCGAGCCCTTGCCCTTCGTGCCGGCGATATGCACCGACTCGATCTTCTCGTGCGGGTTGCCCAGCTTCTTCAACAGCCGCCGCATGCGATCGAGACTGAACGTATCGCTGTTGTAGCGCACGCGGAGCATGGTCTCATAGTCCGTGTGCGACGTGAGGTATTTCATCGCCGAATCGAAGGTTCGGATGCTCTTCGGCGACTTGCCCGTTTTGGCGCTCTTCGAGCGTGTAGTGGTCGTTACCATAATAGCTTGGGAAGTCTACAGCACCCGGACCGTATAGTCAAGCCGCATTTATACGCATAAACCATAAGTAACTGCAAATAATAATCTTGCGGCTTTTTCTGCAGGCAGTCATATTCCGAGTATTGCCAGTATGGGAAATTTTGCTGTCGCGCCCGCTCCCGCTACCCCGTCGGCTGGTCGAGATTGGCGCTTGAACCGGCGCGGCGGCAGTGGTTGAATGCACGCATCGGTTCCCGGCCGGGCGGTCGACGTGAAAACCTGCAACCGAAGCGAAAGGACCTCCCAGTATGGATTACTACCTCGGCCTCGATATCGGCACCAGCGGCACGAAGTCCCTCATCATGAACGCGAAGGCAGAGGTCATCGCCACCGCTACCGTCGAGCATCCCATCAGCGCGCCCAAGCCCGGCTGGAGCGAGCAGAACCCCATCGACTGGTGGGACTCGGCCTGCAAGGCCACACGGAAGGTCATCAAGACCGCCGACATCGACGGCAAGGCCATCAAGGGCGTCGGCCTGTCCGGCCAGATGCACGGACTGGTCATCCTCGAGAAGGCCGGTGAGGTCATCCGCCCCAGCCTCATCTGGAACGACCAGCGAACCGGCAAGCAGGCCGCGGACATCGAGGCCAACGTCGGCGGCCGGAAGAAACTCATCAAGCTCGTGGGCAACATGGCCCAGACGTCCTTTACGCTGACCAAGCTGCTGTGGGTTCGCGAGAACGAGCCGAAGCACTACGACCGGACGGCCATGATGCTCCTGCCGAAGGATTACGTGCGCTATCGCATGACGGGCGAGTACGTCGGCGAGGTCAGCGACATGTCCGGCACGCTGATGCTCGACCCGAAGAAGCGCGACTGGTCCAAGACGATCCTCGATACGTTCGAGATCGACCGCGGCATCCTGCCGCCCGTCGTCGAGAGCCACGACGTCACCGGCCGCATCACCAAGCACGTCGCGAAAGAGCTCGGGCTGGCCAAGGGGACGATCGTTATCGGCGGCGGCGGGGACCAGCCGGCCGGCGCCGTCGGCAACGGCGTGGTCGTCGACGGCCTGACCAACGCCATGATGGGCACCAGCGGCGTGGTTTTCACGCATAGCAAGGATTACAAGGTCGACCCGGAGAGCCGCGTCGGCACGTTCTGCGCGAGCGTCGACGGCGAGTACTGCATGTTCGGCTGCATCCTCTCGGCCGGCGGCAGCTATCAGTGGCTGCGGAACACCATCGGCGGCGAGGAAATCCGCCAGGCCAGACGCCGCACGTGCGACCCCTACGAGCTGCTGACCGCCCAGGCCGCCAAGGCGCCCGTCGGCTGCGAGGGCCTGTTCTTCCTGCCCTACCTCACCGGCGAGCGGACCCCACACTGCGACCCCGACGCACGCGGGGCATGGATCGGCCTGCACAGCCGCACCAGTCGCAACGAACTCATCCGCAGTGTCATGGAGGGCGCCACCTTCGCCATGAACGATGCCGTGCATGTCCTCAAGGACGTCGGACAGAGAATCACGCGCATTCGCCTCTCCGGCGGCGGCGCACGCAGCCAGTTCTGGCGACAACTGCAGGCCGATATCTACGGCACGACCTGCGAGATGATCAGCACCGAGGAAGGCGGCGCCTACGGCGTGGCCCTGCTGGCGGCTGTCGGCAACGGCGAATACAAAGACATTAAGCAGGCCTGCAACGCCGCCATCGACGTCAGCCAGATCATCAAGCCCGACGCCAAAACCCAAGAGGCCTACGTCAAACTCCACGACCAGTACGACCGCCTCTACGCCGCACTTAAGGACGAGTTCAAGAACATCGCCGAACTGTGAGACTGAAAAAGAAGAAGAAGAATATCCACGGCCAAACTTTGCCAGACCGCTGCAGGGCGACGCCAAGAGAGAGACCCAGAAACCGCAGAAGTAATCCTTGGCGATCTTGGCGGCTTTGCGAGAGAAAAACAGATTCGAACAAGTCACTTCAGCGGACGGAGTACCGCCGCTGAGTTCAAGCGGTAGACATCACAGCCAATTCCGCCACGGCCTCGTCAACGGCCGCCAATGGATACATTCCACGGGGAACGCCCAATCGCCAACCCACGTCCGGCCAATCCCCGCCGCGTTGTTCCAACACCGCAATCCGCTCGAAAGCCGATGCCGCGTGTAGACTTGCCCGCGGCGGTATCATACACTATTCGCCCCGGACCCGTGGCATGGGCCGGCAAAGCAGAACGGAACCCCAAGACCTGTGAGGATCACCATGGCTACCAAGACAATTGCCGATATCGACCTGTCCGACAGGACCGTCCTGATGCGGGTCGACTTTAATGTCCCGCTTGACGACGACCAGAACGTCACCGACGAGCGTCGCATCGTCGCGGCCCTGCCGAGTATCAAGACGGTGCTCGACGCCGGCGGCAGGCTCGTGCTCATGAGCCATCTCGGCCGACCCAAGGGTGAGGTCACAAGCGAGTTCAGCCTCAAACCCGCCGCCGAGACGCTTGGCGAGCACCTCGGCAAAGAGGTCAAGCTCGGTCCGGCCGATCCGGTCGCCGGCGATGAGGCCAGAGAAATGGTCGCCGACCTGCAGGCCGGTGACGTGCTGTGCCTCGAAAACGTGCGGTTCGACCAACGCGAAGACACCAAGGACAACATCAGCCAGGTCGAAGCGCTCGGTCGGGAGATGGCCGACCTCGGCGCGGACGTCTACGTCAATGACGCCTTCGGCACCTGCCACCGCAAGCACGCCAGCATGTGGGGCTGCCCCAAGGCCATGAAGGCCGTCGGCAAGCCGGCCGTCGCGGGCCTGCTGGTCGAGAAGGAAATCAAGTACCTCCACGAGGCCGTCAGCGATCCGAAGCGGCCCTTCGTCGCGATCCTCGGCGGCGCAAAGGTCAGCGACAAGATCAAACTCATCGACTCGCTGCTAGGCAAGTGCGACAAGATCCTCATCGGCGGCGCGATGGCCTACACGCTGCTCGAAGCCGCCGGCCACAGCATCGGCACGAGCCTCTGCGAGGAAGACCAGCTGGAGACCATGAAGGCACTGCTCGACCGGGCGGGTGAGAAGATCGTCCTGCCGGTCGACCACGTCTGTGCCGACGATTTCAAGAGCGACGACGCCAAGGCCGTCGACACCGTGGACATCCCGGACGGCCTGATGGGCATGGACATCGGCACGCAGTCGATCAACCTCTACGAGGAGATCATCAAGAACGCCGGCACGGTGGTCTGGAACGGCCCGATGGGCGTCTTTGAACGCAAGGCCTACGCGGACGGCACGAAGGCCGTCGCCGAAGCCATCGCCAACGCCACGGCCGGCGGCACGGTCAGTGTGATCGGTGGGGGCGACTCGGCCTCGGCCGTCGAGACGTTCGGCCTCGCCGAGACAATGACACATGTCTCCACCGGCGGCGGCGCGAGCCTGACGTACCTGGAAGGCAAGCCCATGCCGCCCATCGAGATTCTCGACGAACAGTAGAAAAGGAAGGCAACGGGCGGTGGGCCATGGAGATCGTCCTCCTATTTGCCCACTTGCCCATGTGCCTGTTTGCCCGCAGTCTATGAACATCCCTCAGCGCTTGAACATGCTGGAACCGTTGATTCGCCAGGCTCGCAACCGGGCCATGGCGGGCATGGTCCTCGCGGGGGCCCTGTGCGTGCTGGAGGTCATGAGCATGGTCCTCGTCGTCATGCGGTGGCGGGTGGACCAGGCCCTCGGCGCTGACGGCGCCCTGCCGGCCCGAAGCATGGTGACGCTGCTGGCCCCGCCGGTGTTGACACTACTGCTCTTGCTGCTCGGTGCGTGGGCGCTGTGGCACTGGAGTCGGTGGCACGGCCTGCGAACCGAGCGACAGATACTGGAAACCCTCGCCGACACACGCGACAATGAACAGGATGCTCCACCCGGTCAGGGCGACCCCGCCCACCGGCCGGTGCAATGAGCTGCAGCATGAGCGATACGACAGGCAACATCTGGACCGCCCTGGACGGCCCGGCCATCGCGCCGAGCCTGCTGAGCGTGGATTTCGCCAACGCCGCGCCGCAGATTGACGCCGTCCTCGCCGCTGGAGCCGAGATGCTCCACGTGGACATCATGGACGGCCATTTCGCGCCGAACCTCTCGATGGGCCCGCCCGTGGTCAAGACGCTGCGGGCCTACACCGACGCGCCGCTGGATGTGCATCTGATGGTGACCGATCCGGGCATGTTCCTGCGGCCCTTTGCCGATGCCGGGGCGAGCAGCCTGAACTTCCACATCGAAGCGTGCGGCCACTGGCAGACCGGGCAGATCGCCGAGGCGCGCGAACTGATCGGGCGGATTCGCGCCCTGGGGCTCGGCTGCGGCGTGACGTTGAAGCCGGAGACGCCGGCCGAGGCCATCGCCACGATTGTCGCGTCGATCGACTTCGTGCTGGTGATGACAGTCGAACCCGGTTTCGGCGGACAGTCGTTCATGGAGAAGATGTTGCCCAAAATCCGAGCCCTGCGCGGTATGCTGTCGGCATCGCAGCGCCTGGAGGTTGACGGAGGCATCACCCCGCGAACGGCCCGGCAATGTCGCCAGGCCGGGGCGGACACCTTCGTGGCCGGGAACAACGTTTTCGGCGCTGCCGACCCGGCTGAGGCCGTCGACGAGCTTCGCCGGGCCATCGAGGACCAGTGAGGACGTCATGACGCTCTTTTACACCGTGCGAACCGGCGAGACGACCTGGGAAGCGGAGTCTCGCATCGAGAGCCTGACCGGCGCGCCCCTCAGCGAGGCCGGCAAGGAGCGTTCCCGCCGCGTCGGCCTGGAACTCGTCCCGCACGAACCGACGGTCGTTTACGCCTCCTCCGGCGAGGCCGAACAGGAAGCCGCGAAACTCATCGCCAAGGCGCTCGGCGTGAAAGTTCGCACCGACAAGCGACTCAGCGAGATCGACTACGGGCTCTGGCAGGGCCTGACGGTCGAGGAGATCAAGCGACGCCAGCCGACGCTGTACAAGCAGTGGATCGAGTCGCCGGGCAGCGTCCGTCCGCCCGGGGGCGAGACGCTCGACGATGCCGGCCACCGCATCGCCGAAGCCCTGCGCGATATCGTGTGCCGCGAGCGTAAGGAATCGCCCGTACTTGTGCTTCGGCCGGTCGTGCTGGGCCTGCTGCGTTGCCGCATGGAAGCAGCCGACGTCGACGACCTCTGGCAGCAGGTCGCCGATGACTTTGCCTGGGCGAGCTACGACATCGAAGCCGTCACACTGAAGAGCGGCGCATGACAGTCCGTTTAGAAATGACACCCCTCTCAAAAGTCAGATGGCCGCAAGAGCAGAACCTTCCTGTGACGCAAACGAAGAAGTTACGTCACGAAAATGGATCTGAGGGGTACTGCCCCGGAGTTCTGAGAGAGGCGTCAGAAATGGATCGCGTCGCGAGGTCGAGGCCCGTCCTGTATGGACGGGCTGATAGCCCGAGAGGACACCATGGCTGAATCGAACGGCGAACAACAGATCACCAGCCCCTACGAGGTCTACTCCAGTCCCGACCGGCCCGAACGCCGCAAACGCGACGTGCCCGAAGGCCTGTGGATGCGATGCCCCGCCTGCGAGAAGATGCTCTACCGCAAGACCGTCACGGAAAATGCCGAGGTCTGCCCCGAGTGCAATCACCACTTCCGCATGACCGGCCGACAGCGTGTCGAGCAGCTGTGTGACCCGGGCAGCTTTGAGGAACGCTTCACCGAGGTCGGCCCGGACGATCCGCTGGAGTTCCACTGGGCGGCAAAGAGCTACGCCGACCGCATCGCTAAGGAACAGCAAAAGACCGGCAATACCGAGGCCCTGCTGACCGGCGACGCCTACATCAAGGGCCGACGTGTCGCCCTGGCCGTGATGGCCGGCGACTTCCTCATGGGCTCGATGGGCAGCGTGCTGGGCGAGAAGCTCGCCCGCCTGATCGAACATGCCACCGAGCACAAGCTGCCGCTGATCGTGGTGTGCATCTCCGGCGGCGCCCGTATGCACGAGGGCGCGCTGAGCCTGATGCAGATGGGCAAAACCTCCGCCGCCCTGGCCCGCTACGACGATGCCGGCGGGCTTTACATCGCCCTGCTGACCGACCCGACCACCGGCGGGACCACCGCCAGCTTCGCCATGCTCGGCGATATCATCATGGCCGAGCCGAAAGCCCTGATCGGCTTCGCCGGGCCCCGCGTGATCGCCAATACCATCAAGGCCGAGTTGCCCGAGGGCTTCCAGCGGGCGGAGTTCCTGCAGAATAAGGGCTTTGTGGACATGATCGTCCCACGCCACGAACTCCGCAGCGAGATTGCCCGTCTCATCGACTACACGATGGCGTAGACATCAGCCGCCGAGCTTTTGCTTGAGGAGCTTGTTGGCCTCACCGGGATTGGCGGCCCCCCGGGATTTCTTCATCACCTGACCCATCAGGAAACCGAGGACCTTCTTGTCGCCCTCGCGCGCCTTGGCGACGGCGTCGGGATTCTCGGCGATGGCTTCGTCCACCCACACCTCGAGCCGGCCCGTGTCGGACACCTGCAGCAGGCCCTGAACCTCGGCGATCTCCGCGGGGCTCCCGCCGTCTTCGATAACCGCCACCAGCACTGTCTCGGCCGAGGTGGCGTTGATGTTGCTGTCGGTGAGCATGGTGGCCAGTTCGGCCAGTTGCCCGGCGGCAATGCCCAGATCGGCAATCGTACAGTCACGTTCTTTGGCGATGGCGGCGGCGCGGCCCAGCAGGAGATTCACGCAGCGTTTCGGCTCGGCCCCGACGGCGACGGCGGCGTCCAACAGGTCACCGGTTGCGGCGTCCATGGTCAGGGCGTCGGCCTCCTGGAAGGCGAGGCGGTAGGCGTCCATGTAGCGCTGGCGACGGGCGAGGGGCAGCTCGCCGATGTCGCCGGCGATGGATTCCCGCCACGCCTCGTCGACCACGACGGCCGGCAGGTCCGGGTCCGGGAAATAGCGGTAGTCGTGGGCCTCTTCCTTCTCGCGCTGGAAGACGGTCTTCTCCGTGTTGTCATCGTAGCCGCGATTCTGCTTGCCGAGCTTCGCCAGCGTAAAGCCCTCCGGATCGGCCTTCCACTCGCTGGTCTGTCGCGAAATCTCGTAAGCCACCGCCCGCTCCAGAGCGCGGAAGCTGTTGAGGTTCTTCACCTCGACGATCGGCGTCTTATAGGTCTGCCCGCCGGCTTCGATGTGCAGGTTGATGTTCGGCTCGAACCGCATGTGCCCCATCTGCATGTTGGCCTCGCTGACCCCCAGCCACCGCACCAGCCGCTGCATCGACCGGGCATAGCCGAGAACTTCCTCGACGCTGTTCATGTCCGGCTCGGAGACGATCTCCAGCAGCGGCACGCCGGCACGGTTGAGGTCCACGCCCGTGCAGCCCGGCAGATCGTGGATATTCTTGCCGGCATCCTCTTCCAGGTGCGCCCGCAGGACGCGGATGGCCTTGGTCTCGCCGCTTTCCAGCGGGATCTCGAAGACGCCATGTGCGGCCAGCGGCAGGTCGTACTGGCTGATCTGGTAGTTCTTCGGCAGGTCGGGGTAGTAGTAGTTCTTACGGTCCCACTTGGTGTACTCGGGCACGGTGCAGCCGAGGGCCAGGCCGACCTTGATGCTGAAGGCGACGGCCTGGCGGTTCATCACAGGCAGGCTGCCGGGCATGGCCATACAGACCGGACAGACGTGCGTGTTGGGCTCGTCACCGAACTGGTTGATGCAGCGGCAGAACATCTTGGTCTGCGTTGCCAGTTCGACATGAATTTCCAGCCCGACGACGGGCGTGACCTTGGAAATGTTGGTAGTGCGTGTCATGATTGGCCTTCAATCACCGGGGATGTGAGGCGGCTTGTGCCGGAGGCGGCCTCAAACGCCCGTCCGGCGCGAAAAAGCGTTGGCTCGCCGAGGACGGGCCCGATGAGCTGGATGCCGACGGGCAGGCCGTCGCTGCTCAGGCCACCGGGCAGGCTCATGCCCGGCAGGCCGGCGAGATTGAGGCTGTTGGTGTAGATGTCGGCAAGGTACATCTCCAACGGGTCGTCGGTCTTCTCGCCGATGCGGAACGCCGGCGTCGGCGTCGTCGCACAGAGGATCACATCGCAGTGCTTGAACGCCGCGGCGAAGTCGTTGGCGATCAGTCGACGGACCTTCAGCGCCTTGTTATAGTAGGCATCGTAGTAGCCGCTCGAGAGGGCGTAGTTGCCCAGCATGATCCGCCGCTTGACCTCCTCGCCGAGGCTCTCGGCCCGACTGCGCGAGTACAGCTCGATGATGTCCTCGACCTTCTCCTCGGTGCGATGGCCGTAGTGTACGCCGTCGAAGCGGGCGAGGTTGCTGGAGCACTCGGCGGTGCAGATGATGTAGTAGGCGGCGACGGCGAAACTCGATAGCTTGCCGTCGGCGTCGATGTCGATGCGGCTGTGCGGCAGGGAGACCTCGACGGTTTCTGCGCCGGCGGCGCGATAGGTTTCGATGGCCTGGTCGATGACGGAGCGGACCTCGCCGCCGAGGGCATCGGTGTAGAACTCGGTGGGCAGGCCGATGCGCAGACCGGCGGCCCCGCTAGCAAGGTCGGCGGCGTAGTCGGGCACGTCCTCGGACAGGCTCGTCGCATCGCGGTCGTCGTGGCCGGCGATGATGCGCGTCAGCAGGGCCGCGTCGGCAACGTCGCGTGTCATCGGGCCGATCTGGTCGAGGCTGCTGCCGAAGGCGACCAGGCCGTAGCGACTCACGCGGCCGTAGGTGGGCTTGAGCCCGACAATGCCGCACAGCGCCGCCGGCTGGCGGATCGAGCCGCCCGTGTCGCTGCCGAGCGCGGCGGCGCACAGGTGTGCCGCAACGGCCGCCGCCGACCCGCCGGACGACCCGCCGGGCACGCGGTCGGTGTCCCAGGGGTTGCGCGTCATACGGGTCGAGGAGTTTTCCGTCGAGCTGCCCATGGCGAACTCGTCCATGTTGGTCTTGCCGAGAACGACGGCCCCGGCCGCCTCGAGATTGGCCACGGCCGTGCAGTCGTACGGGGCCTCGAACGTCGCGAGATATGTCGACGCGCAGGTCGTTCGCCCGTAGGTCGTACACATGTTGTCCTTGACGGCGATGGGCACGCCGGCCAGCGGACCTGTGATCTCTCCAGCGTCGACGGATGTGGCGCGGGCGCGGGCGCGGTCGGCGAAGACCTCGTTGTAGGCGCCGATCGCGCCGTCACGGGCGTCGATGGCGGCCAGGTAGGCCTCGATGGCAGCGGTGGCGGAGGCCTCGCCGGTGGCGATGGCCTTGGCGAGTTCGGCAGCGGTCAGGATGGTCAGGTCGCTTGCGGCACTCATGAGCCTTCCCCCAGCACCTTGGGCACGCGGAAGAAGTCTCGCTCGTGCTGGGGGGCGTTGGCCAGGGCCTGTTCGGTGGACAGCCCGTTGCGGGGGGCGTCGTCGGCCAGCACGTTCGTCAGCTCGACGGCGTGGGCCATCGGCGCGACGTCCTCGGTGTCGAGCTGCTGGAGCTTGTCGAAGTACTCCAGGACGTCGCCAAGTTGCTTGGCAAAGGTGCGTACCTCATCGTCGGTCAGCTCGATACGGCTGAGCGTTCCGATGTGTCGCACCATGTTTTCATCAATGGGTTGGCTCATGCGTGCCTCTCCTGTGGGTCGGGCCGCCTATCTTTGGCGATATCGCCTCGCGTGTCAACGGCGAAGGGCGCCTGTTGCCGGGGCAAACGCATTCTTTTGCTTGACCCCTCTCCCACGGGGAGAGGTGGGCAGTCTGCGAGTCGGTGAGGGCCGTTGGCGGCGTTTGACAAGCCCTCTCTGACATGCTGCGCAGGCTATCTCTCCGGCGGGGAGAGAAGGTCTGTAGAATGCGTTTGCCTTGGGCGTGCTGCCGGAGCAAGCCGTTCGGCCGGAGAGTCGTGCCGATTGCCGGACGCGGCGGGGGCTTACCGGGCGCAATGCTGCAGACGCTGGAGAGACCAGGCTTGCACTTTCGCCAGTACCTCCTCGCGGGCGGGCGGATCGGCGAGCAGGTCGCGAATGGATCGGCCTTCGACCTCAATTAGATACTCAACCATTCGGAGATACATGAAGTAGACGAACGACGCTGCGCCACCGCGTCGCCCTCGGGCCAACAGATAGTCGCCCATGGGAGGTGGGAAGCTCGGCTGGCCCGCGATCATCTCGCAGTAGCCTTCTTTCAGCCAGGTCGGTGCGGCCTGTTCGCCCCAGAAACCGACGTGCTTGCGCAGCAGGACGTGTGTTATTTCGTGTGCGGCCACGGCGACGAAAGGTCGATCACTCAAGTGCTGGCGATAGGCACGGCTGACGTTGCTGCGGAGGTCCACGCTGGCGAGGAAGATGTTATCCGTGACAGGAAAGCACGCGCCGAATCCGTCACGTCCGCGGGGGGCCAGCACGGTAAACAGCCAGTCGCTGTTGCAGATGAAGATATCGAACTGCAGATCGTCGCGATAGAGCTCGCTCCGCCGGACACGGTCGCGGGTCCGTCGCAGCAGGTCGGCGGATTCGGCTGGAATCTCCGCCGTGGAATGCAGTTCAATGCCGTCGATCTGCAGGCGATTCTGGAAGAGCGGCTCGGGGAACGCCAGGGCCAACAGATAGATAACGCCGAGGCCAATGACAATTGCCTCGATCCAGCGGAGCACGCGCCCCAGGCGCGTCCGCGGCTTGGCGAGTCCGAGGAAGCGGCATATTCTCCGGCGTCTGCTTTCGTTCGGTTCTGCCATACAACTACCTGAACCATTGTAGACCGCTCGGCTCGAGCAATTCTTTCGCAGGATCAATGGCCGTGCTCGTCTCCACCAATGGACATCGTCGCGCTCCGCCTGGCGATCAACGCCGGCGTCGATCGCCAGACGGTTACAAACATGCGAGGCCTTCAGGCCCGCAGGGCCGATCGAACAGTAGCTCAAGCCTCGGAAAGGCGCAGAAAATTTAGATTGGTGTATGACATGCCCTGTTGCCTCCTGCGCCTCTTCGAGGCTGGCCCGTTTTGCCGCCCGGTGTCCGGAGGCGATAGCCTCCGGTCACAGAGCCGCCCCCGTCAAGCCTCGGAGAGGCGCAGGATATCTGACGTCAACGCCTCTGTTTCCTTCGTGCCCTGCGCCTCATTCGTGCCCTTCGTGTTCTCTTCACTCCGCCTTTTACCCTAATGATTGAAATGTCTCGCGCCGGTGAAGACCATCGCCAGGCCGAGCTCGTCGGCGTAGGCAATGACGTCGTCGTCCTTCTTCGCGCCGCCGGGTTCGATGACGGCCGTCGCGCCGGCGTCCTTGGCCCAGTCCAGGCTGTCGGGGAAGGGGAAGAAGGCATCGCTGGCCAAGGCGCAGCCGCTGGTGTCGTGGGCTTCGGCACCACCGTAATGCTTGGCGAGCTGCCCGGCCAGGAACGCCGAGTTCACACGGCTCATCTGGCCCGCGCCCGCGCCCAGCAGGGTCTGGTCCTTGGCCAGGACGATGGCGTTGGACTTCACGTGCTTGCAGACCAGCCAGGCGAATTTCAGGTCGGCCCATTCCTGCTCGGTCGGCTGACGCTTGGTGACCACCTGCCAGTCGTCGGTGTTCAGGCCCAGCCGGTCGCGGTCCTGCACCAGCATGCCGCCGACAACGTACTTCAGGAACTTTTCCTTGTTGCGTTTTCCATCGAAATCGCCGACTTCCAGCAAACGTACATTCGGCCCCCAGCCCTTGCGGGCCTGGATGATCTCCACGGCCCCGTCCTCGAAACTCGGGGCCAGCACAACCTCCGCAAAGTAGCCGCCCGCCCCGGCCTCCTTGCCCCACCGCTGGTAGGTCTCGGTGATGGCCGTCGCCAGCTCGCAGGTCACCGGGCGGTTGACGGCCACAATGCCGCCCATGCACGCGTTGACGTCGCCGAAGTACGCCTTGCGGTAGGCCTCGACGAGGTCATCGTCGATGGCGCAGCCGGCGGGGTTGGCGTGTTTGACGATCGCGACGGCCGGGCGGTCAAATTCCTTGATCAGCTCGAGCGCGCCGTTGGCGTCGACGTAGTTGTTGTAGCTGATGGCCTTGCCGCCCAGCAGCCTGGCCCGGCCGATGCAGGGCTCGGCGTCGGCCTCTGTGCCGCGATAGAAGGCGGCGTCCTGGTGGGGGTTCTCCCCGTAGCGAAGGTCGCCGGCCTTCGTGTAGCTGAAGCTGATCCGCTCGCCAAGCGGTTCGTCCGCTTGCTCGGCAAGGTAGGTGCTGATAGCCGTGTCGTAGTGGGCCGTCAGGGCGAAGGCCTCGCGCGCGAACGTCTGCCGCAGGGCCAGGCTCGTCGCGCCGTCGTTGTCCTTCATCTCCGTCAATAGTTGGCCGTACTGACGGGGGGCGGTGACGACGGTGACGAACTTGTTGTTCTTGGCCGCCGCCCGGACCATGGTAGGCCCGCCGATGTCGATCATCTCCACCGCCTCGGCCAGCGTGCAACCCTTGTTGGCGATGGCCTGCTCGAAGGGGTAGAGGCTCACCACGACCAGGTCCAGCGGTTCGAGCTCGAAGGTCTTGATGTCGGCCTGGTGTTTCGGGTTGTCCCGCAGGGCGAGGATGGCCCCGTGGACCTTGGGATGGAGGGTCACGACGCGATGGCCGAGCATCTCCGGAAAGCCGGTCCACTCCTCGACCTTGCGGACCGCGATGCCTGCCTCGATGAGCGTCCGGGCCGTCCCGCCGGAGGAGATGATCTCCACGCCGGCATCGACGAGTTTCTGCGCGAACGCCTCGATTCCTGTTTTATCAAAAACGCTGATCAGCGCCCGCTTGATCTTGACTTGGTCCATGCTGCACGTCCTTTGCTGAGAAGACGAATCGAGGAGGGCGGCCTGTCCGTCGCAGCCGCCAACGCACTGAGATAGCCCATCGCCGGGCGGGAGTCAACCTTCGGCCGACTGTGCAGGCGCGTTGACGAATCGGGCAACTTCGGTCAAGCTGGTGCGATGGAATGGTGGCTGTACATTGCGATACCACTGAGCGGGGCGGTGGCGGGGTTCATCAACACGCTGGCGGGCAGCGGGTCGCTGATTACGCTGCCGCTGCTGATGCTGGCGGGCCTGCCGCCGACGGTGGCCAACGGTACGAATCGCGTGGCGATTCTCCTGCAAAGCGGCGTGGGGCTGGGCGGCTTCCAGAAGCGAGGCCTGCTCGATGTCCACGACGGATGGAAGCCGGTCATCCCGGCCGTGCTGGGGGCGGTGCTCGGGGCCCAACTGGCCGTCGAGCTGACCGAGGCGGCGATGAAGGCCGCCATCGCGGCGCTCATGATCGTGATGCTGGGCGTGATTCTGATTCAGCCGAAGAGGTGGCTGGAAGGCAAGGCCGCGGCTGAGCGTACATTCGGCTGGTTGCAGGGGGTGGCGTTTTTCGGCATTGGTGTCTACGGCGGGTTCATCCAGGCGGGCGTGGGTGTGGTCCTGCTGGCGGGGCTTGTGCTGGCCGGCGGGTATGACCTCGTCCGCGCCAACGCGGTGAAGCTGCTGGTGGTGCTGGCCTTCACGGTCGTCGCCCTGGTGGTCTTTGTGATCGGGGGCAAGGTGGATTGGCCGATGGGTCTGCTGCTGGCGGCGGGAAATGTCCTCGGCGCGTGGATTGCGACGGCCACCGCTGCCAGGCGGGGCGCGCGGTTCGTCCGCTGGTTGCTGATCGCCGTCGTTGCCGCCGCCGCGGCCAAGCTGCTGTACGATGTGGCGGTCGGTTGACGCCGTTGCGGGTTGAGGTCCGGCCCCTGGGGCGGGTACAATCGCTGCAATACCCACGGCAAGGATAACGTTATTCCCCCAGGAGATGGACAATCGACGCTTCGCATCGGCTCGGGGCGGTGGAGCGGCCGCAAGCTCCTGCCTCCGCCAAAGCAGGCCGAGACCCGCCCGATGACCGGCTCGGCGAAGAAGTCGCTGCTGAGCATCCTTCGGCCGTGGCTGGACGGCGGGACGGTGCTGGACCTGTACTGCGGGACGGGCACGCTGGGTCTGGAGGCCTTGAGCAACGGCGCGGCCCGCGCGTGCTTTGCCGACCGCGACCCGCGCGTCGTCGAACGGCTGCGGCGGAACATCGACACCTGCCAGGCCGACGCCGCCTGCAGCGTGTGGGTCGGGCGCGTCGAGCAGCGGCTGGCCGACTGGCTGGCCAAACTGCGGGCCGCCGGGCACCCCGTGGACATCGCGTTCGTCGACCCGCCCTACGCCGCGGCCCGCACGTGGACGTGGCGCCGGCTGGAACGCAAAGTCTTCACGCCGCTGGCCGAGGCCATGACCGACGACGGCGTCGTCGTCCTCCGCCTGCCCGACGACGTGCCCGAGCCGGAGTCGCTCGGGCCGCTGACACGGCAACGCACAAAGAACTACGGCCAGATGATCGTCGCCTTCTTTCAACGGACCGACTGACGCCGGAGCCCGGATGGAGGCCTCATGGCCCGCGATCGATATCTCTATTTCGAGCCGCAGCGCGTCGCACGCCTGCGGAACCTGAACCTGCTGGCCCGCCAGGCGGTCGACGGCTTCATCACCGGTCTGCACCGCAGCCCGCACAAGGGCTTCAGCGTCGAGTTCAGCGAGCATCGCGAGTACACGCCCGGCGACGACCTCCGCCACCTCGATTGGGTCGCCTGGGGCCGCACCGACCGCTACTACATCAAGCAGTACGAGCAGGAGACCAACCTCCGCGCGACGATCCTGCTGGACGTCTCGGCCTCCATGGGCTACCGCTACAGCGGCGAGAGCACGAAGCTTACTTACGGCTGCTTCCTGTCGGCGTGCCTGGCCTACCTGATGGCCCGCCAGCAGGACGCGGCAGGCATGATCGCCTTCGACAGCGACGTGAGGTTCCACCTGCCGCCGTCGAGCACGCCGGCCCACCTCGATCGCCTGTTCAAGCAGCTCGAAAGGACCCGGCCCGGCCGGACCACCGCCATCGGCCAGACCTTCCACAAACTCGCCGACAGCATCCACAAGCGCGGTCTCGTGGTCATCATCTCCGACCTCTACGACGATCCGGACGAGATCGTCCGCGCCCTGCAGCATTTCGTCTACAAGAAGCACCAGGTCATCGTCTTCCACCTGCTGGACGAAGCGGAGATCGAGTTTCCGTTCCGGCAGATCACGAGCTTCGTCGACATGGAAACGAACGAACGCGTGCAGGTGGACCCGCGAACCGTCGGCGACGCCTACCGCGAGGAAATCGTCGCGTTCATCAACCGGTATCGCCGCGAGTGCAGCGACCGCAACATCGAGTACATCCAGGCCACAACGACCACGCCCTACGACCGCATGCTGATGGACTACCTGGCACGACGAAAGCGGGCGACGCGATGAGCCCCGCGACGCTCGCCTGCCGACGTTGCCACGATACGGACATTCCGTGGCGGCTGCATCTGCTGGGGCTGACGGTGGTGGCCTGGCTGATATGGCTGATATGGCCGATATGGCCGATATGGCCGATCTGCCGAAGCGACCGGCGATGCCTCGACGACCGGCAACCGCGACTCGAGAATGCCGCCGACGCTGCCGCGGAGGCTCACGCCGAGGAGGCGGCATGATCGCCCTGACGTTCGGCGCACCGCTGCTGTTGATCGGCCTGGCCGCTGCGGGTATACCGCCGCTGCTGCACCTTATCAGTTCCGTTCGCGCAAGAGAGCAGTACTTCCCCACGCTGCGATTCCTCCGGCTGACCATGGAGAAGACCGCTCGGCGGCGACGCCTGCGGAACTGGCTGCTGCTTCTGCTGCGCAGCCTGGCCCTGGCCGTGCTGGCGATGGCCGTCGCTCAACCCATCAGCGAAGCCACCGGCGGCTGGCTCGGCGGCAGCGGACAGGCCGCCGTCGTCGTGCTGGACGACACCTACTCGATGACCGCCACGCCCGAGCCGGGTGGCGAGAGCCTCTTCGCCCGCGCCCGCGCCGACGCCTCGGCCCTGCTGTCCGGCGAGAACAAACCGCGCCTGGCCGCCCTGACCAGCGCGTCCCTGACCGCCGGACCGGCCCAACTGACCGGCCAGCTCGACCTGCTGCGGCAGGACCTCGCCGGCGCCGCCGTCAACTTCGGCCCGCCGTCGCTGACCGAGAGTATCGTCGCGGCCGTGGAGGCACTCGACGCCGCCGACTCGCCCGACCGCTCGCTGTACCTGCTCACTGACAGCCAGGCCGTCGGCCTCGACGCCGACCAGATCCGCAGCCGCCTGGCCGGGCTGGACACGCAGGGCATGCATGTCTTTGTCGTTCGCCGCGCATTGTCCAGGCCGGCCAACGTCGGTGTGACCGATCTCCAACTCCGCGGCCCGGCCGTCGTCGACGCCCCGGTCGAGATCGTCGCCACGCTCACCAACGCCGCGCCCACGCCGCGCAACGTCGAGGTCGAACTGCGAATCGCCGACGCCGGCTCGCCGCAGCGGATCATCCGCACGCTCGCGGCGGCCGGCGAAAGCGGCGAGACGGCCGCCGTCACCTTCCAACACCGCTTCGATGCCCCCGGCCCGGCGACGGGCGAAGTGCGCATCGTCACCGACGACGACCTGCCCGCCGACAACGTCCGCTATCTGGCCGTCAACGTCGCGCGGCGAGCGACTGCGCTGGTCGTCGCGCCGCCCCGACGCCCCGACGCCGGCGCCGCCTTCGACCCCGCCGCCATGCTCCGAATCGCACTGGACTGGCGCGACCCGCTCGCCGACCAGGACCCCTGGCCCATTCGCACACGCAACGCCCAGGCCAATGCCCTCGACCCCGCCGACCTCGCCGCCGCCAATGCCGCGTTCTTCGCGGAAGTGCCCGCCTTCGACGCCCCCGCCGCCGAGGCCGTCGCCGACTTTGTCCGACGCGGCGGGACGGCCGTCTTCTTCCTCGGCCCGCAGGTCGACGCCGAGAACTACAACACCCGCTTCGGCGGCGACGGTGGCCTGCTGCCGGGCCGGCTCGGCGAGGCCGTCGGACAGGTCGGCGTCGACGCCGGGGCCACACCCGTGGCGCGGCTGGACGTCGGCGATCCGCTGCTGTGCGGCCTGTTCGACCGCCCGGCCGACTACCCGACCGTGCTCGTCCAGCGCAGCGTCCAGTTTGAGCGTGGCATGGACGTTGCGCCCATGTCTGTGAACCCGGCAGAGCACGGCCGAGACGGCCCCGGGGCTCACGGGAAGGACGCCCGTGCCACCGCCGGTCGCGTGCTGATGGAGCTCGCCGACGGTCGACCGCTCATGGTCGCCCAGCCATTCGGTGAGGGGCGAGTCATCTGGTGCATGACCACCGCCAGCCCGCGCTGGGCCAACCTGTCAACCGCCGCGGCCGGCGTGTTCGTGCCGATGGTCGTCCGAGCCGCCCTCAACGCCGCCACGACCGGCCGCGATGCACTGACCGTGGCGGGCTCGGCCGTCGCCATCGACGCCCGCCCGCCGACGCCCGAGACGCCTCTGCCGCCGCACGTGGAGGTCGTCCTGCCGCCCCGCGGCAACGGCGAGCAGATCGTCCGCGTCGAGGTCGGCGAGGATGGCCGCGCCCGCTTGACTGACACCGCCCGGCCCGGCCTGTACCGCTGGTCGGCCGAGACGCCCGACGCCCAGAACCTCGCCGGGGTCTTCGCCGTCAACCCCTGGGGCCGGGAGAGCCGGCTGACCTCGCTGGATGCCCCGGCCCTTCGCCAGCGGCTGATCGACGCGGGCTTCGAGCACGTCTACGTCGGCGAAGACCTCGACGCCGTCCACGCCGCCGCCCGCGACCGGGCCATCGGACGCAACTGGTGGGACCTCCTCGCCGCGGCCGTCGTCGTCCTGCTCGTCGCCGAGGCGCTCGTGGCCAACCGCTGCAAGGCCCGGGATCTCACGCCCCGGCAACTCAACCCGACGGCGACGGCATAGCCGCTGGCACGAGTTGTCCCCAAACCCGTGTCCTGTGACGGCATTCCCACGAGCACAGTCTTCGGAAAGATCGTGCCGCCGCACTCAGGCGCCGTCGGAGAAGGTTTCCTCGCGGCGGGTCTTTGCCTTCTCGAGAAGGTCGACGATGCCGTCGGCGTCGCCGCGGGTGATCGCGTCGGCCAGGACGGCCATATCCTCACCGAGGCGGGTGAGTGTCTCGACGATCGGCTTGCGGTTGGACAGGGCGATGTCGCGCCACATCTCGGGATCACCGGCGGCCAGGCGGGTCATGTCGCGCAGGCCGGTCGCGGCGACGGGCAGGTCGGCCGTCGCGGGCAGGCTCATCAGCAGCGAACTGAGCAGGTGCGGTACGTGGCTGACGGTGGCGACGGCCCGATCATGGGCGGCCGGCGTCATTTCGACTGTTCGCATGCCCAGGAGTTTCCAGAACGCGTCGATGCGCTCGACGAGCGGCCGCGGCGTCTGCTCGACCGGCGTGAGCACGCACAGCGCATCGCGATACAGATCCGCCGTCGCGTTCCGCGGGCCCTTCTTTTCCATGCCGGCCATCGGATGGCACCCAACGAATCGCTCGTGGCCGACGGTCGCCTCGGCGATGGCGACGACCTCCCGCTTGGTTGAACCGACGTCCGTGATCGCGCAGTGATCCTTCAGGTGCGGAGCGATGGCCGCCAGGTGCCGGGCGAACGCGCCGACCGGCGTGCAGAGCACCACCAGGTCGCTGTCGCCGACGACCTCGGCGGCGTCGGTGGTGGCCGTGTCGATCGCCCCGACGCGCAGAGCCACATCGAGGCTGGCCTGTCGTCGGCCGACGCCGGCGGTGGTGCAATCCGGGAAGCTGTCGCGCAGGGCCAGCCCGATCGAGCCGCCCAGCAGCCCGACGCCGATGATCGTGACGTGATTCAGCGGTTGCTCGCATGCCATGAGACGTATGAGCCTACCCGAGACGCCCCCGGCGGTCAACGTTGCCGAGGCGCTTGCCTCGGGGTGGGCGGGCGACTACAATTCGCCCTCACCCCTGACGACGCTACAGCACGAAAGGACGCCCCATGAGCGACGCAACCGAAGCGCCCCTGTTCCGTGACTCCTCCCAGCCCGTCAAGGCCCGCGTGGACGACCTGCTCGGCCGACTGAGCCTAGACGAGAAAATCGCCGAGATGATGAACAATGCCCCCGGCGTCGAGCGGCTGGATATCAAGCCCTACGAGTGGTGGAACGAGGCGCTGCACGGCATCGGCCGGGCCGGAAAGGCCACCGTCTTTCCGCAGGCGATCGGAATGGCCGCCAGCTGGGACGCCGACCTCATGGGCCGGGTCGCCACGGCCATCGGCAACGAGGGCCGGGCCAAGTATCACGCCGCCCAACGAAAGCAGAACTACCGCCGCTACATGGGCCTGACCTTCTGGTCGCCAAACATCAACATCTTCCGCGATCCCCGCTGGGGCCGGGGCCACGAGACCTACGGCGAGGACCCGTACCTGACGGCGAGGATGGGTGTAGCCTTCGTGCGGGGCCTGCAGGGCGACGATCCGAAGCACCTCAAGCTTGCCGCCTGCGCCAAGCACTACGCCGTTCACTCCGGCCCGGAGACCAAGCGGCACGAAATCGACATCGACGTCCCGCGGCGCGAACTCTACGAGACCTACCTCTACGCCTTCGCCGCCCTGGTCCGCGAGGCCGGCGTCGAGAGCGTCATGGGCGCGTACAACCGCTTCCGCGGCGAACCGTGCTGTGGCAGCACGCTGTTGCTCCAGACGATCCTCCGCGAGCAATGGGGCTTCGACGGCCACGTCGTCAGCGACTGCGGCGCGATCAGCGACGTCTGGCTGCATCACAAGCTTGTCGACACGCCGGAAGAAGCCGTCGCCATGGCCATCAAGAACGGCTGCGACCTCAACTGCGGCCAAGCCTACAAACACGTTCGCGGCGCGGTGAACCAAAAGCTGCTCACCGAAGAGGAGATCGACGTCGCGCTCGGCCGACTCCTGCGAACGAAGATGCGCCTGGGTATGTTCGATCCGCCCGAGTCGGTCAGCCACAGCAGCATCCCCGAGGACGTGCTGGACTGCGAGGAACACCGCAGCCTGGCCCGTGAGATGGCCCGCAAGTCGATCGTCCTGCTGAAGAACAAGGACAACCTCCTGCCGCTGCCGAAGGACCTGACGGCCCTGCTGCTGGTCGGCCCGAACATCGACGACAAGCACGTGCTGCTGGGCAACTACTACGGGTTCAACCCGCGAATGTCGACGATTCGCGACGGTATTGTCGGGGCGATCTCCCCGGGCACCACGCTGGAAGGCAAGGAGTTCTGCCCGCTGTTCGGCGAGGCTCGCAAGGGCAGCTTCGACTGGATGCACGAGCAGGCGAAAGCCAAGGACGTCGTGGTGGCCGTGATGGGCCTGACGCCGCGGCTGGAAGGAGAAGAGGGCGACGCCGAGGATTCCGAAAGCGGCGGCGACCGCCGGACGATCGAACTGCCCCCTGTCCAGCAACAGTTCCTCGAAATCCTCGGCGGGCTGGGACGGCCGGTCGTGCTCATCCTTACCGGCGGCAGCCAGATGGCCATACCGTACGCGAAGGAACACCTCGACGCCGTGATGCTCTGCTGGTATCCGGGCGAGGAAGGCGGCCGGGCCGTCGCCGACGTGCTGTTCGGCGATGTCAACCCCTCCGGTCGGTTGCCACTGACGTTCTACAGCTCCACCGACGACCTGCCAGACTTCGAGAACTACGACATGGCCAGACGCACGTACCGCTACTTCGACGGCGAGCCGCTCTGGCCGTTCGGCTATGGCATGAGCTACACGAGCTTCGGCTACAAGAGCCTCGACCTGCCGCCGAAGCTTGCCGCCGGCGAGGACCTCGTCGTCAGCGTGGAAGTCACCAACACCGGCGACCGCGCGGGCGAGGAAGTCGTCCAGCTTTACCTGCTGCATGACAACCGCTCGGCCGACCAGCCGAAGCGTACGCTGCGACGCTTCACGCGCGTCACCCTCGAGCCCGGCGAAGCCCAGGCCATCACCTTTACGCTCTCGCCGCGCGACCTGGCCCTGATCAACGACGACGGCCAGGCCGAGCTGAAGCCCGGCAACATCACGGTCAGCCTCGGCGGCGGCCAGCCCGAGGTCGAAACCCCGTCGACCACGCAGGTCCTCGCCGCTGACATCGAAATCACCGGCGAGACACTGACCATGGATGTCTGAAACGCCTCGCGTTCGAGGAAAAGCAAAGAGAGCCACAGAGAACACGAAGGACACATAACGGCCGGGTGCCACGGACTTTCCAAAGTCCGTGTCTTTGGGCGCCGCGGAAGAGCCCGGCCATGGGAATGACCGTGGCACAAAGAGGCATGGCACCCGCGCGGTCTATTCGATGCCCTTGGTGATGGTGTCGATGCTCGGGGCGGCCAGGCCGGACAGGTCGATGAGATACCAGTTCGCCAGAACGAGTACGTCCGGGCGGCTAAGGCGCTGGTTATCCTGAAGTTTGATGAGGACGGGGATGGCGGCCTTGCCCCCGTGGCGGGCAGTGACGAGGGCGGCGTAGGTGTACAGCTCGCAATAGGGGCTCTCGAGCAGCGGGCGGACGAGATCGGCGGCGATGGCGTTGTCTGAGCGGTACAGCGCCCCGGCCACCAGCTGCCGCATGGGCGAATTCTGCGTGCCCTTCAGCAGGTCCTTCAGACCGGCGACGGCGGTGTGCGAGCCGTGATTGGCCAGCAGTTCCACGATGGTCGCGCCGCGATCATGCGCTCCGGTCAGCCGGTTGCGCGTCAGCTCGAGGTCGGCCAGATAACCCAGCAACGGCTGGACGTACTGCTCGGCCCGGTCCTTCCGGTCGGCCTCGATATCCTGTCGGAAGCGATTGAGCAGATACTCGATGACGACGGGGTGGCCCTGGCGGACCATCTCGGCCACGGCGGCAGCGAGCTTGTTTGCCCCCGCGGGGCGGGCCAGCTCGAACCGGGCGGTGGCGGCAATGCTGTCGTCGCCGCCGGCGAGTTGTCGCAAGTGGCCGCCCGCGTCGTCGCGCTCGGCGAGCATTCGCAGGATGTTCAGCCGCAGGACCATGCTGTCGCTCTCGCCGATGGCCTTGGCGAGTTCGTCGCCCGGCTTGTCGGCCAGCTCAGCGATGGCCCAGTAGGCGCGGATGCGCACCGGCAGCAGTTGCGAGGGCTTGGCGAGATAACGGGCAACGGGCAGGGCCTTGGTGATGATCTCGTCGCGCATCTGGTTGAGCATCCTCACGAGCAGGTCGGGCGGCGTCGCTTCGTCAAGGATGACCTTGCGAAGATGCGGGATCTGCCCGTCGTCGCCGAGGTCCAGAAGCGACATGCGGGCGAAAACCTGCGTGTCCATGTCGCGCGACTCGGCGAGCTTCGCCAGCAGGTCGCGTGCCATGGCCGCCTGATTGCGACGGGCCAGCGCCCGGGCGGCGATGACCTGTACGCCGGCATCCGGCATGGCGGCAGCCTTCAGCAGGTCGGCGTCGCTGATGGCCTCGAGGCGGGCGAGGTGGATCAGGGCCTCGCCGCGGATGACCATGGCGGGGTCCGATTTGAGGCGCTCCAGCAGGACCGGCGCGGCGTCTTTACCGGCCAGCTCGGCGACCATGGCGGTGGCCATCAGCCGGGCCTCGCGGTCACTGTCTCGCGACAGGCGGGTGAAGACCGGCAGGAGTCGTTTGTCGTTGGTGGACTTCAGCCCGGCCAGGACGATCGGCAGCGTCTCGGGGTCGTTGATACTCTCGACGATCCACGTGACGGCTGCGTTGCGGTTCTCTTGCGGGATGGTGGCGGCCCGCGCGGCCGGTGCGGCGGCGGCCACGGCCAGCAGGCAAACGATCCATCGCGAAAGTGTTGTCATATCGCTCAATCCTTCGTTCGGTGGTGTTACGTGGTGCGAGCGTAGTCGCCGACGGAAGGCTCGGGAACGGCCCGGACGAGCATGTCGATGACGTCGTCGCTGGAGACCTGCTCGGCGTCGGCGTTGAAGTTCGTGAAAAGGCGGTGCCGCATCACCGGCCGGGCGACGTTGCGGACGTCCTCGGCCGAGACGTTGAACCGCCCGTGCAGAAGGGCCAGGCTCTTGGCGCCGAGCACGAGGTACTGGGCGGCCCGGGGGCCGGCGCCCCAGGTGAGGTAGTTCTTGATGAAGTCCGGCGCCGTGGAGTCGGCGGGGCGACTGGCGCGGGTGAGGTTGACGGCGTAGTCGACGACGTGCTGGCTGACGGGGATCTTGCGGACGATCCGCTGGAGAGCGAGGATATCCTCGCCGCTGAGGACGGCCTCGGGCTCGCCGAGCATCTGGCCGGTGGTGACGGCGACGATCTGCCGTTCCTCCTCTCGCGTCGGGTAGTCGACCTTGACCATGAACATGAAGCGGTCGAGCTGCGCCTCCGGCAGCGGGTACGTGCCCTCCTGCTCGATGGGGTTCTGGGTGGCCAGCACAAAAAACGGATGGGCCAGGTCGTAGTGTTGCCCGCCGGCGGTGACCTGGTATTCCTGCATGGCCTGGAGCAGGGCGGCCTGGGTCTTGGGCGGCGTGCGGTTGATCTCGTCGGCGAGGATGATATTGCTGAACAACGGACCCTTGACGAAGCGGAACTCGCGCCGACCGGTTCTGCGATCTTCCTCGATGATGTCCGTGCCGGTGATATCCGAGGGCATCAGATCCGGCGTGAACTGGATGCGGTTGAAGCTCAGCTTGAGCACCCTGGCCAGTGTGCTGATCATCAGCGTCTTGGCCAGGCCGGGTACGCCGACCAGCAGGCAGTGGCCGCGCGACAGCATCGCCTGGAGGAGCATCTCCTGGACGGCTCGCTGGCCGATGATGACCTTGCCGACCTCGGCATCCATGGTCTCACGGGCCTGCCGCAGATTCTCAACAATGCGTACGTCAGCGGGAGTCTGGTCGGTCATGGCATCTCCTGTAGGCTGGCACGCCGACAAGTATAGCCCAGCCGACGCAAATATCGAAAAACGAATCCCTGTGCGCAGCGTCCGCCGCTATCTCCGGCGCGAGACGGCCCCGGCCTTGCTGAGGCTGGGCTGCAGCATGCCGGTCAGCAGGCCGATGATGGCAATGACCGTCAACAGTTCCACGAGGGTAAACGTGTGGCGGGCCGAGGGTTGGCGATGCTTCATGGTTCCTGTCTCCGCGAAGGCAACCAATATGCGCGGCGCCTTCGCCGGGGCGGCTATTGCAGAACCTTTGCGCAAATCGTGATTGTCAGTTGCCGCCGGTGGGCCTATAATTCGGTCGCCGAGACTGGCTGATATCAGCCACACGCTGGGAGCACAAAGGTTATGTCGCACACCGACAACATTCAGGAGGCCGACCGAGCGATGACGCGTCAGCGCGTTGCGCCCCGGGTCTTTGCGCTCCCCACGTCCGGCTTCGTCTATTCGTGGCGGCAGGGCTGAATCGCTCCGGCGAGCCGGTCCGCACCACGCCGCCTGCCCGACCCCCCGGACCGTTTTGTCCAACCGACCCGAACGCACTCACTGACCGGCTACGGAGATGAACCCATGATCGTTGTCATGAAACCCGGCGCGAGCAAAGACCAGGTCCAGCACGTGATCGACCTCGTGCGCGAATACGGCCTGAAGGAACACCCCATCGTCGGCACGGACCGCACCGTCATCGCCTGCATCGGCGACAAGCGGGCCGTCGACAAGGGCGCCATCGAAAACGCCCCCATGGTCGAAAAGATCGTCCCCATCCTCGCGCCGTACAAGATGGCCTCGACGGAAGTCAAACAGGAACGCAGCCAGATCGAGATCGGTCCGGAGAAGTTCCCCATCGGCGGGCCGAAGGTCGGCATCATCGCCGGGCCCTGCGCCGTCGAAAACGAGGCCCAGATCATGCAGACCGCCGAAGCGGTCAAACAGGCCGGCTGCATCGGCCTGCGCGGCGGAGCCTACAAACCCCGCACCAGCCCCTACAGCTTCCAGGGCCTGCGCGAAGAAGGCCTGAAGTTGCTCGCCAAGGCCCGCGACGCGACCGGGCTGGCCGTGGTGACCGAAGTCATCAGCGTCGAAACGATGGACCTCGTCTGTGAACATGCCGACGTGCTGCAGATCGGCGCGCGGAACATGCAGAACTACCCGCTACTGGAAGCCGCTGGCGAGGCGGGCAAACCCGTCCTGCTCAAACGCGGCCTGAGTTCCACGCTCAACGAGTGGCTGCTGGCGGCGGAGTACATCATCAACGGCGGCAACAAGAACGTGATCCTCTGCGAGCGAGGCATCCGGACATACGAGGACTACTGCCGCAACACCCTGCCCCTGACGGCCGTGCCCGAGCTCAACGAACGCACGCACCTGCCTGTCGTGGTCGACCCCTCACACGGAACCGGTCACGCGCACCTCGTGCCCGCGATGTGCCGGGCCGCGGTGGCCGCCGGGGCCGACGGCCTGATCGTCGAGGTCCACCACGACCCGGAGCACGCGATGTCCGACGGTGCGCAGTCGATCACGCCGGCGGCGATGGTCGGGCTCATGCCGGTGCTCAACCGCATGGCCACCGCCATCGGGCGGGACATGTAGCGACCGGGACGAGAGCGGCTGTGTTCTTGAACGAATGTGGACGGTGCGGTTACAATGCCGCCAGGCGCCCGCGCAGTCGGCGGGCTCGACGAATCGAGCCGGGAGATTCACCATGTCCATACGAGCCGTCATGCTGCTGACGCTGGTTGCCGTTGGGATTATTGCTCTCTGCATTGCCTACATCGACTGGACGCCTGACATCAGCCGCGACGAGTGGCAGGAGATGCATGGCGGGGTCAGGCCCGAGGTGCCGCAAGAAGTCATCGATGCCGCACGAGCCATGCAACGCGAAGCGATGGAGGAATCTATCCGTCACCGGATGAGAGCGATGCAGGCACAGCAGGCAATCGAGAACGCGACGATGCCGGGCGACCCGGCCGGGATGCCGGATACGGCCTCACAACTGCTCAGCGTCGAGACCGATGTCGCCGGCGCACGCGAATGCGTCGCCTCCACCGATCGTCCGTCGGCGGAACTGCTCATGATGCTGCTCTACAGCTACTCGCCCTCGCCGAAGCGGGATGCCATCGAACGGCGCGAGAACCCCGAGATCCATCGCGCCCGCCAGCAGGCGCGGGACGTCATTCGTGACTGCGTGACCAGGACCGACAACCCCCACATGTGCGACGTGCTCGGCAAGTCGTTGTCCCACCTGCGGCAGCCGGGCTATGCGGCGATGGCCTGCGACATCCTGGCCGAGACGGGCAAGGACGAAGCGGTTGCGGCGCTGATCACGGCGACATCGGCCAAGAATCCGGACGTTAGACGCCCGGCGTACAAAGCCCTGTCGCGTGTGGAGCCGGCAGATATCGGCCCGGTCGTGGAGGCCATGGAACGCGGGCGCAGCGACGCCGATCGCGAGATTGCGGAAATCGTCCGTCAGTGGTTTGAGCGACACGAGCAGCCTGGAACGGCAAGCGAGTGAAGCAGGGAACGGCCGTCTATCGCGGCAGGATGTCAGGCGTGATCATCCAGGCGACGGACCAGTTGTCGTCCTCGCGCTGCAGACAGAGCACGCCCCCCTTCTGAAAGGCGATCGACTCTGCTTCGTCGTCATCGGCGACGAGCAGCGATGCCAGGCGGTCCAGGAACGGCAGGTGACCGACAATCATGACGTCCGTCCCAGCCGTCTCGAGCGTCTCGCAGACCGGCTCGACGTCGTCGGTCGGGCCGAGGTCGCTTTGCTCGATGGTTCCCTCGGCTGCTTCGACGTAGACCGAGAGGATCCTCGCGGTTTCCATCGCGCGGGTTTTCCCGCTGTGCCAGATCGCCCGAACCTGCAGCATCGTCTTGGCCAGCAGTTCGCCGACGCGGGTCACGTCGTTCCGCCCCTTTTCGGTAAGCGGTCGGTCGGGGTCTTCGCTCTTGTCTTTCGCTTCGCCGTGTTGAACGAGGTAGAGTCGCATAGGTTGCCTCCGCGGGTATTCTAGCCGTTTGCGGGTGGACATCGCGATAAGATTCTAATGGAGGTGCTCATGCTGATTGTCACAACCCACGCAGTGTACCAGGCGTCCACGGGTAGTTGTATCGCACCGACTCGGCCGGCCGAACGTGGCAGCATGCGACGGCGGGGTTTCGCGAGTCGACGACGGAGAACATCAACACGCGGCGACTCGCGTTGACCGCGGACGGGCGGACGTGGGGCGCGGTCGGCGAGGAGATCATCCGCCTGGCGTGCCGGCCCGAATGCGCCCCCAGAAAAACGGGCTCTCGACGAAGACCGCCGACGACCCGGGTCCCGTGCAGCAAAACCGTCAACGCACTGGGCGTCGCTCAGGATCACCTCGTCATAAATAAGGGCTGCTCGAACTTCTCCGGGACGCCTGCATATCCGGGCTCGTGCAGTCTTGATTTACGGCTGGACGTGTTCGGTATAGCTCTCAAAGCAGGCCTCGATGCAGCGTTCGCTGACGAAACCAGCCGGCAGATCGTCCGAAGGTTCCTCGGCCAGGGAAATCAAGGCGCCGGCCTTGAACTCCATCTCGAAGCTCTCGCTGAGGCTGAGGATCGGTCCGGCGTGCGGGCCGCTGACTTCCGAGGAGGCCTTGAAATCGACTTCCGCGCCGACGATCGCGCCGTTGATGCCCGTCGCCTGGGCCT
Organism: Planctomycetota bacterium; assembly: GCA_009908915.1. GTDB lineage: Bacteria > Planctomycetota > Phycisphaerae > SM23-33 > SM23-33 > JAAAOJ01. The sequence continues at coordinate 161,656 of JAAAOJ010000021.1, forward strand.
TGAAACGCACCGCGCTGCCGGGGGCCAGAATTGCCGTGCCGGTATGCTCCTTGATCTGGGCCCATGTATCGGTATCGGGCAATGCGTCGACACCCGGCAATGACGCGCCGCTCTTGAACTCGATCGTACCCGCCAAAGCATCTGTCGGGCCGGGGTCGGCCACGATGAGACCGTTGACCGTCACGTCGCTCTTGAAGTTCACGTCGTTGGGATACTCAACGAAGACAATGCCGTTGAGTACCGTGTTGTTTTTGAATTGGGGATTTGTACCGGCCTTGATCAGCACGTTCTCAAGGACGATGTTGCTGCCGTTGAGGTTCGTGCCGCTGTTGACGACCGTGGTGGTCATGTCCCGAAACTGCTCGATATCGTACTTCGGCCATTGCGGTTCTTCGACGTTGGTGGCAATGTGGTCGGAACGGATCAGATCAGGGTCGGTTGTTCCGCCGACCGATGCGTTGCCGTTGAGATCGACATCAAATGGGCTGCTGCCCATGATCGCCAGGTCGCCGGCGATGACCGCCGAGCTTTTGACTGTCATGGGCGTACCCGCCGCGCAGGCTGAGAAGATGTCCGGGCCACCGGTCGAACCGGGCAGACCGACGATCTGGGCACTTCCCTTGACCATGATCGAACCCTTGGCCGCCACGCCGTAGTCGAAGATGCCCGGCATGCGATTGGCGACCGCGAAATCCAGGCTCAGCGTCCGGCTTGTGCCGTCCTTCGTCCCCACCGCCCACACGCGGCAGCCCAGCGTCCCGTCCGCCGATGTCACCTGGCTGATGCGCAACTCGAATTGTCCGCACGCCAGCGTGCAGGCCGGGACGACGATATCGCCGTCGCTGTTGCGCTGAACGCCGGAAGCGAACCGACTGGCAAGCGACGTCGCCAGATCGTCCATCACGGAGTCGGCGTCGGTGTCGGCCGGGATCTCCAGATCCACCAGGGCTTTGGTGGCAATCTGCAGGCCGCTTTCCGCGGCCATAAAGGCGTTGGTCATGTCGGCGTAGCTGTCGCTGACAGCCAGTTCCCCGCTTCCCACGGCGCAGAGCGCAAGGCCCAACGCCGACGTCACGACCAGGGCAAAGACAGCCATCAGGAGGGCGACACCCCGTCGGTGCGCACATCGCGTGCGTGAAATCATAATTCACCTCCTCAGTGTATCCATTCATGCTGCGGCAGAACGGTAATGCATGAATGATCGGGCAGCGTCACGGCCAGTCCAAACCAGCCGACATATGAAATATAGTATGTAGATGAGACGCAGACAACCTCATTCTTCAAAATGGACGATTCTCCTAGAAACATGCGATGGTCCAGGGCAGAAACCCCCATGGCATCGCCAGCTCTGATGCGACCGGTTGACCGTTAGAGGCCTGCGTCACACTCGGCCAACAGACAAAGCGGGCAAGGTGTGAAAAGGCGTGGGGCGGGGTTTCCACATGCGGGCCAATCGGGTAGGCTTGTGTTATCGGGCATGCGACGCCCGGCAGGAAGACGTTGCTTGTGAAGTCCGTGGAAGCACAACTCCGACCGACCGGCCCAGAGAGCCTCCCCCGCGATCTGTTCGTGGCCGGTCTGCTGCTGGGTCTGGCGTTTCTGCTGTTTCCGGCCTGGGAGCGAACGTTGCCTCAGCCGGCGGGTGGTCCGCGCAGCAGCAGTTATCGCCAGGACGTCATCGGGCAGCTGGTATCGGCGTCGATGCTGGCGGCTCTGGGGTTTCTTCTGGCGATGCGACAAGGCGCGATCGACCTGAGCATATGGGCGATGATGGGTCTCGGCGGGCTTCTTGCTGCCTGGATGATCAACGCCGGACATGTCCCCTGGGTGGCGTTCCTCGTGGCCGTGGCCATCGGTGCTGTCGTCGGCGGCGTGAACGCTTTCTTCGTAGCCGGTCTGAAGCTGCCAAGCCCGCTGATCACACTGGCGACGGGCATTGGCATGGTCGCTGTGGCCGGCCAGCTCGTCGGCGCTCGCGAGGTCATGCTTCGCCCCGATGCCTTCGACGGCTGGGTCCGCGGCATCCAGGCGCTGCTGGACGCCAAGCAGCCGAGCGCACCGCTCCAGACGGCCCGTATGATTCTCGTGGCCGGAGCATGGTCGGTGGTTCTGGTAGTCCTGTTGTGGCGTTACCACCTGACGCTCAGTGTAAACGAAGACGCCCGGCGGCGTCGCCCCGCGCTGCTGGCGGCGCTGGTGGCCTCGGCTGCGCTGGCGAGCCTCGCCGGCGCGTGCTGGCTGCTGGACCATGGGCGGGCGCCGGTGCCGACGCGGCCCGTTGACGGGCTGGTCATTCCCACGGCGGCCGTTCTTGCCGGCGCCGTTGTGCTCGTGGGGCGGGGGCGAACGATCCTGGCCTGTATCTGTCTACCGGTGGCGGTGTTGATGGTCAAGCTCTGGCGACAGGTGGCTCCGCCGGTGCGCAATGGTGGCTTTGACGCGGCCGTGGGGATCCTGGCCGTGATGGTCGTCGGACTGCAGCTGGCGGGCATCTGGGCGCTGAGCCGACGCCGGGGGGGTCGGGCGTGGCGTCCGCTGGCAACGACCGTTGTCATGCTGATCGGCCTGGGCGTGGCGGGCTGGTCGCTGCGGTACGGCGGCCCGGCGGCCTGGCGGGGAATGAAGGCGGGACTGGGCATCTGGGGGCTGGGGGCGGCGGCATCCGTGGCTACCGTTTGTCGCGCGGCCATCCTGCGACGACGCCAGAGCGGCTGAACGATGGCGGCGTAGGACCTACTTGCCCACAAGAGCACATGCGGTGCGGATGAGTTTACTTCGCCTCAGCCTTGCTGTTGCACTCAGCGACCACCATCGCGATATTGCGGGCCAGATTGAACGCACTGTCCGGCGCGTAGCCTTCGATGGTGTACGACGGATAACCGACCAGGCCAGCCGTAATGTCCTCCTCACTGAGGATGACCATCGGCCGACCGTCGGTGCTCATCTTGCCACGCAGAACCGGCGCCTGCGCCGGATGCTTGCGGGCGCTCTGGCGACGATAGCCGACCTTGCCGATCTCCATGCCCTGCAGGCCGTAGATCGGATTGTCGATCCCCAAGCGATGCGTGGCTTCGACGCCGTGAAGATCCTTGACGAGCTTGACGGCTGCCTCAGCGAAGGCCGGCGAGCCGCCCGCCGCGTCGATCATCAGCGTCCCGCCGCCCTCGACGTAACTCCTGAGCAGTGTCTTCTGGGCTTCGGAGAACCGCAGCGTTCCCAGGCCGGTCAGCCAGGCAATGTCCGGGTTGACGTCTTTGAGCTGGTCGATCTCGATCGCCTCTTGCGGCACGGTGACCTTCACATCGTGCTGCTCGCCCATCAGCCGGGCGAAGCGTTCGAGCGCGAGCGGCTCGGGGTCGAAGTGTCCGCTGTGTTTGAGCCGCGCGATGTTGACCGAGGTCTTGGGCGCGTCGATGGTCGACTCGGAGGGCCAGAGTTCCACGCCGCGATTGCGGAGCGAACCCTTGTCGGTGCAGTAGAAGTAGATATTGGCGGCGGCCTTGAAGTCATGGTCCCGGGTGGAGACGCGGTTGGTCTGCCAGCTCAGCGGCAGGTCTTCATCGGTGTGGATCACCAGCGGACGGACGCCGTTGGTCATCCAGTGGAACTTGACTCTGTTCCTTAAGTCGAAGTGGACGTCGTTGATCGGGTGGTCGCGGCCGATGGGTGTCAGCTCGTATTCGGGAAACATCTTCGCGTAGACGCTTCGGATGCCGCGGCCGAAACTCGCTGCGTCGCATTCGGTGCAGCTGAAGACTGTTCCGCCCTGCAGGACGAACGTGCGAATTTTCTGGATCTGCTCGTCGGTCAGGTTCGGCGCCTGGGAGGCCGAGAGATACAGAATCGGCGCGTCGTGCCATTCGGCCACGGGGGCCTCCAGCGTGATGATCTGCCAGTTGACCGGTGTTTCGAAGGTCTTGCTGATCCACCGTGTGAGGTTTGCCAGGTCGCGCGGGCGGTTGTTCCAGTCCGACGGGAACTCGAGCTTGTTGAAGAGGATGGGCCGGCGGCCGCGGACGAGATAGAGCACTGCGTAGGCGGTCTTGTATACGCTGCCGAAGCTGCCATTCTGCTTCTGCCTTTTCAGCACGGCGGCCGTGCCGACCTTGTACCAGTCCACGTCGCCGAAGTACTTGTAGCCGCTGGCCAGGCCGACACGCTCGATGCCGTACATGTGGTAGAAAAAGTGCCTGGGGGCCAGTGTGTTCTCAAAGTTCTTGTCGAGCCAGTCGAGACCGGCCTGGATCGACCGTGTTTGCCGACTCTGGCGGTCGACGTTGCATTTGCGGAAGGCGTTCTGGTAGAGCGAGTCGAAGCAGACAAACATGCTCGCCACGCCGGCGGCCGTCATCGTGGGCGTGCCCGACTTGCCTCTCCCGCCGTAATGCCATCCGCCGTCGTTGAGTTGCCTGTCCATCCACTGCTCGATCACCACCTGCCAGTATTTCCTCGGTATCTCAAGACCCGCCATCTTGCCGCCCCAGACGCCAAGCAGACCGTACTGACTGTTCGAGTTGTCACCCTTTGTAAACGGCTTGGCCGGGTTGCAGTCATAGCTATACCTGCCATTTTTCGTGCTGCGCATCAGCAGGGTCACGTCGTCTCTCAGAAAGCGCGTGAATTTGCCCTGCGTATAGCGGTTGGCCGTGTACCACACCATGCACCGCAGACCGGTGGAGTAGGTCATTCGGTCTTTCTTGTAAGACTTCACCAACCACTGCAGTGCCTTCTCCATGCGCGTGTCCTGCGGAGTGACGCCCGACTCCAGCAGCGCATACATGGCGATAGCCGTCGGGCCGGTCGGATAGTAGAAGTTGTTGTGGGGGTCGCGGTAGGGCTTCCACCAGCCTTCCTTATCCTGCTGCGACCACAGCCACTGACAGGCTTCGTCAATGGCCCTGGCGACATCCTCATCCGTGAAGTTCTCAACGTCCTCCTTCTTCTGGTCGGCGTGCGCGGGGATCAGGAAGGTGGCGACAATGCCGAGGGCCACGAGGCAGGCGAGTGTGGTGGTGTGGTGTTTCATGGATCCTCTCAATGTATGGACAACCATCGTCTCTTTCTGCTGCGCGGGCGTAACGCGGAGGCATGAACAAGAACGCCGGGATTGACCACCGGTCTGGCGTGCCGAACGTCCATCCCAACCACGCAAGCGTGCGGTGTCCTTTAACTATAGCATACACCCGGCCGCAAGGAAAGTCATAATCGTCTGACCAGGCTTCCCCTGGCGCTGTGACATGGGTTGGGGCGGGGAGGTCCTGAGGGCGAGGAACCCCAATACCCACGAGGTCGGATCTTGGAATGTTGAATTCGGATTTCGGTTTGCACGACGGATGCTCGTGGCGAAATCCAGAATCTGAAATCCGAAAGAGCCGCCCGCCACACAAGCCGAGACGCCTTCTCATTGCCTTGCCGGCGCTGCATGCCACCAAGCGGATACGTGCTCAGGCCTTCACGCTCTTGCGGGAAGCTTTGTATCGCAGGTATGCGTCGACGAATTCCTGGAGGTCGCCGTCGAGAACACGGTCGGTCTGGCCGGTCTTCAGCTCCGTTCGTTCGTCCCGCACGAGTTGGTAGGGATACAACACGTACGAGCGGATCTGGTTGCCCCAGGCGATCTCGCCCTTGTCGCCGTAGAGCTTGGCCAGCTCGGCGTCGCGCTGGGCTTGCTCTCGCTGATACAGCTTGGCTATTAGCATCTTGCGTGCTTCGGCCCGGTTCTTGTGCTGGGATCGCTGGTTCTGGCACTGCACGACGATGCCCGTCTCCAGGTGCGTCAACCGGACGGCCGAGGAGGTTTTGTTGACGTGCTGGCCGCCGGCACCGCTGGCGCGGTAGGTGTCCTCGCGGACGTCCTTGTCCCAGTCGATGTCGACTTCGACGTCGTCGAGTTCCGGCAGGACGTCGACGCTGGCGAAGGACGTATGCCGGCGGCTCTGAGCGTCGAAGGGGCTGACGCGCACCAGCCGATGCACGCCCCGCTCGCACGAGAGATACCCATAGGCGTACGGCCCGGTCACCAGCAGTGTCACGCTGCGGATGCCCGCTTCCTCGCCGTCGGTGCGGTCGACTTCCTCGACCTTGAAATCGCTCCGCTCGAAATAGCGCAGGTACATGCGCATGAGCATCTCGGCCCAGTCGCAGCTCTCCGTGCCGCCCGCGCCGGCATGGATGCTGAAGTAACACGGCCCCGCGTCGTGCGGGCCGCTCAGCAGCATGCGCAGCTCCAGGCGTTCGAGGTCCTGCTGCAACGTCTCGGCTACCGTCGCGACTTCCTGTCGCTCCTCGTTGCTGTCGGCCTCCTCGGCCAGCTCGTAGTGCGCCTGAAGGTCGTCGCCGCGCCGAGTAATTTCATCGGCCGGGTCGACGATGGTCTTGACGGCCTTGAAACGCGCGACGGTTTTCTGGGCGACCTCGGGATTGTCCCAGAAGCCCGGCTCAGCCATCTTGGCCTGGAGGGCCTGCATTGTCTCGCGGCGGGCAGGCAAGTCAAAGAGAGTCCCGGAGTGCGACGATCCGGGCGATGAGGGACTCGATGGTGTTCGACAAATCGGCAAGCTCTATCATGCCCCCATCATAGCGACTCGCGTCCCCGTCGCCAATAGGCTGCCACCTGGAAATGACTATGCACTAACAACGTCATTGCGTATACTTTCGACTCAGGAAGGAGCCTACAATGCTGGCACTGGGAAGATGCAGACGAAAATTGGGGTGGCTTCGAGACGTTGGGTTGGGTACGAAGCCCGCCTTCTACAGCACCGAGCACGGCGCAGCCTTCCTTGGAGATTCGTTAAGTGGATTGCGCGCGATGCCTGCGGAGTGCGCTGACTTGGTGATAACAAGCCCTCCCTTTGCGCTGACACGGCAGAAAGAATACGGTAACGAACCCGTCGAACGCTACCTGCAGTGGTTCATGCCCTTCTGTCACGAAATACGCCGCATTCTGAAGCCGACCGGGAGCTTCGTCTTGGACATCGGGGGGGCTTGGATACCTGGCGCTCCTGTCCGAAGCGTCTATCATTTTGAGGTTGCAATTGCACTCAGCAGAGTATTTCACCTGGCGCAGGACTTCTACTGGTACAACCCCTCCAAGCTTCCGACACCGGCTGAATGGGTTACGGTACGCCGCATCCGCGTCAAAGATGCTGTAAATACGGTTTGGTGGTTCTCTAAGTCAGAGAGTCCTGAAGCAGACAATCGACGCGTACTGAAACCTTATAGCGACAGCATGAAGGCGTTGTTGAAGAATGGATACCGCGCCAAAAAACGTCCAAGCGGGCACGAGATATCGACGAATTTTGCCAAGGACAATGGAGGAGCGATCCCCCCAAACCTCCTTGAGATCGCTAACACAGAATCGAATTCGCGTTATCTGAAGTTGTGTCGTGAGTATGGAATCAAGCCTCACCCTGCGCGGTATCCTGCGAAACTGATTGAGTTCTTCTTCGACTTTCTCCTTGATCCAAACGGAGATGAGCAACTTGTCGTGGACCCGTTTGGGGGCAGCAATGTCACTGGGGCAGTAGCCGATGATCGGGCGGTTCAATGGATTGTTTTTGAGCAAGAGGTGCGGTATCTGCGAGGCTCAATGCTGCGTTTCTTAGATGGACCGCTTTTCAACAAGGAGGCAATCAGGACGGTTCTTGCTGGGCGCACTGACGCATGAGGTTGAAATGCCAGGAATACCTTTCTCAGAACTGGCCGAGAAATTCGTGTTGGATCTTGAACGTGCTGGAGCCACCGTTCTGACTTTGGGCGACCTAGGAATGCGCCCGTTGCGCATTCGAGTCTTACTACGAGATCATCGTGACACCCTGGATGTTTACCTGTGGACCGTTACGGGAGGTGGAAAAGGCAGAGGTAGGCCAACGGAGAGGCGAATCCAGTTAACCCGAGTAGAATCGCTGCCGCTTCGAGCCGGTGTTAGGGTTCTTCTTGGTGGCTGGAGCGAGGAGGAAGGAGTTTATGCGTTCTGGGATACTCGAAGGCACCAGACGTTCACTGCCGGATCACCCAGTCTGCAAATTGATCAGCGAACGCTGCAGGATGGCTATCATTACGGTTTCTCCGCCGAAAGCAGGGAAGTCCGTGAGGGGTCCGAGGTCGCCGTGGCAGTGCAACCAGACTATCTTCCTTGGTACATACAGCAGTGGGAACGGCTGTATGAATGCGGGCCCGATGTGGACAAAGCAACAAAGATCATTGACGCCCCTGTAGAAGAAGAAAGACATTTTGTCGACTCCGGCGAATCAAATAGGGAAAAATCCAGAAGACACAAAATCGTCATGGCTGTACAAGCTTTCCGAGATGCACGTTTTCGTCCGACTGTCCTGCGTGCCTATGGATACAAGTGTTGCTTGACAAACATGGCTTTGCGCCTGGTCGACGCCGCCCACATTGTACCGGTGACACTGCCTGGCTCCACAGATGCGGTCTCTAATGGACTTGCCCTTGCCACACATCTGCATCGTGCCTACGACAACGGTCTTCTCGGTATCCTGCCGGGTGGACGGATCGCGTTCAACCGGCGTGCAGAAAGCCAACTTGACCGCGACAATCTGGCAGATGGATTAGCTGCACTGAAATCACAGATCCCACGCCGCATCCGCTTGCCACACAACGTTACCGACAGTCCGGACAATGACGCCCTGATGAAAGGGCTAGAGGTCCGTGGGTGGAGTGAAGATGAGATCGAGCAAGCGATGAAAACTGCATAGGTCGAGTTATCGGTACCTCCGCTGCCGGGTCTTGGTGTATTGACGCTGAGGCGGGCTCTACCAGTCGACCCGCAGCAACAGGCCCAGGAACAGGCCGTCGTCGACGTTCAGGCGGTTGCGGGCGCGGTTGCGGAAATCCTCACCCTCGAACCACATGCGGTCGAACGCCCAGCCGCCCTCAATCTCCAGTTTTGCCCCGTCGGCGATCTGCCAGTCCAGGCCGGTAACGAACCGCTTCTCGTCGTACCACAGCCGCCACCGCTCGTGCTCGCGACCGTGGCGGTACCAACGCTGGTTGTCCCACTCAAAGCCGCCATAGACTCCCAGTCCGTCGGCCAGCTTGTAGCTCGCCCGCGTGAAGACGGTGTGCGGGTACTCCAACGTGCCGGCCAGCGTCAGCCGGTCGATCGGCCGCCAGGTCAGGCTGAAGACCGGGAAGCCCACGGCGAATCGCAATGTCGGATTCAGCTTGCCCGTCAGTTGAAAGCCCGGCACGGGCAGCCAGTTGCAGTACTCGCGGTTGTTCTGCCAGTTGATGAAGAATCCCACGCCGATCGGCCCGGACTGCACCTGCCGCTCGTCGCCCACACCGCCCAGCGCCCAGGTGATATCGAAGGTCATCTCCTCGGCCGAGGCGAAAGGCCGGTCGCTCGCCGAGCCGACGGCTACCACCACCGCGCCCGGCGAGTCGAGTACCGGCGGATGGCCGACGTGTCCGCCGAACTCCATGTGCCACAACTGCCGCGGGAACCGTTCGCCCGTATCCGGCAGCACCGGGCGGCCGCGGATGTCCATCGCATCGACCTTGGCGAACGCAGCCAGCCAGGCCGGACGAACAAAGCCGCCCGACTGCCATCGCGCCTCCAGGCCATGTTGCGTCCAGCCCATGTCCTGGTCCCACGGCCCGGCGGGTTCGGCGAAGTATCCCCGCGACTGCCACCGCACGAGCGACTGGCTCTGCGGCCGCAGACGCGCCAGGTCCAGCCAGTGGAGGATCTCGCGCTGCTCGCTGCCGGCCAGCGGAATGTGCGGGTAGGTCTCGACGCCCCGCTCGGCGATCTCGGCGGCCCGCTCGGAGACCATCGGCCCGGGCGCCAGATGCGGCCCGCCGTCTGTCGACGCGTCAGCCGCCACGGCCACAGCGGCCACGAACAGCAGGGCCAGTGGGGTTGTGCGTAAAAATGTGTGCATGATGTGCCTTCGTTTGCGGGCCGGGCCTCCGGCGGGTGACGGCATCCTAACGCGCCGGGCGGGCACAACTCGACGGGGAAATAGCCATCCACGTCACCTGGAACAATCCGCCGGAGGCCGAGAACGGCAACGCGCCGCAACTGCACGTAAGGCTGCCGGTCGGCGCGATGTTCGAGTACATCCCGGACAAGGGCCGCAAAGACGTCCGGAACATGCTCGCCACCAGGAGCCCAGCAGCCACGAGTTTACCGTCTCCGCCGGCGGCGAGACCCTACTCAGACTGACGCCTCGTCGCCCGCGTGGCGAAGCAACGGCCAGACGCGCGTGGCAATCAGCCGCGTCGCCGGGGCTGTGAAATGGTCGCCCAGCCAGCCCAGCCGTACCATCGCCGGTCGCCAGCGCAGCTCGCGGACCTTCTCGCACGCCGGCCCGCGATAACCGGCCGCGCCAATCGACGGCGTCCACGTCCGATCCGCCGTGCCCGCCAGCAGCGTGCCCAGCAAGACGATACCGTCGAGCCAGGCCGAACAGACCACGACTTGACCCCTCACGCGGTCGGCGGCCGGGTTGAGGTCGCGCTTCGGGCTGAACGCCCCGGCCAGCAGGGCCAGGCCATCCACATGAATGTCCTCGTCCAGCAGTTCCAGGGCGCGCGTGGCGATAAACGTCCCGCACGAGTAGCCCATCAGGTAGATCGGTCGGTCGGGTTTATCCCGCCGCTGCTCGGCGATGAAATCGGCCAGTCGCTCGGCCTCTCGCTGGAGCAGCTTGCGGTCCATAATTGCCGGCAGCACGAGCGTGCCCCGCCACCCGCTGTGCCACCGCCAGTACAGGACCTCGCCGCGGTAGCCGCCGCGCCTCAGTCCCGCCGCCGTGGTGGCCGCCCCCCAGGGCACGTTCAGCCAGCGGATCGATTCGGCAAAGATCACCAGCCCCTGCTCGGCATCGCCGCCCGGGTCCTTGTGGGCAAAGCCCGCCGCCAGCAGGCGCACCGCCGCCCGCAGCGCCAGAAGCGCCGTTACGATCACCAGGACTATCAGCAGGCCGTTGGGCATGGCCGCACTGTACCGAATCCGGCACGGATGAAAAAGCTTCGGTTCTGAGCGGACCATGGATTTCAGATTTGGAATGTCGGAAGGAGCCCCCATGCGCGACCCTCAATCTGAAATCCGCAATCCGAAATGTGTCCGCGGACATTGTCTACCCACCGTCAGAGGATGCGGCCCCGCTGGCGTCGCGCATCGCCCCTGGTTTCCTTGCGCGATGGGCTTGACATTCCCGGCGAAACCCGGATAATGCGTCGTTTCACGACCTAGATAGGAGACAGCGCTGTGTATGCAGTTATCGAAGACAGTGGCCGCCAGTTCCGCGTCAGCGAAGGCGATGTGGTGGACGTGGACCTGCGCGAGCTGGACGAAAATGCGACGGAAGTAACCTTTGACCGCGTACTGCTGGTCAGCGACGAGGATGAAGCCAAGATCGGCACGCCACTGGTCGATGGCGCCAGCGTAACGGCCGAGATCGTCGACAAAGAAGCCAAAGGCCCCAAGCTCCACGTGCAGAAGTGGCGCCGGCGCAAGGCGTCGCGTCGAAAAACCGGACACCGGCAGAAGTATCTCCGTCTCCGCATCGCCTCGATCTCATCGTAGCGGCGCATCGCCGCTGCAAGGGCGAGACGGGCAGGTCGAAATTCAAGGGCAAGCAGAACGGCAAGTGGGCCCGCCTATGCCGACGATGGCGCCTCGCTCAGAAATCCGAGGAAGTGCCGATCAGCGCCGTCTTCGTGACATAATTTCTTTGTTTGCGTTGCAAAATCGTTCTGGTTTTCCGCCCGCCTGACTTTTGAGGGAGGCGTCATTCTCGACTGGTATCTCGAGAAACGCGACAATCCATACGAAAGCAGCGATACAGCTTACCTTAGTGCGCATGGGTTCGCCAGGAGGCTCCGGGTGGAGGACCTAACGCCGCCTGGGAACGCGGCAGAGCAGGTGCTCCGCCACGCACGACGTGAGCGGCAACGGGCGCTCAGTCGTTTCGATGGACGGCAATGGCCGTCGGGTAACCGAGCATCTCGGCCAGCTCGATGTCGCTGTCGGTGAAGGGCTGCTCGCCCCGGCGGTAGAGCACCACCAGGCCGATCATCTCGCCGGGGGCGGGGATGAGCGGCACGGCCAGGATCGTCACGCCGGGCAGACAAGGCTGGATCTGGGGGTCGAAGAGTTCCTGCTCGTCCATGCAGTCGAGGATCTGGACCTGCGGGTCGGAGAGCATGCAGTCGATAATCGGATCGGCGAGCATGCGGCAGAAGTTCAGGCTGTCGGGGCGCGGCACGCCGAAACGTCCGACGATGCGCAGTTCGGCGTTGGCGTCGCAGACCAGCGCTGCGCCGTTGATAGGCCCGCTGTTACGGACGAAGGTCCGGAAGAATGAGCGGAAGACGTCGTCGTCGCTCTTGGCGGCGATCATTGCCAGTTCGTACCGGATGACCATCTGGTGCATGGCCGTCTGCTGGCTGAGGGCGCGGTACTGTGAGGCCAACTCGGCGCAGGTGTCCTGCAGTTCGCCTTGCTTGCGGCGGGCGTGTCGGTAGCCGGTCCGCGCCAGCTCGCGCAGTCGCCGCGACCGGTCGAGGAATTTCTCTTGCTCGTTGCGGCGGCCGAGTTCGTTGGAGATCGTCTCGCGCAGTCGGCGGATATCGAGCGGCTTAGTCATGAGTTCCACCGGGCGCCGCCGCGAGGCATCGGTGAAGCTGTGCGGGTCGCAGCGTCCGGTGATAACAACGGCCGGCACGTCGCAGCCGGCGTCGCGGAGGCGGTCGAGGACGTCCAGGCCGGAGGAATCGCCCAGGCCAATGTCGGTAACGATCAGGTCCGGCTGCTCGCTTCTGGCATAGAGCAGGGCCTCGGAGGCGCTGGCCGCAGCGGTGACGCGCGTTCGTTCGTCACTCAGCGCATCGATGAGCAGCTCGCGCAGGTCCGGTTCGTCATCGATAATCAGGATTTGTTTGGTCTCTTGGCGTTCCATCCGCGTCGCTCCCAGCGATGACCCGTACAGCCGTCACGTCCTCTGTTTTCTTATCGAATCGGGAGCCGCGGGCATTAGGCAGAATCTTTGACAGGCGCGTGAAACATGCATGCAAATGTCGCCTCGGGCAGGAAATATGGGCGCTAATCTTTGCCGCTTTCGGCGAGGCGTTCGATGAGGGCCTCTATATCGAAAGGCGTGGTGTGGAAATCGCTGACACCGAGTTCGCGGAGGGCATGCTCGTCGCTGCCGGGGTTGACGACGACAGCGATGATGTCGTCCTCGCCGAACTGCTTCTGCAGGCCACGGCAGATCTGGCAGGCATCAATACGCGGGGGAACGTGCTCGACGATCACGACGGTTGGCGCGAAGCGTTCGGCCATCACGCCGGCGTCAAAGGAGGTCTGGCCGAGGCTGGGCTCAAAGCGGTCGTCGTGCTGAAGGGCGCATTGGAGCAGGTCGCGCAGCGTGACGTCGGCGGCGACGACGAGGGCGTTGATATGCTCGCTGGCGACAGGTCCAAGCGGAATGCCGTTGACCCGCATGAAGGCGACGAGGTCCTCGTGCGGGATGCGGCGGAACCGGCTGCCGGGCACGCGGAACCCGCCCAGATGACCATTGTCGAAGCAGCGGATGATGGTCTGCTGGGAAAGGTGGCAGATTGTGGCGGCTTCGCCTGTGGTATAAACAGCTTTACGTTTCACGATGTACTCTCCTGATCCGCCATCGCCCGGAACGGATCTCACGCGTTGCTGCGCGGCAGCAGGGCGCGCGTTTAGAGAGGCCGGCGGCGTGCGGCCCCCGTACGGCATTTCCGGACATCTGTGGCCGGAAAACCCGGCAAAGCAGAACACTTCCGAAAAGCCCTTAGTTCTTAATATTAGCAAATCGGCGTATTTTGCCAACTGAAAATCGGAGAAATCGGCCGCAGCGCGCAGCAAAAAAGCCGAATGTTCCGTTCGGAACATCCGGCTATACAGATCGCTTGTTGGATTTGTCGGTCAGTCTCTCAG
>JAAAOJ010000005.1 GCA_009908915.1 Planctomycetota bacterium
AAATACATCCGTGCCGACAAATTCCGCGTTGGGAGTGTAGTTGAAGGAACCATCGGCACTGAATGCGAGCGTTCCGTTCGCCGGTCCAGATACCAGCGAAGCGGTCAACGCATCGCCATTGCCGTCGGTGTCATTGCCCAACACGCCGGCAGTGGCATCGACAGTAATCGCGGCGTCCATCTCACCTGCATATACGTCGTCAGCAGCTACGGGTGCTTCAGCCACATTCATCAGGCACAGCAGCTCGATATCACTCAGCGGGCGGTTGTAGACGCGAACCTCATCGATGCGCCCATCGAACGGCTTGTCGCCCTCTCCGAGTGGCTGGTTGCCGATTCCAATGGGAGCGGTAACGTTCAAATCCATGCTGCCGCTTTTGGCGGTCTGGCCGACCAACTCTCCGTTTTTGTAGAGACGCATGCTCGCGCCGTCCCACGTCGCCGCCACATGCGCCCACTCACCAGCCTCCAGGGCTCCACTGCTGGCAATCAGCGTCTTGGTATCGCCGTTGGTTTTCAAACGGAATCGCAGCTTGATCTGCCCGCCGTCACTGATCGTACTCAGCATCCAGTAGTGATCTTCCTCGCCAATGCCGCCTTGGGCCTTCGAAATGATCCGCCCATCGGAGACACCAAAGTCGTCAGCCTTGGTCCAGCCAGCCAGCGTCAGACCGGTTCCGCCCGTCACTCAAATGCACTGACATCCACCCGGTCGTTTACACCGTCCATGACCACTGCACTACCCAGCTGACCGACATCCCTATATCCGCCGTTCAGCAGCACACCGTCGTGGTCGGCGGCATGATCCTCTGCGACCAGTCCGGGCGTCTCGTCAAAGCTCCAATGAGCGACCAGACCGTCATTGAGCGGATCACCACTGAGCATCAGCCGCTGTTCGAGCTGCTCGACACTCGCCGGATTCGGCGGGGTGATCGCCGCCAGCGGCTTCAAGCCTCGCTCTGCCATCCACTCCAGCCACCGCATCTTGCGAAGAAGGAGCCCGTAAAGTTTGCACAAACGCTGGTAGGCGTGCGATCCCTGTGACATCGTCAACCCTTTCACTTCACCGCAGACGGGGAGTATCTTCACTTACCCATGAGTCAGTTCCGCTGTGACGACGAACCGGCTCCGTCGTCCTGATTCGCAGAGACAGCAGCCCCGAGAAGCAATTCGGAACCCCCAGTAGAAGCTGGTACAACCCGGGAACAAAGCCCCGCACACTCACATGGTGCCGCAGCCGTCCCGCCTCGCGCCTTCTTGGTGATCGATCGTTTCTGCGATAGCCACATATGGTGCATCCTGACGTATGCGCAGTCAAGACAGAACATGGTCAAGAAATGTGTGGCCTCCGGGGTGATGACCCGACAATAGTGCCATATCATATGGGCTTCAAGGCTAGCCTCCCAACATGTGTGGCAATCGATTTGGGCGGCCACAGGGCCTGGAGTCATCGTCAGCATCTACACATGCGACCATTCCAATTGCTCGGCAAATCACTCATTTCTTGACGCCTCCCTCAGGACCCCGGAGCAGTACCTCATCAACATCCATTTTAAGGACGTCACTTTGTCGTTTGCGTCACAGACAGTTCTGTTCTTCCGGCCATCTGACTTTTGCGGGAGGCGTCTTGATTGGTCAATTCGTCAATACTAGAGAGGTTGCTCTCCGCCATTCATTGCCTTGACTGCTCTTTCCGTCCGTGGTAGGTTGACGGCACATTCAGCAAGCCTCATGCGGGCGTAATTCAGTGGTAGAATGCCAGCTTCCCAAGCTGGACGTCGTCGGTTCGAATCCGATCGCCCGCTTCCTGCTTCGCTGAAGCTACGCAGGGCAAGTAAACGCGTCGCGTTGCCTGCTGGTTCTTCGCTGGTCGCTTGCGTTTTCCCGTTGACGGTGACGCTCCTGGTCGCGGGGCGAAGATGCTCGACATGCGAACCGTGATTGATCTGCAAGATATTGGGGTGGAAGTGAAGGCTCCGCATGGAGAACGCCCACCGGCGGGGCAAGCTTGGTGTGGGCACGACGGTGACCTCATCGAGAGTTGCGTGCGGCAGGCCAACAGGCAATTTGCAGGTAATGCTCCCAACATCCTCGTGTTGGCACCGCAAACTCCGGACACTAGTATCCGCTTTTCGAGTCCAACTGGTATCAGCCCTCTATGGCGAAGAGAAGGTCACGTTTGAGGTCGACCCAGAGACGAGCGGACAAGTTGGTCCTATTAGTACTACAGCGCGAAGTAAGCTCATGATGTTGCAAGGTGTTTGTCGATAACTCCGTTCAGGAACATATCCTGGAAGGAGAATCGGAATGCAGGTGCAACAAATCAAAACGATAGGCCGGGAATTGACGCGATTTTTGAACCAATTCGATGATACCTTTGCTCGGCGGACCGTCTGCGGCGACGGGTGAGGGTTCAGCAGGAACAGCAATTCGTCGCGATCGTCGTGCCGGACCGTGGCCTCGACGGCGGCGGGTGCTTCCACCAGCCGCCCCACGCCGGAGTTGGCCATGCGGACGACGTTGACGCCCGCGGCCGCCGCGCGCTCGACGTAGAGGGCACGGTCGTCAGCCGGCCAGTGCTTGGGGAGGCAAATGACGGCATTTTCGGCCATTCTGCCCAGAAAGCCGCAGGGCGATACCCAGGCGGAGGGAGACCTGAGTATCGCCCGTATGTTTGGCATGTCGATGTCACTTCGGGGCATCTATGGCCCCTGACATCAGCTATGCCACCAGAAACCAGTACGTGATGTATACGCGGTGATATAGGTCGGGGTCAAGAGTTTTCCAATATTTTTGGCAACTTTGTCATCGCCAATTTTGTGGATAAATGATGCGAGATGCCTGCACACTACTGATTTATAGTGACTTACATAAGACACGCGAAGTGCGAACACGGTTGAAATTTTAGCGCATACACGCGTGATATTCGCGACTTGTGAGAATAGTCACACCTATCCTCAGGATTTTCTAAATTAACATGACACATCTAAATGTGGCACGTTACCTGCAAAGCGGTCGTGCCAACGGCATTCCTTCGGGAATGCTACACCGCGCCCAAATGAAGTCAGTTGCGTGGGAAAACGAAGGCGACCACAAAGGTCGCCTTCGTCGCTAAAGGGAAAAGGAACTGTCGTGGGACTCCACATCCCACGGTGTGCAGTACCTTCTGCCTCTCGGGTCGTGGCTGAGGACAGCCTAGCTGTCGTAGTACATGTGGAACTCATGCGGGTGCGGCCGCAGGGCCATCGGGTCGAGTTCCTCTTTACGCTTCCAGTTGATCCAGCCTTGGACGAGGTCGTCGGTGAAGACGCTGCCCTGGGTGAGGAAGGCGTGGTCGGCTTCGAGGGCGTCGATGGCTTCATTGAGCGTGCCCGGGGTCTTGGGATACTTGGCGAGTTCTTCGGCGCCGAGTTCGTAGATATCGACGTCGAGGCTCGCACCGGGGTCGATCTGGTTTTGCACGCCGTCGAGACCAGCCATCAGCATCGCGGTCCACGCGAGGTAGCCGTTGGCGGTCGGGTCGGGGCAGCGAAATTCAACGCGCTTGGCCTTGGGGCTGTCTGAGTACATCGGTATCCGGATAGCCGCCGAACGGTTCCGAGCCGAGTAGACCAGGTTCACCGGGGCCTCGAAACCGGGCACGAGGCGACGGTAGCTGTTGGTGGTCGGGGCCGCGAAGGCCAGCACGGCCGGGGCGTGCTTGAGCAGGCCCCCGATGAAATGCATGGCCATCTGGCTCAGGCCGGCATACTGGTCGCCGGCAAAGAGCGGCTCGCCCTCTTTCCACAGCGAAATGTGGCTGTGCATGCCGCTGCCGTTGTCCTCGAAGACGGGCTTGGGCATGAACGTAACGGTCTTGTTGTACTGCTTGGCGATGTTCTTGATGATGTACTTGTACCACATGAACTGGTCGCACATCTTGAGCAGCTCATCGAACTTCATGTCGATTTCAGCCTGGCCGGCCGTGGCGACCTCGTGGTGATGGGCCTCGACCGTGATGCCGAGTTCCTGCATGCAGTAGACCATTGCGCCGCGCAGGTCGTGGTAGGTGTCGGTCGGGCTGACCGGGAAGTACCCTCCCTTGTAGCTGGGCTTGTAGCCAAGGTTCGGTTCTTCGAACCGGGCGGTGTTCCAGTTACCCTCGACCGAGTCGATCTGGTAGTAACCGGTGTGCTCGTTCTGCTCGTAACGGACCTCGTCGAAGATGAAGAACTCCGGCTCGGGACCGATGAAGCAGATATCGGCCAGGCCGGTGGACTTCATGTACTCGATTCCTTTACGGACAACGTGACGCGGGTCACGGCTGTAGTCTTCCTTGGTGATGGGATCGACGATGTTGGCCAGGATCGAGACCGTCGGGCGTTCGAAGAACGGATCCATCTGGACGGTGTCCGGATCGGGCATGGCGAGCATGTCCGAGACGTTGATTGTCTGCCAGCCGCGAATCGACGAGCCGTCAAAGCCAAGGCCCTCCTCAAAGGTGCCCTCCTCCCAGGTGTCGATCGGGTACGAGCAGTGCTGCCACGTGCCCAGCAGGTCGACGAACTTCAGGTCGACCATCGTCGCATCGTGTTTCTCGGCAAAGTCAAAGAAGTCCTTTGGTGTCATGGTGGTTCTCCTGTTCCTTTCCTGTCGTTAGCGGTTCGGGCTGTGCATGTTCCTCGAACCTGTCATCTACTTCCTGCATTCGCCCCACGCAAGGCGCGACGGCCGTGTGACCGTCCATAGCCATTGAGTCGCGTCGGGCGCGGCCGTCACATCGACCGCCGCGCCGCCACGCGTCATCTGTCTGATCAGCGGACGAACAACATCTCGCGATACGTCGGCACGGGCCAGATCTCGTCATCGACCATGCGTTCCAGTGCATCGACGTGGTTGCGAAGCTCGAGCATCTTCCCCAGTACCTTGCCATGCATGCGCTTGGCGTGCTTGAGGATGTCGTCGTCTTCCTCGGCCAACAGTTGATCCAGATCCTTGTAGGCGGTTGTCGCGCCCGACATCTCGCTGACGAGATCCTTGAGCGTCTCCATCTGCTCGGGGCTCTCCACGCCAAGTTCGCGGGCGTACCGGATCGCCTCGGCCAGTACCGACTGGTACTTGTAGGCGGCCGGCACGAACATCGTCCGGGCCATCAGCGATGCGGTCTTGGCCTCGATGGTGATGTTCAGGGCGTAGTTCTCCAGGAGGATTTCCTGGCGGCTCTGCAGTTCACGCTTGGAGTAGACGCCATACGTCTTGAACAGCGCGATCGACTCTTTGCTGGTCGCCAGCGGTACGGCGTCGACGGTGCTGCGCAGGTTCGGCAGGCCTCGCTTCTCGGCCTCGGCGTGCCACTGCTCGGAGTAGTTGTCGCCGTCGAACAGTACGGGCTTGAACTCGGCGATCAGCCTGGGCAGGAGTTCCTGGACGGCCTCGTTGAGGCTCGTCGTGCCGCCCTTGGTCGCCTTGTCGAGTTCGGTCGCGATGACGTCGAGCGACTCGGCCACGATCGTGTTCAGCACGGTGTTCGGCCCGGCAACGCTCTGGCTCGAGCCCACGGCCCGGAACTCGAACTTGTTGCCGGTAAAGGCGAACGGGCTGGTGCGGTTGCGGTCGCCGGCGTCGCGAGGCAGCTTGGGCAGCATCGAGATGCCAATCTTGATCGCGTCGGCCTTCTTGCTGCGCTTGGCCTGGCCCTTCTCGATCTGGCTGAAGACATCGCTGAGCTGCTCGCCCAGGAAGATGCTGATGATCGCCGGCGGGGCTTCGTTCGCGCCGAGGCGGTGGTCGTTCCCGGCCCCGGTAACCGTCAGCCGCAGCAGGCCGGCGTACTTGTGAACGGCCCGACAAACGGCGGCACAGAAGACCAGGAATTGCGCGTTGGCGTGAGGCGTCTCGCCCGGCTCGAGCAGGTTCTCGCCTTCGTCGGTGCAGACCGCCCAGTTATTGTGCTTGCCCGAGCCGTTGATGCCGGCGAAGGGCTTCTCGTGCAGCAGGCAGGCCAGGCCGTGTCGCCCCGCCACCTTCTTGAGCGTCTCCATGATCAGCATCTGGTGATCGGTGGCCAGGTTGGCTGTCTCGAAGGTGGGCGCAATTTCGAACTGGGACGGCGCAACCTCGTTGTGACGCGTCTTGATCGGTACGCCGAGGCGGAGCAGTTCGTACTCGACTTCGGCCATGTAGGCCAGCACGCGTTCGTGGATCGCGCCGAAGTACTGGTCGTCAAGCTCCTGGCCCTTGGGGGGCTGGGCGCCGAACACGGTCCGGCCGCAGTTGACCAGGTCCGGCCGGTTGAAGTAGAAGCGGCGGTCGACCAGGAAGTACTCCTGCTCGGCCCCGACGGTGGTGAAGACGCGCTGGGCGGTGTTGTTGCCGAACAGCCGCAGGACGCGCAGGGCCTGGGTGCTGAGGGCTTCCATCGACCGCAGCAGCGGGGTTTTCTTGTCGAGGGCCTCGCCGGTCCAACTGAGGAACATCGTGGGAATTACGAGCGTCGCGCCGTTGGGGTTCTCGAGGATGAATGCCGGGCTCGACGGGTCCCACGCGGTGTAGCCGCGCGCCTCGAAGGTCGCCCGCAGGCCGCCGGAGGGGAAGCTGGAGGCATCGGGCTCGCCGCGGACCAGTTCCTTGCCGCTGAACTGGGCGAGGACGTCGCCGTCCGGCAGCGGCTGTACGAAACTGTCGTGTTTCTCGGCCGTCAGGCCGGTCATCGGCTGGAACCAGTGCGTAAAGTGGGTTGCACCGTGTTCAATGGCCCAGTCGCGCATGGCGGTCGCGACGGCGTCGGCGATGTCGGCGTCGAGTTCGGCGCCGATGGTGATGGTCTTCTGCAAGGCCTTGTAGATCGTCTTGGGCAGGCGCTGACGCTGGACGGTGTCATTGAAGACGTGTTCGCAGTAGATCTCTCGGATGGACTCGTCGGTGTAGCAGACGCGTCCACCTACAGGTTGGGTGGCACTGATGGCCTGAATGGCCTCGTGACGCACGCTTCGATTGGGCATGAAGGTTTGCTCCTCAGAAGTTTCCGTTGGTCGGTTGGGCCGACCTTCCCTTTAGCATTTATGAGCCGTTTTGGCTCCGGCAGTAACGTCTTGCCGTTGGTATGTGCCGACCCACAAGGTCGGCCGTTGGGCATCCTCGGTCGCGACAGGCCGTCATCCAACCTGACGCGACCGGGCTGCAGCGATCAGTCAGTTCATAACGAAGGTTACGTATCACAAAGGAGTCGTTAGCCGATGGCGGCATTGCCCTCTTCGCCGGTGCGGATGCGGATGCACCGCTCCAGCGGCAGGACCAAGATCTTGCCGTCGCCGATGTTGCCCGTACGGGCGCCCTTGACGATGGCGTCGATGGTCGGCTGGACGAATCCCTCGTTGACGGCGAGATCCAGGCGAACCTTCTTGAGGAGGTTGACCTCGATGTCCACGCCGCGATACGTCTCGTGGTAGCCCTTTTGCTGTCCGCAGCCCAGGGCGTTGGTGACCGACATCTTGTAGACCTCGGCCGAGTACAGCGCCTGCTTGACGTCGTTAAGCTTCTCGGGCTGAATGTAGGCAATGATCAGTTTCATGTTCTCAGACCTTTCTTCGCAATAGCCCGCAGAGGGCGCTGTTGTTGTCGCTTCTGTCGCATCGCCCTACCCCGCGGCGGCCGGGCCGATACGCTTTACGCACTCGTCTGAATTGTCGGCCCCGCCGCCCACGAAACGGGCGGGCAATGCTTGGGCCCTCAGTGTCTCAGGGCCTCGGGCCTTTCCTATTCGGTCACGAAGACCTGGAATCCGGCGTAGGCCTCCAGGCCGTGCTCGCCGATGTCCAGGCCTCGCAGTTCTTCGTCTTTGCTGACCCGCAGGCCGTAGGTGTACTTGATCGTCGCGAAGACAATGCCCATCGTCACGACGACGAACGCACTGACGGCGAAGGTACCCAACGCCTGGACGCCAAGCTGCTTGATGCCGTGGCCGTAGAACAAACCGCTGTCGGTGGCGAACAGGCCGATCGCCAACGTGCCCCAGATGCCGTTCATGCCATGGACCGGCACGGCACCGACGGGGTCGTCGATTCGGAGCCTGTCCAGTAGCAAGGCACCGAGGACGACGATGACGCCGCCGACGGCTCCGATGACGATCGCGGCCAGTGGCTCGACCTGGGCACACGGAGCGGTGATGGCCACCAGACCCGCAAGGGCGCCGTTCATGACCATGCCGAGGTCCGGCTTGCCGCCGACGGCCCATATGGCCAGCATGGCGGTGATCGCACCGGCCGCGGCCGACAGATTTGTGTTCATCGCCACCCGAGACAGCAGGCTACCGTCACCCACGGCGACCGTGCTGCCGGGGTTGAAGCCGAACCAGCCGAACCACAGGATGAACACGCCCAGGCTCGCCAGGGGAATGTTGTGTCCCGGGATGGCCTTGATCTTGCCGTTGACGTACTTGCCGATTCGCGGCCCGAGCAGGATCGTGCCGATGAAGGCCGCCCAGCCGCCCGTGGCGTGAACCACCGTGCTGCCGGCAAAATCGCTGAAGCCCATCTGCGCCAGCCAGCCCTGATCGGTCTGCCAGATCCAGTGGCCGACGATGGGGTAGACCAGGCCGGAAATGGCAACCGTGTACATCAGGTACGCGCCGAACTTCATGCGCCCGGCCATGCCGCCGGCAACGATCGTCGCGGCTGCACCGCAGAACGCAGCCTGAAAAAACCAGAACGCCCGCGTCTGCACCGTGCCGACCAGCGGGTCGACGTCCAGCAGCATCCAGCCGCTCCAGCCGATGAAGCCGTTGCCGTCACCGAACATGAAGGCATAGCCGACGAGAAAGAACATCAAACTCGCCGAACAGTAGTCGATGAAGTTCTTCGTGAGGATGTTCACCGCGTTCTTGGAGCGGATGAACCCGGCTTCGACCATGCCGAAGCCCGCCTGCATGAAGAATACGAGCATCGCCGCTATGGTGACCCACAGCGTATCGACGCCCACCTCAGTAGCCAAGTTCTCCCCGGCTGCCTGTGCCGAGGCAACAGACGGTACCAGCAGGACGACCGCCAGGGTGAGACCCAGCAGACCGACTGCCTTCTTTGACGAGGCCAGCATTTTCACTTGCAATCCCTTTCCCATTAGAGCGGTTTACCCATCATCTCTGGCAGTATGCATCGGGACCATCCCGTTCACGCAGAACCTTAAGCACCCCCCGTGCCAAAGCGATGAATAGTTGTAACCTCTTATATAGAACAGTCTTGCAATATCATGACTCAGACGCCCACATGCATTTGACTCCGGGTTCGTAACATTCTTGTCACTGCCCAACCCCATAATCTACGATTATGTCGAGTCCAGCCGCCTTGATCGCGCTGCTGTTGCATGCTCACCCGTTGGGCCGCGCCGACGAACGGCTGGTCCCACAGCCGGCAGCTGCCCCTCCAGCAACGTGATGTGATGGCCAAATCCGGGCTCGTGATTTGACAGATCGGACATGATGCGGTAACTATATGTTATCGGCGGTATTCGTAATTGTGGCAGACTATTCTATCTGCAGGCGTCTTCCCGTCTTGCCTGCAACGGGCATTGCCCGGAAAGGACCTCTCATGCACAAGCCACTCGGCAGCAAGTACCTGATCCTCGTGCCGACCGTCCTGAACATTGCCATCCTCTACATGCTTGTCCAGCCGCTGCGATGGGTGCAGGTGATGCTGTCTCCCGCCTGGCAGGCCGTGTTGATGTGTTGCGGCGTGGCAATGACAGCGATGATGGCCCTGGCGTACGTGCGGCTGCACCAGACGCTCGATGAGTCCGAGCAGACCAGCCCCGGCAAGCAGCGACAGAGCGTCACCGACATTCAGCGCCCCGCAAGGACGGTCGAGGGCGCGTACGAGCCCAGCGAATCGGCCGAGAAAGCCAAGGTCTGACCGCCGCCGACAGGTGTGTGGTCGGAATACGGTGGCGTGCAGCCCGGCATTTTGTCGCTGGACTTCTCTGCCTCTGCTTGGACCTCTCTGTCTCTGCTTGGACCTCTCTGTCTCTGCTTGAACCTCTCTCCCTCTGGGAGAGATGGCGAGTCTTCGAGCCAGAGAGGGCTCTTACCGGACCTGCGCCAAGCCGGGATGAATGTCGCCCCGTGCGGCTCGCCGGCGCGAAGATGGGTTTGGCTTTTGCATGCCAGGGACGTACACTGGCGAGTGTGGGTTGCTACGCCGCGACGCGGCATCCCGCCAGCTGGAGCGTATTGTTTCACCGCCGCGGGGCCGTAGGCGCGGGCCCGACGAGAAGGCCCCAGAGAGTGAGATGAAGCATAGCATCCGTACAGACATGCGAGCGGCTATCGAGGCCATCGACCCCGAAGAGGCCCTGGCGCGAAGCCGGCAGGCGGCGGCCAATCTTATCGCGCTTCCCGCATTCCGCGACGCCCGCGTGCTGATGCTCTACCTGACCATTCCCGGCGAGGTCGACACCGCGCCCATCGCCCACGCCGCCTGGCAGGCCGGCAAGACCGTCCTGGCCCCCAAGGCCTGCGGCGTTCGCAAGCTCATGAAGCCGGTCGTCTGCATCGCCCACGACGAGGATCTCTTCCATCCCCACAACGGCCTTCGCCAGCCCGCCGGCAACGACGTAGTACCGTCCCGCGAGATTGACCTGGTGATTGTGCCCGCCCTGGCGTTCGATCGCCGGTGCAACCGCCTTGGCCGCGGCGGCGGATTCTACGATCGCTTCCTGGCCGATCCGCAGCTCCGGGCCGTCACCGTCGGCTACGCTTTCGCCGAACAGATCATCGGCAACGTGCCGATGCATGAGAATGACCTGCCGGTTGATATCGTCGTAACCGACCGCAACGTGTTCGGCCAGATGCAGGCCGAGGCCCGCCTGCCCTGAAGCTGCCCCTGCCCGGCGTCGGATATCCCGACGTGCGACGACGTCGCCGACCGGCCCCGAAAGGACATACACCGTGCGAATGGTAGCCCATACGCCACAACGTTCGAATCGGAGCTGGCTGATGATGGCCGCCCTGGTCGTCCTCGGCGGGGGCATCTACTACTGCGCCACACGCAAGGAGACCCCGACCGACGCCGAGCAACCCGCCGCCACCGTCACGGCCCAGCAGCCGGCCCGACCTGCCATGAGCGACAACGCCAGCCAGCCGTCCCGACCCGAGGCCCCCACCTACGAATACCGCCGCATCGAGGGCATGACGCCGCAGCTCGCGGCAAGCATTGGCCCGTCGCCGATCACCGTCACGCCCATCAGCCGAGCCGAGGCGACCGCCGCCTTCACACGCGGCATGGAGGCTTACCGCGCCGGCAAGGCCCTGATCGAGGCCCGCACGCTGCTGAATCGTGCCTACACGCGGGGGAATCTGCCCTCTGCCCAGGCGAAGCAGGCGCGAGCCGCCCTGACCGACCTCGCCAACGCCACGATCCTCCGACGCGATCCCTGCGTCAACCCCAAGGACCCTCTCCTTCAAAGCTACACCTTCGAGTTCGGGGAACTTCTGCTAAGCCGCCGCGACGGCAGCGGCCACGTGACGAAACCCGGCATCATCGCGCGGCTGGAGCTCAACACGCCGGCCGACATCATCGTCTGGGCCAACGGCCTGCGCAAGGGCGGGCAGTTCAAGGCGAACCGGGCCTACAAGATGATCAAGGGCCCGTTTCACCTCGTGGTCGATCTCAGCCAGTTCGCCGCCGACCTGTACGTCCAGAACCTGTTCCTGCGACGCATGCCGGTCTGCATCGGTGCATCCGAGACACCCACTCCGACGGGCTACTTCCGCGTGCCACGCGGCGGTAAGACGTCCAACTCGCCCTACAACGCCCCGGTGGAGACCGGTCTGCCGAACGTTGCTATCCTTCCCGGTGAGCCTGGCTACCCCCTCGGACCGCGCGGGCTGAACATCAAACTGGAAGGCATTCGCCAGCTGGGCACGGACATCACGGCCAACCAGAGCTACGCCATCCACGGCACGAGTGAGCCGGCCTCGGTAGGCACGGCGGCCAGTCGCGGCTGCGTGCGGCTGCGGGCCGACGACATTCGCCTGGTCTACTCTGCCCTGATGGACTATGCCACGCCGGGCGATCCGAAGGTCACCTGGAGGCGCTACAGCACCGTCACGATCCGCCCATAGACCCACTAGCCGCCTCGCCGCGAGGCGGCGATCTGTGCTGCCGCCGGTCCGGCATCCGACACGCATGGAATCTCGCGACTATCATTCCACAACGCCACGCCGGTTCGTTTCAATCGCCATACCGGGCCGAAACCGGCTTCGCAGGCGGCGTGACGCCGTTGTAAGCATCGCTGTCTGAAGAGAATATGCAGAAACGGTTTGAAATTGCCCTTACAGAAAACGTAAATTGTGCAGCCCGGAACTCCGATGTACCCTCGACCGGGGGCGCATTGGTACGCAAGCCTCTGACCCGCAACCGCATAGACGCACACGACGGAGAGCCATCATGGCCGAATCCATTGAGACCTTCGTAACACGACTTCGGAAAGACGGCGTCCAGGCCGGCCAGGCCGAAGCCGACAAGCTCGTCGCCGACGCCAAGGCCCAGGCCGAACAGATCGTCGCCGACGCCAACAAGCAGGCCGAGCAGATCGTCGCCGACGCCGAAAAGAAGGCCGAATCCATCGTTGCCCGCGGCAAGACCGACCTGCAACTGGCGGCTCGCGATACGCTCTCCCGCCTTCGCCAGACCCTCAGCGACTGCCTCAACGCGGTCCTCACCGAGGGTGCCCGCGAGAAGCTCACCGACCTCGACTTCCTTGGCACGGTCATGCACGAGGTGGTCCGCATCTACGCCGAGGCCGACCGCGAAGGCAAGACCAACATCACCGTTGACGTGCCCAGCGAACACCATGAACAGCTCAAGGAATGGGCCTTCACCGAACTCAAGAACACGTTCCAGGGCGAGACACACCCGCACCTGGACTTCAGGGGCCGCCTGCAGCAGGCCGGCTTCGAGTACGAAGTCGACGGCGCGACGGTCGAAGTGACGCTCGATTCCATGGTCGCCACGCTCAGCCGCATGGTCACGCCCGCCCTGCGGGACGTGCTGGAGAAGGCCCAGCAGCAATAGCCTCCGGCAAAAAGAAGAAGGTCCAACACCCGAATCTCAAACAAAGGACGACCGTCAAAATGGCTGAAAACGAACCGGGGCACAGACTGACGTCTGAGATTTGAAGTTTGCTTGAAAGTTGGCGTGTGCAGGTTGGCGTTCTTCGCGACGACGCTGGCACGTCAAGTACAAAGAGAAAACAGCAACCATATTGAACGGCAACAACTATTATCTGCTGACGGCCCTGCCGATGCTGGGCGAGCTCGGCGACCAGCCCCCTATCGACGGGGCCGGACTCTTGCGTGAGCTGGAGCCGGATGATGCGTCGTATCGCCTTGCCGAGACGCTGCTGCTCGGCGACGACCTGCTGCAACGCGATGCGGTGCTGGCCGGTGAAATCGACGAGCCCGTCCCGGCGGTGCTGTCGGCCGAGCAGATCCGCGACGAACTGCCTCTCCCGCCGGTGCTGCAAGCCGCTCGTCAAGGCAACGGCCTCTCGGCGAGACGGATCCCCGGAGACGCTCTGTGGGAAGCGTACTTCCACTATGCCGCACAGGTTGCGGCGGACGCCCACAGCAGCTTTCTGGCCGACTGGGTCACCTGGGAGGTCGGCCTGCGCAACGCCCTCGTCGAGGCCCGGGCACGTGAACTCGGCCTGGAACCGGCCGACTACTACGTCGCGCCCGACCTGTCCGATCCGATCGCCGACTACGACGCCATCGCCCGCCAGTGGGCTCAGGCCCCCAATCCCTTGGCCGGCCAGCGTCTTCTCGATGCCGCACGCTGGGCATGGCTGGAGACCAACGACAGATACTTCAGCTTTTCGGATGACGAGTTGGCCGCCTACGCAGCCCGGCTGCTGCTGGCGGTCCGCTGGTATCGATTGCAACAGGAAATCGACAAGGAATAGGCAGACAGGGCGGATAGTCCGCTACCCACCGGTTTGCCGCAACACGGAAAACTGGTGCGTAACAAGTTACGCACCACTATCACGGAACACGAAATACGGGCTACTGACCACTGACTACTGAGGACTTATCGTGAGTACAACCGGAAGAATCGTAGCCGTCTTCGGCAACATGGTCATCGCCGAAACTGAAGCTGACGTCGTGCAGAATTCCGTGGGCTATTGCTGCCGCCAGGACGGCGCGCGCCTGCTGAGCGAAGTCATCCGCATCCGCGGCCGTTGCGTCGACCTGCAGGTGTTCGAAGAGACCGGCGGGCTGAACATCGGCGACACCGTCGAGTTCCAGACCGACATGCTGAACGTCGACCTCGGGCCCGGACTGCTCGGCCAGATCTATGACGGCCTGCAGAACCCCCTGCAGCGACTGGCCGACAAGTTCGCCGACGCCGCCGACCCCGCTGATCGCTTCTTCCTCCAGCCGGGCCAGTACATCCACGGCCTGGAACTGGACCGCACGTGGACCTTCACGCCGACGGCCAAGGCCGGCGACACCGTCCGCGCGGGCGATACGCTCGGCACGGTGCCCGAGGGCATCTTCACCCACAAGATCATGGTCCCCTTCGCCTTCCAGAACGACTACGCCGTCAAGGACGTCATCGGCGAGGGCGACTATACCGTCGAGCAGGAAATCGCCACACTTGCCGACGCTGACGGCCGCGAGCACAAGGTCCAGATGCAGCAGAAATGGCCCGTCAAACGAGGCTTGGCGATCTG
Organism: Planctomycetota bacterium; assembly: GCA_009908915.1. Lineage (GTDB taxonomy): Bacteria > Planctomycetota > Phycisphaerae > SM23-33 > SM23-33 > JAAAOJ01. The sequence continues at coordinate 14,703 of JAAAOJ010000005.1, forward strand.
CCGCCGCCGCCTGATGCCCACCGAGCCGCTCGTGACGCGCGTGCGGATCATCGACAGCATGTTTCCCGTGGTCAAAGGTGGCACCTACTGCATTCCGGGACCGTTCGGCGCCGGCAAGACCGTCCTCCAGCAGATCACCAGCCGACACGCTGAGGTGGATATCGTCATCATCGCCGCCTGTGGTGAACGTGCCGGCGAGGTCGTCGAGACCATCCGCGAGTTCCCGCACATCGAGGACCCGAGGACCGGCAAGAGCCTTATGGAACGGACCATTATCATCTGCAATACCTCGGCCATGCCCGTCGCCGCGCGAGAGGCCTCGGTGTACACGGCCGTGACGCTGGCGGAGTACTACCGCCAGATGGGCCTGAACGTCCTTATGCTGGCCGACTCGACCAGCCGCTGGGCCCAGGCGATGCGAGAGGTCTCCGGCCTCCTGGAAGAAATCCCCGGCGAAGAAGCTTTCCCGGCCTACCTCGAAAGCCGCATCGCCGGCTTCTACGAGCGCGCCGGCGCCATCGAACTCAACGACGGCACGGTAGCCTCGGTGACCATTGGCGGGACGGTGAGCCCGGCCGGTGGCAACTTCGAAGAACCCGTCACACAGGGCACGCTGAAAGTCGTCGGAGCATTCCACGGCCTGAGCCGCGCCCGCTCCGACGCCCGTCGCTACCCGTCGATCGACCCGTTGGACTCCTGGAGCAAATACGAGGGCATCATTGAGCAGGCGAAAGTCGATGAGTGTCGCGACATTCTCCGCCGCGGCAACGAGGTCAAACAGATGATGACCGTCGTCGGTGAGGAAGGAACGCCGATTGCCGACTTTACCGTCATGCTCAAGAGCGAGTTCTTCGACAACGTTTACCTGCAGCAGAACGCCTTCGACGACGTCGACGGGGCCACGCCGGCCGAACGACAGCAGCTTGCCTTCGACAAGGTGTTGCAGGTCCTGCGGCTGGACTTCGGCTTCGACAGCAAGGAGCAGGCCCGCGACGTGATGTTCAAGGCCCAGGACCTCTTTCGCAACTGGAACTACGCCCCCGCCGACAGCGCCGAATACGAGACGTCCATCGAGCAGATCGAGCAGTTCATCGACACCAAGGGCGGCGAGGGCAGCGAGGACGCGGACACCAAGGAAACCGACGCTGACGAAGAGGCTGAGGCCACAGCCGCTTCAGCAGAATGACCGATGAGCAATGACCCGTGAATGACAAATCCCGAATGCCTGAACCCGTACCGCCGGCGCAACGACAGTTGGACCTGGAAGATCGTACGGCTGAGTTTGGCGAACGGGTGCTCGCATTCGCGAAACCTTACAGAACACAACGATCAATACACCGCTGATATCGCAGCTGGTTCGCTCCGCGACGAGTATTGGAGCGAACTCCTGCGAAGCCGACGAAGCCGGAAGCAAGAAAGCGTTCCGGCATCGAATCAGTATGTGCAAGAAAGAAGCAAAAGAAACGAAATACTGGCTGAGAACGATTGCCTCGACGAATGAGGAATCGAAGACCGCTGCCCGAGCATTGTGGCAGGAAGCGCAAGAGCTGCATTTGATCTTCGCCGCGATTTTCAGAAACAGCGGCTGATGAACAACGAGAATTGGTTCTTGGGTCTTGAGCGTTCAATGGTCATTGGACATTGAGCATTGGACATGAACGGCCCGGACCTACAAATGGACCAGAACGCACTATGAGAAAGTATTACGACGAAATCACCCGGATCGCCGGCAACGTGGTGACCATCACCGCCAGCAACGTCGGCTATGACGAACTGGCCGTCATCCAGACCGCGGCGGGGCCCAGCCTAGCCCAGGTCATCCGCCTCGAGGGCGACCAGGTCTCACTGCAAATCTTCGCCGGTACGCAGGGCGTCTCGACCGGCGACCGCGTCCGCTTCCTCGGCCACCCGATGCAGGTGCCGTTCAGCGACGACCTGCTCGGTCGCGTGTTCGACGGTTCCGGCAAGCCCCGCGACGACCGCCCCGACGTTGAGGCCGAGCCCGTCGACCTCGGCGCGCCGCCGGTGAACCCCGTCAAACGCCGCATGCCGGACAACATGATCAACACCGGCATTCCGATGATCGACATTTTCAACTCGCTCGTTGAATCGCAGAAGTTGCCGATCTTCTCCGTCGCCGGTGAGCCCTACAACGAACTGCTTGCCCGCGTGGGTCTGCAGGCCGAAGCCGACGTGATCCTCCTCGGCGGCATGGGCCTGCGGCACGACGACTACCTGACATTCCGCAACACCTTCGAGGAAGGCGGCATGCTCGGCCGGACCATCATGTTCATCCACACCGCCGCCGACCCGATCGTCGAGGCCCTCCTTGTGCCGGACCTCTGCCTGGCCACCGCCGAAAGCTACGCCCTGCAGGACAAACGCGTGCTGGTACTGCTGACGGACATGACGGCCTTCGCCGACGCCCTGAAGGAAATCGCCATCACGATGGAGCAGATTCCGTCCAACCGTGGCTATCCGGGTGATCTGTATACGCAGATGGCCCGCCGCTACGAAAAGGCGTGCGACTTCGACGGCGCCGGCTCGATTACCTTGCTGGCCTGCGTGACCATGCCCGGCGACGACGTCACGCACCCCGTCCCGGACAACACCGGCTACATCACCGAGGGGCAGTTCTACCTCCGTAACGGCCGCATCGAGCCGTTCGGCAGCCTCTCGCGTCTCAAGCAGCAGGTCAACGGCGATACGCGCGACGACCATCGCGCAATCATGGACGGCTGCCTGCAGCTTTACGCCCAGGCCAACGAGACAGGCGAAAAACGCGACATGGGCTTCGAGATGTCCGAATGGGACCGCAAACTGCTGAAGTACGGCGAACTGTTCGAGAGCAAGATCATGGACCTCTCCGTGAACATTCCGCTGTTCGACGCCCTCGACCGCTGCTGGGAGATCCTGGCCGAGTGCTTCGAACCCATCGAAACCGGCATCCGTCGCGCGATCGTGGAGGCGCACTGGCCCAAAGACATCGACGCCGAAGAGGAAGAGACGCTCGAAGCGGAAGCGACAACGTAATTCATAACCCATAACTGGTACCTTCTATGGCCCGCAAGATAAAGCTGACCCGACCTGAGCTGAAGCGACAGCGCGACATGCTCCGCCGCTTCGAGCGGTATCTGCCGATGCTGAAACTCAAGCAGCAGCAGCTCCAGCTCATGGTGCGCAAGGTGGCCGCCGAAGCCGCCAAGGCGGAGGACGCCCGCAAGGCCGCCGAGCAGACACTGCAGCCCTACAAGGCGGTTCTGGCGGACACGGCCGGCGTGGATATCGACGCCCTGTCGCAGCCGGACGAGGTCAAGACCGACCAGGATAACATCGCCGGTGTGTGGATTCCCGTGCTGGAAGATGTCCGCTTTCCCACCCCGAGCTACAGCCTCTTCTCCACGCCCGCCTGGGTCGACGGGACGCTGAAAGACAAGCGCAACGTCGCCGCCAAACAGGTCGAGTGCGAGGTGCTCCGCGAGCAGCTCCGCCTGATCAAGAAGGAACTCAGCAAGATCATGCAGCGGGTGAACCTCTTCGAGAAGGTTAAGATACCTGAATGCCGCGAGGCGATCCGCCGCATTCGCATCCAGTTGGGTGACGAACAGACCGCCGCCGTCGGGCGGGCCAAAATTGCCAAGGGCAAGACCAAACGCAGCGAAGAGACAGTCTACGGCGGCAAGGACGTGGAGATGGCCAACTCACAAGGCGAAGGAGGCCCCGCATGATCGCCAAGATGTCCAAGGTTGTCATCGCCACGCGCCAGCAGGACCGCGAGCCGCTGCTTGAGGCCCTGCGCGACCTCGGCGTGCTGCACATCGTGCCCGTTGATCCCGGCCGCGCCACCCCGGACGACCAGACGCAGGCCGACCTCGACGCACTGAACCGCGCCGCGACGTTGCTCCGAGACGTCACGCCGGCCGGCGACCAGCCGACTCTCGATCCCATCACCGCCGCGCGCGAGGTGCTGGACATCCAACGCCGCTCGGCCGAACTGTCGGCACGACTGACGAACCTCTACCGCCAGACCGAAGCACTGACGCTCTGGGGCGACGTGACGCTCGAGGAGTTCCGCCAGCTCCGCGAGGCCGGCATCCACATCAGTTTCGCCCTCGTACCTGCCGAGGACCTCGGCACGATTGAGGCCGACTGCGTCGAACGCATCGTCGAGCAGCCCGACGGAGTTATCGTCGGTATGGTGCAGCGCACCGACGAGGCGCCCACACTGCCCGACTCCGCCGAGCCGCTCGACCTGCCCGACCGCGACCGCCCGGCCCTGCGCGCCGAAGCCGCCCGGATTGACCAGCAGCTCAAGGACGACCAGCAGCGCCTGGGGGCACTGGCGAACCTCCGGCCGCCAATCATCCAGCGGCAGCACGAACTTGAAAACCAGGCCGACTTCACCATCGCGTCCGGCAGCGGCCTCGACGATGGCTGTCTCTACGCTGTGCAGGGCTGGGTCCCGACCGAAAACGTAGAACAACTCGCCGAGCGGCTTGCCAGGCGCAACGTCCCCTCGGCTGTCGAAATCGCCGATCGCGAGCCCGCCGAGCAGCAGCCCCCGACGCTGGTCAAGTACCCCTGGTGGACCCGCCCGATAAGGGCACTGTTCAAGGTCCTGGGGACGGTGCCCGGCTACGAGGAATTCGACCTCTCGCCGTTTTTCATGCTGTCCATGCCGATCTTCACGGCCATGCTCGTCGGCGACGCCGGCTACGGCCTGATCTTCACCGTCATCGGCCTGCTTGCCTACGGCAAGCTCAAGCGAGCCAGACAGACTGCGACAGCCCAGTTGATCCTGGTCTTCTCGATCACGACGCTCGTCTGGGGCATGATCACCGGCAACGCCTTCGGCGTAAGCCCGGCCCAACTGGCCTTGGTCGGCGGGCTCGGCAGGATCCTCGGCGACCTCTGGATGCCCATCGCCTTCCTGTGGCGATCGGACCCCGAGGCAGGGCGCGACGTCGTCATGCAGATCAGCTTCGGCATCGGATTCATCCACCTGGCGTTGGCCCACATCCGGGCCGCGATCGCCCTGGCGCCCGACCAGCGGGCCATTGCGGAAGTTGGCTGGGTGGGCTTCATCTTTGGCATGTTCACGCTGGTGTGGTTCATGTTCTTCAAGGACAAACCCGCCGGGGCGCTGATTCCGCCGATGGCCACGCTGTGGATCCTGGTCGCCAGTTGGTCGCTGATCGTGCTGTTCTACACCCCGTCGAAGAACCCGATCAAACGCATCGGCTTCGGGGTGCTGGGCAACCTCATGAGCATTCCCGGCGCATTTGGCGACATGCTCAGCTATATCCGCCTCATGGCTGTCGGCCTGGCAAGCTACTACATAGCCAGCGCGTTCAACACCCTCGCCGCCGGCCTGACCGAAACGAGTATCTACGCCCTGCCGGCGACGATCCTCGTACTGCTTTTCGCACATGCCCTGAATATCGGGCTGTGCCTCGTTGCCATCTTCGCACACGGTGTGCGACTGAATATGCTGGAATTTTCGACCAATGCCGGCGTGCAGTGGGTGGGATACCCCTATCAGCCGTTCGCCGTGAAAACATCCCCTGACGAAGGAGACGCTTGATATGGAATGGTTAGGTCAACTCGGATTCGCCCTGCCCCTCGGGCTCGGCGCCATCGGCAGTGCGCTCGGTATCGGAGCCGCCGGTCGTGCCGCCGCTGGTGCCTGGGCCAAGGAAGCCAAGGCCGGCGAACAGATGAACTTCAAGTACATCGTGCTGACGGGCATGCCACTGTCGCAGACGATCTACGGCCTGCTGGTCTCGCTGCTGGTGATTCTGCCGCGGCTGGACGACGCGGCCTACGTCTCGGCCAATGCCGGCGCACTGTTCGTCGTCGGCCTGGCCGCCGGGCTGGGCGAGCTGTTCAGCGCGTGGATGCAGGGCGCCATCGGCGGCGCCGGCGTCCGGGCGATGAGCGAGTCGGAAGGCAAACCCTTCGCCAACACGATGATCGCCATGGGCATCGCTGAGACGGTCGGCATTTTCGCTTTCGTCTTCATGTTCATGCTCGTGCCGAAGTAGGACGCGTCCTGAGAGGTGTTCCGGCTGGTGGCGCCTCGCGCGGATCGCCCGTCGCCGAGCTTTGCCGCCGGCTAGCAGCCCGTTTAGAAACAGAACGCGAACAGTCCGCTTGGAAATGGAACGCGCCGCGAACATCAAGGAGCGGACACGCAGGCGAACTGGCTAGTTCGTTAATTGGAGAATCGGTGAATTGGTAAAGACCGAGTTCTCGTGACACGGCGAACAGACAAACGGCCCGGCCACAGCGGTGATGGCTTTCTAAACGGGCTGCTGACGTCATGCCCGCCTACAGAGCGCCGGCGAGATACTGCCATACGCGTCCCAATGATCACGGGGGCGGCGGAGCACCTGCTCCGCCGCCTTCTTTCTTACGACAACGCGGCACAGCAGGTGCTCCGCCGCGCTCGTGTCGCACGAGTCTCTATTGGAACGCGTATCAGACGGGGCGCACCACGTCTTGTGCGGGCGTGTTCCGCCGGGGATTTTCAGCGAAGGGCCGGCGGGCGAGGGCCCCGCAGGTTGTAGTCCTCCGTATCGAGCGACGACGGCCGGGCGTTCGTCTGCGGCCGGGGGCTTCTGCGTCGTTCCCGTTCGGACGGCGGGATCGTGGGGTTCGGCGTCTTCCACAGATTGCGGAAAAACCCCATGGTCAGATTCGGCCGACGTTCGTGTCCGGCGCCGGGGATGATCTTCTGCCTCACTCGCGTGAAGCCGTGGCGACGCAGATAGCTCACCGCGTTCTGCGCCTGTGCCTGGATGGTTCCTGGATCGTTCGAGCCCCACGGCACGAAGATCGGCAGGTCCTTGGCTTCCGGCGGATACCAGCCGTGGAGGTTGTTCTCATTGAAGTTGCTGTTGCGAGGCGCGATGCACGTGAAGACGTCCGGGTTGCGAAGTCCGACGAAGTACGTCGGGAAGCCGCCACCGGAGAAACCGGTTAGCAGGATGTTCGCCCGGTCGATGTTGTACTTGTAGCTCAGGGAACTGAGGATGCTGAGGATGCGACGCTCGTCCTCCAGCATCGCGCCAGTCGACCCGTCTCCGAAAATACCGTCCGTGCCCACGAGGTCGGGGCAGATCACGATGCAGCCGTACTTCTCGCCGAAGCCCTTCCACGTCTCGATATGCGAGTTGGAGACATCGTACGGGATCGTGCCGTGGCAACTGATAATCACCGGCGCCGCTTTGCTGTGGTCGTACTTTAACGGCACATAGATATAGTAGCTCGATCCGGTGACCGGCTCGGTCCAGTACCACTTGCCGACCGGCGTTTCGCCCGTAGGCTCGGCCGGGCAACCCGCCAGCAACGCCGTCATCAATACAAGTCCAACCCCCGCCCCTCGGCGAAGGAGGCACGTCCACTTGGTCATCCTGTCGGAAAGTGTCAGCTTCATAGGCGTCATATCGTATCGGATTCTCGTGCAAGTGCGCAGGAAATTTCACGCAGCCACACTGGCAGTCGTTGGCAGCCAATCTTGCGGACGCCGCCTCTGAGGCGTCGCCCTCCAACGAACATTCATTACAGCCTATCCATATATATGCCAGCCCATATCTGTCTATGCAAACGTTCGCTCGGACGAAGAATCACTCAATGTCGGTCGCCGTGTCGGTCGATGAATAGCGTGCATGCAAGATTGTGTTGTGAATTGTCTTGCAAGCGAACGGCGATCACATATAAACAGATGGGACTTGAATTTTTCTCTTTGTGCTCAATCGCACGAAAGGAGGTGATAAGAGCATGGCAAAGAAGAAGGCTAAGAAGGCCAAGAAGAAGGCTGCCAAGAAGACAGCCACAAAGAAGGCGACGCGCAAGAAGGCAACGAAGAAAGCCAAGAAGGCGACGCGGAAAAAGGCCGCCAAGAAGAAGGCGACCCGAAAGACCGCGAAGAAGAAAGCCACGAAGAAGGCCGCTACGAAGAAGGCCAAAAAGGCCAAGAAGCGTGCTACGAAGAAGGCCAAGAAGACCGCCAAGAAAGCCAAGAAGCCTGTGAAGAAGGCTGCCAAGAAGGCAAAGAAAAAGGCGCGCAAGACGGTCAAGAAGCCGAAGAAGACGGCGAAGAAGACGGCCAAGAAGAAGGCCAAGAAGAAGGCCAAGAAGAAGGCCAAGAAGGCGAGCAAGCGTCGATAGTCGACTCACAGATGACGCCTCCCTCAGAAGTCCGAGGAAGTGCCGCTCAGCACCGTTTTCGTGACATAACTTCTTTGTTTGCGTTGCAAAATCGTTCTGCTTTTCCGCCCACCTGACTTTTGAGGGAGGCGTCACAGATACGTACCAGCCGCCGAGACAGGCTTTACGGTATCGGCCTTCGGGCTTCGGCCCGCAGGTTGTGCGACATATACGGCGAGCGATCCCGCGATTCGCTCGCCGCTTTTTTTTGCGCACTTGCCTGCTCACACCAACTCCCTATAATGCCTGCCGTGAAGACCATTGCCGTAATCAATCAGAAAGGGGGCGTGGGCAAGACCACGACCGTCGCCAACCTCGGTGCCGGACTGGCCCGCCAGCAGCGCGGCGTCTGCCTCGTTGACCTCGACTCGCAGAGCCACCTCTCCCTGCAGTTCAACCTCGAAGCCGACGACGATGCCCCCAGCGTCTACGACGTTCTTGCCGGCGACGTCACCATCTCCACCGCCGCCGAACGGCTCGACGCGCACCTGTGCATCGTGCCGGCCACCGCCGACATGGCCTCGATCGACATGGACCTCGCCGGGCAGAACAACTGGCAATACCGGCTGCGCGACAGCCTGATCGCGGCACGTCACCTGCCGCTGGAGTTCGTCCTCATCGACTGCCCGCCCGCGCTGGGTCTGGTCACCGTCAACGCCCTCGCCGCCGCCGACGAAGTCATCATCCCGCTTCAACCGCACTTCCTGGCCATGCAGGGCCTGGCGCGGCTGCTGGAGACGATTCGCGAAGTCCGCGACCATCTCAACCCCCGCCTCACGGTTTTGGGCGTGGTCCTGTGCATGTACGAGACGGTCACGCGACTCGGCCGCGACGTCGTCGACGACGTGCGAGAGTTCTTCGCCTCCGACGCCAACGGGGAAACCCCCTGGGCCGGCGCGACCGTCTTCGACTCCGTCATCCGCCGCAACATCCGCCTCGCCGAATGCCCGTCGCACGGCCTGAGCATCTTCGACTACGACGCCCGCAGCAACGGCGCCGCCGACTACGCCGCCCTGTCCCGCGAGGTGCTCCAGCGACTCGACACCGGGTCGGCCGCTCCGGGAGTCTGACATGCCGGCGATCGCCACGCCCTCCCGCCGCCGGCGCCGTGGCCTGCTGGCCGCCTGTATCACCCTATGGACAACCGAGGCCGTCCTCACCCACATCCCCCTGCCGACACTGCCTCCCGCCGCGCCCAGCGACAAGACGATGCACTTCGCGGCCTACTTCGTCCTCGCCACGAGTCTCCTGCTGACGCTGTGGGCTTACGGCCGCTCCCTGTCGCGCCGACAGATGCTGACCTTTCTGGTCATAGCCGCCTACGGTGCCGTCGATGAACTCACCCAGCCACTCGTCAACCGCCACGCCTCCCTGCTCGACTGGATCGCCAGCGCAGCAGGCGCAGCCGCCGCGGTTGCCGTCCATGCACTGGTCGTGATGCTTCACCGTCGACGTCGACGTGCCGTCGACGCCTAACAGCCCGCCTAGAAAGCCCTCACTGCTGTGGCCGGGCCGTTTGTCTGTGCGTCATCGTCGCGAACACTCGGTCTTTACCAATTCACCGATTCACCAATTAACGAATTAGCCAGTGCGTCTGCGTGTCCGCTCCTTGATGCTCGCGGCGCGTTCCATTTCCAAGCGGACTGTTCGCATTCCATTGATACAAGAAGTCCTGGACCTCATAGGGACTTGGGGCAGCCCATTCATACAAGAAGTCCTGGACCTCATAGGGACTTGGGGCAGCCCATTCATACAAAAGAAGAACGTCGATCCAAAGCTTCTCTGGCACACGGCCACGACGATCAGCCGTCGCTCGTCGTCCCATTGCGCAATCTGCTCCGCACGGGCTGACGCTCGATGGCCCCTATTCCCCGAAGCCGCTCTCGGCGATTTCCACGGCCTTGAGCAGCGCCTTGGCCTTGTTGATGGTTTCCTCGTACTCGGCGGCCGGGTCGCTGTCAGCCACGATGCCGCCGCCGGCCTGCACGTACGCCTTGCCACGGGTGATCACCATCGTCCGCAGCGCGATGCACATGTCCATGTTGCCGCTAAAGTCGACATAGCCGACCGCCCCGGCATACGGGCCTCGCCGCGTGGGCTCGAACTCGTCGATGATCTCCATCGCCCGGATCTTCGGCGCACCGCTGACCGTGCCGACCGGCAGCGACGTCCGCAGGGCGTCAAAGGCCGTCATGCCCGGTGCAAGTGCGCCCTTGACGTCCGAGACGATGTGCATGACGTGGCTGTAGCGTTCAACCGTCATCAGGTCGGCGAGGTCGATGCTCTTCGGCTCGGCCACCCGGCCGACATCGTTGCGGGCCAAGTCCACCAGCATGATGTGCTCGGCGCGCTCCTTGGGATCGGCCAGCAGTTCCTTTTCGAGGGCGAGGTCTTCTTCCGGCGTCACGCCGCGGCGACGCGTCCCCGCCAGCGGTCGATTGGTAATTACGCCGTCCTCGACGCGGCAGAGAATCTCGGGACTCGCGCCGACGAGCGTGGCATCCGGTGTGGTGTGCATGAACATGAACGGCGATGGGTTCACCACCCGCAGCGCCCGGTAGATGTCGAACGGACTGGCCGTCGTATCGACGCTCAGCCGCTGGCTCGGGACCACTTGGAAAATATCCCCCGCGTGGATGTACTCCTTACAGGCCTCGATGACCCGCATGTACTCCGGCCGCGTGACGTTGCTCTGGAACGGCTTCTGCGGCAGGCCCTCGATGTAAATCTCGCCGACAGGCCGCTCGCCCCCCTCGCGCAGGCGCGTGATGGTCTTTTCGATGGCGTCGGTCGCCTCGGCGTACGCCGCGCCGGGATCGTCCGTGACGTGCGCGTTGCACACCACTTTGATCGTCTTGGAGACGTGGTCGAACATCACCATCGTCCGGTAGAGGCCGAAACTCAGGTCCGCCAGGCCGCGATCATCCGTCGGGCCGTCGCCGATGTCCTCGTAGTATCGCACCATGTCGTAACCGGCGTAGCCGACCACGCCGCCGGTGAAACGCGGCAGGCTCGGCAGGTGAACGACCTGATACGAACCGAGCATCGTCGACAGTTCGGCCAGCGGGTCGTGCGACTGCAGCGTCTCGGCAGGCTGGCCGGCGCGTTCAATGGTGATCTCGTTGCGACGGGCGGTGAAGGTGGCTTCGGGATTTGCCGCCACGAAGGAATAACGGGCGATTTTCTCGCCGCCAACCACGCTCTCGAGCAGGAAGCTGTACTTCGCCGGGGCGAAGCCCAGGGGCCGGGCCAGTCGCTGGTAGGCGCTGACCGGCGTGAGTGCATCGGCCAGCAGTTCGCGGTAAACCGGGATGGTGTTGCCCTGGTCGCAGAGGGCACGGAAGTCTTCAAAATTCGGATGGTAGTGTTTCATGGTCCTGTCTCAGCGGGCAGTATGGGTAAAAACGCTCCGCCATGATTGTGCGACGATCTGGGGGTAGAGGCAAGGCTTGCCACGCAGCGGGGGCCGGACGAGTGGAGTGGCCACGCTTCAGGCGCGTGGCGGGGGCCAGGGCCAGGGGGCCCGGTTGGGTACTCGGATGACACGCGATACGGCCATGACGTATTCAGTTTACCACCGGAGCCGGATTCTGTACAGCGCGAACCGGGGCATTCGGGTCAGGATTCGCTGCAAAAACGACTTGACGATCCCGCACGTCATGTCGATAATGCGACGTTCTTTGCGTGCAGTAGTTTTTGAGCCCGTACCCGGACGCTGAGACAGGAAACGTTCCGATGACAAACAGGACCTACATGGCCAAGCCCGGCGAGATCGAAAAGCAGTGGTATCTCATCGATGCCGCCGAGCAGGTGGTCGGTCGCCTGGCCGCCCGTATCGCCCCGATTCTCCAGGGCAAACACCGCCCTGCCTATACTCCGCACGTTGACTGCGGCGACTTCGTCGTCGTAATCAACGCCGAGAAGGTCAAGTTGACCGGCGCCAACAAGCCCCGCGAACGGGTCCACAAGCGTTACAGTGGCTATCCCGGCGGACAGAAGGAAACCACCGCCGCCGAGATGCTCGTGAAGCATCCCGACCGCGTGATCCAGGAGGCCGTCCGGCGGATGATGCCCAAGACCAAGCTCGGCGAGGCCATGTGCAGCAAGCTCAAGGTATACGCCGGCAGTGAACACCCCCACCAGGCCCAGCAGCCGGAAGCGCTGGAACTGTAACCCCCACAGCACAGCATTTTGCAGGAAACTTCATGGCAGACATCAACGACAGCAACGAGCCTACACCCGAGACGACCGGCGAACAGCCCTCGACTCCGGCCGCCACGGACACCCAGGCGACGGCCACGGCCGTCAAGAGCCGCACCGCCCCCGAACTTCCCGACGGTCAGCTCTGGATGTGGGGCACGGGCCGGCGCAAGACCTCGGTTGCGCGTGTTCGCATTCGCCCCGGCGCGGGCACAATCCGCATCAACGGCAAGAAGGTCGACGAGTTCTTCTGTGCACAGAAGGACCGCAACGCCGTCTTTGCCCCCCTCCGCGCCGCCCATATGCTGAAGTCCTATGACGTGTACGTTAACGTCAAAGGCGGCGGCACGACCGGCCAGGCCGATGCGATCAAGCTCGGACTCGCCCGCGCCATCGTCGCCCACCAGCCCGAACTGCTCCACGACCTGCGCGACAAGGGCCTGCTGACGCGCGACTCGCGCATGATCGAGCGGAAGAAGCCCGGCCAGCCCGGTGCCCGCAAGCGGTTCCAGTTCTCCAAGCGGTAAGCGCTTCGATACGAACGACAACCCCACGGCCCCGGCAGGCACACACTTGCCGGGGTCTTTTCTTGGAAAGAAGGCAACAGGCAACCGGCATCAGAACGTAGACCGCAAGGCTGAGACTACTCGAACGACACCGAGGGCATTGACATGAAGAATCCTTCTTATATCTGCAGCGTCAGGGATTTGCACGCCTGACCTGTGAAACCTTGGCCGATGAAACATAACATGAAGCAAGAATCCTGTTTGGATTGATTGGCACACTGGTGGCACAAGCCTGAGGTCCCGGATATCCCGTGCCCTTACCCTGATGCCAGATGCCTCTTTCCTGTTGCCTGGCACGAGGCGCCAATTGCCTACACAAAAAAGGAGCCAACCACGTATGGCCATGAATGCAACAACGCCAATACGCGTCGTCCTTGTCGGCGGCAGCGGTTACGCAGGCTTCGAGGCCCTACGCTGGCTGCGACGGCACCCGGCGGCCCAGGTGGTGGGCGTCTTCGGCCCCGAAGGCGAACTCGGCCCGATGAACGAGTTCTACCCTCTGCTGACCGGCCAGTGCGACCTCGACCAGGAACGTTTCGACATTGATGCCGTCGCGTCGCGCGGGGCCGATCTGGCCATGCTCTGCGTGCCGCACAAGGTCGCCATGGCCTACGTGCCGAAGCTCCGAAAGATCGGCCTGAAGGTCATCGACTGGTCGGCCGACTATCGCCTCAACAGCCGCGAGGTCTACGAAAACTGGTACTGCGAGCACACCGACGCCGACCGCTTCGCCGAGGCCGTCTACGGGCTGCCGGAGTACTTCGCCGATGATATCGCCAAGGCCGACCTCGTGGCCAACCCCGGCTGCTACCCCACATGCACGTCGCTGGCCGCTGCGCCGATCCTCGAGGCCGGTCTGATCGAGCCGACCGGTATCGTCGTCAATGCCGTCAGCGGCGTCAGCGGCGCGGGGCGAAGGCCGAACCTCGCCCTGCATTTCCCCGAGACCAACGAGAGCTTCAAACCCTACGGCGTCGGCGGACACCGGCACCAGCCGGAGATGGAGCAGGTGCTCTCGACGGTCAGCGGCCAGACGGTCGATCTGTTGTTCCAGCCGCACCTGTGCCCGATGGATCGCGGCATGCTCTGCAGCATCTACGCCGATCCGACCTGCGAGGCCACGCCGGAGAAACTCCTGGCCGCCCTCACGGAGGCCTACGCCGACAAGCCGTTCGTCCGCGTCCGCCCCGGCGGAGCCGTCAACACCAAGCACGTCGCGGGGACCAATTTCTGCGATGTTGCGGCCACCATGAACAAAGGCAAGGTGAAGCTCTTCTCCGTGCTGGACAACCTGCTGAAGGGCGCCAGCACGCAGGCCATCCAGAACATGAACCTGATGTTCGGCCTCGACGAAACCGCCGGCCTGTACTGAGACATGTGGGACACGGAGGCCCGAAGGTCATCAGAAAAGTGAAGCAGAACAGGGCTGAGCCGCGTCCTGCAAGAATCGTAACGTGGTTTTGTGGGTGGTGGAGCACCTGCTCCACCACCTTCTCTCGCGGCGCAGCCGTGCCAACGGCGTCCCTTTGGGAATGCTGCACCGCGCACAACGGACTGCCGAAAGACATACGTGTCGCGGTGATAGAGCATCGCACGGTGCCTTGGCCTGAAGGGCCTGACAGGCATAGCCGTGGCCGCACCGCTCTCGCCATAGCCTTGGCGACGGCGGAAGCCCGACGATCACGCACCGAAAGGAATGAGCCACCAAGAGGCGACACCCGCCTGATGCTGTGCCGTCCCTTTGTGGCTTGCCGGCTTTTAGACCGCATTCCCCGCACTTGCGCCCGGCGCTATTTGGGTGCCACCCTGCAGGCTGAAGAATAGCAGGAGTAGAGACAGACCTGGCAAGCACATACGGAAGGTCCAGGGCACCCATTCGATGCAGGAACCTTGGTGCTCTTCGCGACCTTTCTGGTTATCTTTTCGGATGAACGGAGTTGATATGATTCGACACATCACACTGCCGAAGGGTTTTAGGGCGGCGGGCACGACCTGCGGCATCAAGGCCTCGGGCAAGCCGGACCTGGCGATCATCGCCGGCGAGGCCGACTGCTCGGCCGCCATCGTCACCACGCAGAACCAGATCGTCGGCGCACCGATCCAGTGGGTGCGGAGCATCCTACCCAGCGGCCGGGGCAAGGTGCGGGCCTTCGTCGTCAACAGCGGCTGTAGCAACGTCTGTACCGGCAAGGCCGGTCTGCGCGACGCCGAGACCATGGCCAAGCGAACGGCCCGGCAGCTCGACACGACGGCCGAGAAGGTCCTCGTGGCCTCGACGGGCGTGATCGGTCAGCGTCTGCCGATAGGCAAAATCACGGCGGGTATCGACGACGCCGGCGGCAAGCTCTCGACCCGTAACGACGCGATGGTCATGCGGGCCATGATGACGACCGACACGCGGCCGAAGACCGCCGTCGTGAAGACACACATCGGCGGCAGTCGCGTCGCCATCGCGGGCATAGCCAAGGGCGCGGGCATGATCGCCCCGTCGATGGCCACGATGATCTCGCCGGTCACCACCGACCTGGCCATCTCGCCGACACTGCTGCGCAAGGCCCTGCGGGAGGTCGTCCGCACGACCTACAATGCCGTGACCGTCGACAGCGACACGAGCACCTCCGACATCGTCGCGATCCTCGCCAGCGGAGCCGCCGGCAACAAAAGCGTCAAGGCCGGCTCGGCCGACTACCGCAAGTTCCTGGCCACCCTGCGGGAGGTCTGCGGGGAGTTATCACGGGCAATCGCCGCCGATGGCGAGGGTGCCACGCGGCTGATCGAGGTCACCGTCAGCGGCGCCCGCAACGACGCCGACGCCGAAGCGGCCGCCAAGAGCGTCGCCGACAGTCCGCTGTTCAAGACGGCCGTCCACGGCGGCGATCCCAACTGGGGTCGCATCGCGATGGCCCTCGGCAAGAGCAGTGCAACCGTTCGAGCCGAGACGCTCAGGATCCGCATCGGCGGGGTGCTGGTCTTCTCCAACGGCACGGGCCGGGCGTTCAACGTCGCCCGCGTCGAAGAAGCCCTGCAGCAGCCGGAGGTTCGCATCGAGGCCGACCTCGGTCTGGGCAAGGGCCACTTCACCGCCCTGACCTGTGACCTGTCGCGCGAGTACATCGCCCTCAACGCCGACTACACGACGTAGCCGGCTGGATTTCCCGTTTCTCCCCTTCGCGCCTGCGCCGAAGCGCCGTACTATGGAATGTAGACCATCGAGGCCAACCGAGGCCTCGCCTTCCAAAAAAGCCGGAGCCGTCGCATGTTGAGCGCGATCGGAATTAAGGGCAATCGATTGAGGGTGGCGCTGTACGTCGTCCTCTTCTACGCTGCCATGTGCTAAGCCTCCGGATTCTCGCGAATCGCCGTCGGGCCCACCTCACCAGTGGGTCCGTTTTTTTGGCGCCCGGTCGTCAGAGGTCAAACAGCCCCTTCCGCTCGGCGGGCTCTGGTGGGACAACAGTGGCGGCAGACTCGCCCGTTGGCCCGCCCCCCAGACGGGCCAAGAACTCGGCCTCGCCGATGACCTCCACGCCTAACTCGCGGGCCTTGCCCACCTTGGATCCGGCCCCCTCGCCGGCGACTACGACATCCGTGTTCTTCGACACGCTGGAGGTGGCCCGGCCGCCGGCGGCAGCGATGGCGGCTTCAGCTTCCTTGCGGCTGAAATGCTGCAGCGTGCCGGTGACGACGGCCGTCCGGCCGGTCAGCGGGCCTTCGACCTCGCCGGCCCCGCCATACTCCACGTTCACCCCAAGCGACGCCAGCTCCGCCAGCATCTCGCAGCCGCCCTCATCGTGCAGGTAGGCATACAGGCCGTCGGCAATTTCATACGCCGGCCAGGCGATATCCAGAGCCTGGGCGATCTCACGGGGCGTTGCCGCCGCCAGTGTGTCCCAGGAATCGATGTCACTGGCGACGAGCTTCTTCGCCCGCGTCGGTCCGATGTGCGCGATACCGGAGGCGACAAGGTTCGCCGCCGTAAACGGCTGGTCCTTAAGGTCGTCCATGGCGGCCTGGCCTTTCAGACGTTGCAGCTGATTCACGATCTCGCGTGGGATTTTCGGCTCGCGATCACGGAAGAGGTCCTGTAGATGCTCCCGACTGGCCTGGCAGAGCTGCTCGGCGGACGCGAACCGCTTAGCAAATTCCTCCGCCCAGTAACGGCCAACGTTCGGAATGCCCATCGACGTCAGCACCGTCGCCAGGCCGCGCCCCTTACTGACCTCGATGGCCCGGACGATCTTGTCGGCCTTCTGGTCCTGGATCGTCGGCTGAACCTTCTTGCCGCTCTCGTTGACGAAGCTCTTGAGCTTCAGCCCCAGCAGGTCCTCCCGCTTGAAGCGGTAGATGTCCGGCAACGACGTCAGCTTGCCCTGCTCGACAAACGTGGCAATGACCGTCGGGCCGAGGTCTTCGATGTCCATCTGGTTGCGTCCGGCGAAGAAGACCAGTTGCTCGCGCAGGCGTGCGGGGCAGTCGGCATTGGGACATCGCAGGAACACGCCGCCGACGTCGCGAACCGCCTCGGCCCCGCATTCCGGGCAGGTGGCGGGCGGTTCGATTTCGCGAACGCTCATGGCGTCGCCACGCTCGGCCACGCCCTCAACCTGCGGGATGATCTCGCCGGCCTTCATGACGATGACGGTGTCTCCGATGCGAACGCCCAGACGGTGGACCTGTTCGACATTGTGCAGGCTGGCGTTGGAGACCGTCGTGCCGCCGAGCGGAATCGGGTCAAAGTGGGCCACCGGCGTGATCACGCCCGTGCGGCCGACCTGAAAGCTCACGTCGCGGAGAACCGTCTCGGCCCGGGCCGTCTCGTACTTGTAGGCGATACACCAGCGGGGATACTTACTGGTGGCCCCGAGCTGCTCGCGCAGGGCCAGTTCGTTGACCTTGACCACCATGCCGTCGGATTCGAAATCCGCCTGGTGCTGACGGGCCTCCCAGTCCTGGATGGCCTGCCAGACCTCGTCGATATCGCGACACGTTCGACCGTGACGGTTGATCGGCACGCCACAGACGCGGAGCAGCTCGAAGAGCTCCTCGGCCGTCCCGGTCACCTGCTCGGACATCTCGCCGATGCCGTGTGCGATGAACGCCAGGCCGCGCTCGGCCGCCGCCCGGGGGTCCAACTGCTTCAGCGTGCCGGCCGCCCCGTTGCGGGGGTTGGCGAAGGGTTCCTCGCCTCGCTGCCGGCGCTGCTCGTTGTAGGCCGCGAAACTCTTGCGGGGCCAGTAGATCTCGCCGCGAATTTCGATCACGTCCGGCAGGCCGTGGCGGCCGAGGTTCAGCGGCACCGAGCGGATCGTCCGGACGTTGGAGGTGATGTCGTCGCCTTCGGTGCCGTCGCCGCGGCTGGCGGCCAGCACGAGCATGCGTTCCTCGTATCGCAGGCTCACGGCCACGCCGTCGATCTTGGGGTCGACGATGTAGCTGAAGTCGTCGTGGCCGAGGTTCCTGCCGATGCGCCGGTCGAAGACGTCGAGGTCCTCGCGGCTGTAGGTGTTGTCGACGCTGAGCATGGCCACGGCGTGGCGGACCGTGCGGAAGCCCTCGATCGGCTCGCCGGCGACGCGCTGCGTGGGCGAGTCGTCGGTAACCAGCTCGGGATGCTCAGCTTCGAGGTCCTCGAGCTGCTGCATCAGGCGGTCGTACTCGCGGTCGGAAATCTCCGGCCTGGCCTCGACGTAGTACAGCCGGTCGTGGCGGCGGATCTCCTCGCGAAGGTCTTCGATCTGTTGGGCGGCCTGGGTCATGCAATACGCTTTCTGGCAAAGAACGTGCGCGGCTTAGCACCTGCGGTAACGACAGGGCCCGCCTGGTCCGTCTCGCCCCTCCGGGGCTGCGCCGTACTGGCACATCGTCTGTGGGCTTGCGCCCACGGCTATTCCCATCAGGCCCCGTCGGGGCCAGGATGCCCGGTCACGACCCAGGCACGCCCGTGCTTCAGTCAGACGGCACGCCCGCATGCCACGTCCCGTTGTCTCTGCGTTCTCTGTGTCTCTGCTGTGACCTGGCCGGTCAGTCCGTCTTCGGTACGAGGCAGAGGAACGTCAGCGGCTGGTCGCCGGTGTTGCGGAACTGGTGCTCCTCGTTAGGTGGCACCAGCAGGCAGTCGCCGGGGCCGATGGGTTTCGCACCATCGGGCGTGAGGACCACGCCGCTGCCGGCGAGGATGTAGCACTCGTGTTCCCATCCGTGCTCATGTCTCGGCGTATGGCCGCTGGGCTCGACCACAAACTGCCGCATGTAGAACGTCGGTGCCTCGTCGTCCGGGCCGACGAGCATCCGCATGCGGACCTTCTCGGCCCCGTCGATGTTGACGTCATTGGCGGTAATGTCGTCGGCGCGCTGGATTTTCATGGTGCTCTCTCCTCCGGCGGCGCCAGCCAGGCGTCGTCCGGCATGGCGTAGTCCAGCACGTCGCTCTCGCTGAAGAAGACGGGCATTTCGCACGCGAGGCTCTCCGCCGAGTCGCTGCTGTGGACGATGTTGAAGCGTCGGCTGAGGCCGAAGTCGCCGCGGATGCTCCCGGCGGGCGCCTCGGGGCCGAAGGTCGGGCCCATCATATCCCGGACCACGTCGATCGCGTGCGGCCCGGACAGCATCATCGCCACGACCGGTCCGGAAGTGGCGAAGGCGACCAGCGGCTCGTAAAACTCCTTGCCCTCGTGGACGCTGTAGAGTTCGCGGGCGTCGGCCTCGCTGAGGTGCAGCATCTTCATCGCGCGGATCTGCAGGCCGCGCTGCTCGAAGCGCTGAATGACGTGACCGACGAGCCGGCGATGCACGGCGTCGGGCTTGATGACGACCAGCGTTGTCTCGACAGCACTCATGGATCGCTCCGCAGTTGCGGCGGCCGGCCGGTCTGCGATTGCCTCGCTTGAGACTGTAGGCCGCCCCCCTCGGCCAGGTCAAGCACATAGTCCGACCGACCACGGCTACCGCATCCATGCCCGTGGCATGGGCGTCTCACCCGTATCGTCAATACGATACCGTCTCACGGCCACGATGGCCGTGGTACTCACGGGCGGAACGCCCGCGTGCCGTGCTATGGCCCGACCGACCGTCACGGCCCATCGGTGCTCGCTACCGCTTGACGCGGGCGTTGCCGGCCCAGATGGTCCAGACCTGCTCCTCGTCCGCGGGCTGGCCGTAGTCGGTCAGCATCGTCGTGGCCAGGGCGCCCGTGGCCCAGCCGAACTGGACCCACATCCGGGGCTCCCAGCCCTTCAGCACGCCGTAGAGCATGCCGCCGACGAAGCCGTCGCCGCCGCCGATGCGGTCGAGGACCGTGATGTCGCGCGGCTCGACGACGTGGAAGTCGCCGCCCTCGGCCATGATCGCGCCCCACAGGTGGTGGTTCACGGAGACCACGTCCCGCAGCGTGGTGGCGAAGACGCTCGCGTTGGGGAACTGCTCCTTTGCGCGGTTGATCATGCCCTTGAAGCTGTCAATCTTGGCCGCCACGTTTTTTCCGCCGGGGTCGGGACCGTCCAGGCCGAGGCACAACTGGAAGTCTTCCTCGTTGCCAATGAGGATGTCCGAGACGCTGGCGATCTCGGTGAAGATCTCGTGAAGTTCCTTCTCGCGTCCTTCCCAGAACGAGGCCCGGTGGTTCAGGTCGAAGCTGATGCGCGTGCCGTGCTTCCTGGCGGCCCGGGCGATTTCGAGACAGAACTCGCTGGATTGCGGGGACAGCGCGCCGACGAGCCCCGAAACGTGAACAACCCGCACGCCCTCCGCGCCGAAGATGCGCTCGAGGTCGAAGTCCTTGACGTTGAGCGTTCGGCCGACCTCGCCGGCACGGTCGTTCCAGACGCGTGGTCCGCGGCTGCCGGCGCCGCTGTCGGCCAGGTTGAACTGGTGGCGGTAGCCCCACGGGCCGCCCTGGTCGAGTTCCGGGCCCTCGAAGGCCATGCCGCGCCCCGCCAGGTCGCTCTTGATGAACCGGGCGATCGGGCTGCCCTTGACGAAGCTCGTCAGGACCTTCACGGGCAGGCCAAGGTAGGCCGATACGCTGGCGACGTTGGTCTCGGCGCTGGTCGCCTGAAGCAGGTAGTTGCCACCGCAGTGGAATGGCTGGCCGTTGGCGGGCGTGAAACGGACGCCCATGCTGGTCGGCACGACCAATGCGTATTCACAGTCGCTACGAAGTGTGATGCTCACGATACCGTCCTTTCGGTCCTCTTGGGCACGTACGGCAGGAGTACATGCCCTGTAGCTCAGCGGGTTGGCCGCGTAGTGCGCCCGTGGGACGATATCAGATCAGGCCCCGCACTTCAACGAGACGGCGCGTCGTTCAGATGCACTGGTCGAGGGTCATGGACTTGAGCTTGGCATCGAAGATTTCCTGCAACTCGTGCCATATTCTCTGGACCTTGCAGTCCTCGACGTTTTCGCAGCGCGGCGGGTCGAACTGGCAGAGGTTCAGGGCGGTCGGGCCTTCGATGGCCTCGACGACCTGCAGGAGGTTGATCGTCGACGGGTCGGCGGCCAGTACGTACCCGCCGTGCTTGCCGCGGACGGAGTTGACGACGTTGGCGCGACTGAGCATGGTTAGGACCTTTGAGAGATACTCGCCGGAGAGTTCCGACACCTCGCTGATCTGCGCGAGCGTGACAGGCCCCTTCCCGTAGTGCTCGGTGAGTAGCAGCGAAGCCCGGATGCCAAGTTCAGCGGCGGGCGAAAGTCTCAACTTCATGGCATCGGTCTCCGGTACGGCTGTACGGCGTACTATTCCTCGGCCACCCGGTCAAGGCTTGGCAGCAGATACTCGCGCACGACGCGTTCCCAACTCATACGGCTGGCGAGTTCACAACCGCGGGCGATTCGCTGTTCGCCGGTCTGCGCATCACGTGGCAGGCGATCGATGACCACCTTGGCCAGTCGGCGTGCTTCGCGGTCTTCCACCGCATCACGCTCACGGCCGCCTAATTCTAGCATCTCGCCGAGCGACTTTGGACCTTCCAGTCCGAGAAAATCGGCCTCGATGACATGCTCGTACTCGCCGGCGTCGGCGACCGCCTTGACGAATCCCATGCAGCCGCATACGTTGCTGACCACACACAGCGCCCCGAAACTCAGCGGTTCAAGCTGGCTGATGCCAAACGGCTCGTACACGCTCAGGCCGAACTCGAGGTCTGTGCCGCGGCGTAGATCGGCGATGCTCATGCCCTCGGGCATGCGGCGGCCGCAGCAGCGCGCGTCAAAGCCCCACTGGTTGACGAAGACGGCCCGGCTGGCTTCGTGGTCGCGGTTGAAGGCGTCGAACATGCCGCCGACAACTTCCTCACCGGCCGCGAGGTCCGGGTAGCCTGTCTCGTGGGCGAGCGGCCAGCCGTAGACGCGCTCCATCTGGAGGACGTCCGCCCGCCGCCGGGTTCCGGCGAGGGTACCGAGCATGAAGAAGATCGCCGACTCGCCCCGGGCGGCCAGCCGCGATTCCAGTTCGTGCATGATGCGAAGGTCACGCCAGATGCCCTTGCTCAGCACCGGCCGGGCCACGTGCGTGAAGATCCACGTCGGCTCCCATCCCAGCAGGCTGGAGGCGTATTGCTTTAGCAGCGAGCGGCTCTCGCGACGCTCCCGCGGCGTGCAACGCTCGGCCGGGATTCCGTTGTAAACCAGGTCGATATCCGTGCGGGCGACGTGCCGGTCGAGGAACTTCATCTCCGAGACAACGAAATCACCCACGGCGAAGATGTGGTCGCAGTAGCGGCTGGCCTTGACCAGCGGATGCTTGTACTCGTCGCGCGTCTGCGGGAAGACCTCTTCCAGCGTCCGGCCTTCTTCGCGGGCCTTGTTCATGACGTTGTAGAACATCGTGTCGTGCCCGGGCTGTTTTTCGACGATCGGCCGGACCGACGCCACCTCGTGCGCGTAGAATACCGTCCGCACGTTCGGCGCTCCGTCGAGGCATGCCTTCAGGGCCGTCGGCATGCCCATGTACTCGTGGGCCAGCAGTACCACCGGCTCGCCTCGCCCGTCGACGCCGATGGCCTTGAGCACCTCGTAGCCCGGCTCGGCCAGGCGGACGTATTCCTCGTACTCCCATATGTCCTGGAACTGCTCGGACGGCACGCCGAATTTCTCGAAGAGTTGGCCCTTGAAGAGGTTCAGCCGCGCCTCGTTGGCGTGGAAGACGTCGACCACGATCACCTCGACCTTGACCGTCCGGTCGCTATACGGCTCGTGAATCTGCCGCGTGCCGTAGATGACGTGGACGTCGTAGGTCTGCTCGATCGGCGTAAACTTCTCCAGCCACTCGCGCGGCCGGATTTCGTCAAGACTGCTGTAGATGATTTTGCCGCCTTCACCGAGTCGCTCGTTGACGGGCTTGTCCGTGGCGAACAACGGGCCGAGCAGGACGGTACGGTCGACGGCCTCGTCGTAGGCCTCCGCTGTCGTCAGGCCCGCGATCACCGTCCCGATGCCGCCGATCTTCTCCACCGCTTCGTGTGTTACATGCACAACGTTCATGGGATCTCCTTGCTGGGTAGGAATTCTACCCGCCCGCGCCGTCCCGTTCGAGACTTCTCCGCGGTGCCCGGCCGGAAATCCACCTTTGGCCGGGCTCCGCGTCGGTTTCGCCGGTCAGGCCTTGTCGTCTCCGCCAGCCGCGGTGGCCGGGATGGGCGGCGCGGGAGGCACGGCCGGCTCGTTGCCCCGCCGGGCGGCAAAGACGGCGGCCCAGTCCAGCCGACCCGTTGCCTGCATCAGCACGAACAGCGTGAGGATAGCCACCACCGTGATCGTCAGGCCCGTCATGCCCACCCAGAAGAACGCGTAGCAGAAGCCGACCAGATACACCAGTTGGGCTGCGCCGGCATACAGCAGTGCGAACCGAAGCCCGGCGACCAGGCGCAGGTAGCTGACGACCAGCAACACGCTGACGACCGC
Source organism: Planctomycetota bacterium (assembly GCA_009908915.1). Taxonomy (GTDB): domain Bacteria; phylum Planctomycetota; class Phycisphaerae; order SM23-33; family SM23-33; genus JAAAOJ01. The sequence continues at coordinate 38,582 of JAAAOJ010000005.1, forward strand.
ACTGATCCAGAACGCCAGGTGGATGGAGATGCGGTCGGCCGTGTAGGCCAGCAGGATGTGGAAGGCGAAGAAGCCCGCCGCTATGAACAGATAGTGCATCGGGTGCAGGACCACGCTCTTCTTGACCACCACGATGAACAATACGGTGAAAAAGAACAGCAGGCTGACCGGGGCGAAGAAGCTCATGCGTGCAACGATCGGGCCGGCGTTGGCACGCTGCGGCATGACCACGCCCATCGGCTGGGCGGCGATGATGTTCTCGTATGCCCACGTCGCGCGTTTGCCGCCGTCGACGTCGGTGGCCGGCTCGTTGGGACTTCGGCCACCCGTTGGGTAGTCGATGTCCTCGAAATCCGTGGTGACGGTCAATGCGAAATTCTGCAGTTCGCCGCGCGGCCCGCTGAGCGAGTCGGCCGGCGTGTACTGCCACGTGTTCTGCCCCATCGTCTTGAACGCGACGGTCACCCGTCGCTCGACATCGCGGGAGACCGGAACGGCCAGATGCCCGGACGTCTTCTGGGCGTAGGACAGGTCGACCGGCTCGCCATCGACGGCCACGGCCAGGTCGATCGGCGTGCAGTTCGGCGGCAACTCGAAGCGGAACACACCATCGGAAGCACCGGTCCCACCGGCCGGCAGCGTGTACTCCCCCCGGAAGTCCACCGTGAAGGTGCTGTACCACAGCAGGCCCTTGTAGCGGTTCTCGTGTTCGATGTCGGCCGTGACTGTCGCGGCGGATGGGACGGCCGAGCCGGGATCGTCCCGCTTGGCGGTGTCATTCTCCGCCCAGAACGGGTGCCACTGCGCAACCACGGGCGGCCCGACGAGGCTGTAAATCTCCGCCGACAGCTCGTCGTCCAGCGACTCGGTGCGCTCGTCCATCGCCCCGCCCAGCAGCAACCAGGCGCCGGAGACAAGAAGATAGATCAGACCAATGGCAATGAATCGGTTCGTCGACATGTTCAACTCCTTCAACGGGTTCACGATATTCAGTCCCGGCAGCCACGGCAGCTTCGGCCGGGCCTCTCGCCAGCTTCGATCACGATGTTCCGCCCCCAGCCCCACGATGAGTCCGCGGAGGATAACGACCCCCAGCAGCAGGAAATTCCCCGCCGCCGCAGCCGGGAACAATTGCATCAGTTCCTCCCGGCGTACCTCCAGAACGTATCCACACGCCACGGCAGCGGCTCCGAAGGCACTCAGCACGCCCAGGATGCTGTACAGCCATCGCGGCCGAGCGAGGCAGATCGTCAGCACCAGCATCGCCGCGCCCCAGGCAACGACCAGATCGTCCGACTGGCCCGTGCCCTCCGTTTCCTCGTACAGCACGACCATCGACGTCGGCAGGACGACCAGCATCACCCATAGCAGAATCCGCCACGCCCGGCCAAATTCGCGGGGACCGGAAAGGTGCCCCAACAGACCAAAGAACGCGAACATCTGCGCAAATGGATACGCCGCCAGGCACGCGACCGCCGAGACCAGAAGGCCTATGTCCAGAATGTCCATATCACGCTCTCCGTCTCGCCCCGCCGCAGGGGCCGGTCAGGGATTCGCTGTGTCGATAATGTTTTGCAGGGCTTGGAGGTACTGGGCCAGGGCGCGTTGACCCTTGGCGCTGATCGCGACGGTCGTGCGCGGCTTCTTGCCCTTAAAGCCCTTGCTGATCTTCACATAGCCGGCGTTTTCCAGGTGGCTCAGGTGCCTCGATAGGTTGCCGTCCGTCAGGCCGAGCTGGGCCTTGAGCTCGTTGAAGTCCAGACGTTTCACGCCGGCGAGGCTGGCCATGATAGCCAGTCGCGTCTTCTGGTGAATGACGTCGTCAATCTCGTTGTGCGCTTGTCGAGCCACGTTGCTCCCGGTGCGAACTAGCCGCCGTAACGAATCGTGACGATGATGCCGTAGATAAGATGCAGGCCGCCAAAGGTCAGGCCCAGCGACCAGTAGGGATACGTCTGGAAGCCCCCGGCGGTGACTAATCCGCCGACGACGAACGCCAGCCCCATCCAGCGCAGCTCACGAATGGAAGACTCCCCGACCTGCCAGCACGCAATGCCATGACAGAGCATCCAGAGCGGTGGAATCAGGCCCCACTGGTTCGGCCCCAGACCGTAGTACCAGCGGCCGAAGATCACCAGTGTCACGCCAATGCCGGCCAGCCACGGCATGGCGATGGTCAGCAGGATGCGCGTCTTGATTTGCGACCAGAGAGGCATGCCGGCCTTGCGTTCCCGCAGGCGCGTCAGCAACAGAACGCCCGCCGAGGCCAGGGCAAAGATGCCCGCCCAAGCGGCGAGGGTGGTTTGTGCACACAACCGCGGCTGATCGATGTAGCGTTCGACCAGCCAGTCGTCCAGCCACAGCCCCAGCAGCGCCACTGCACCGGCCCAGATAGCAGCCAGCCCCGACTGCGTGGAGTATCGCACCGGGCGCTCCATCAGTTCGCGTAACGCCTTGAGCTCTCGACGTGCCCTGTCACTGTCCATACCATTGCTCCTTCGTGCCATCGTCGCCGTGCCCCGTCGGCCCGCCGGGACCGCTTGGGGTCCGCAGCAGAATCGCTCGGACGTGGCTTGTACTTTGTATTGCAAAGTACTTTGCCGTATTGCAGGCCGATTGTCAATACCATCTCTTGAAAATATTCGGCCAGCCGTCGCGCTTGGCGGGGCCTTGGCTTTGTGGTACGGTCATCGCCATCAACGGGAGACGTGATGGGCATGCAACGAATGCGGCATGCGGTGGTGCAGACGGTTCTGCTGGTGTTACTGGCGGGCAGCCAACTGGCGTGTTTCCACAGCCTCTCGGCTGTCAACGAACGCGATCTGAAAGACGTGCCGGACGGTCAGTACATCGGGCGGGCACGCGATTTGCGATATGAGTACGGCGTCGTCGTCAGTATTCGCGATGGCCAGATCACGAGCGTCGCTGCCCCGCTGGTCGCCCGTGGTCCGGCCGGTACGACGTCGCGCCAGGTGCTCAGCCGCGTCGTCGAAGCGCAGTCCACGGACGTCGACACCATCTCCGGCGCCACGCGGGAAAGCGCCGGCCTGCTGCGGGCGATCGAAAATGCCGTGCCGTAGGTGAAGACATTCCCACGGAAACAGGGTGGCACCCCGATGCTCTGCCCTTGGCCCCTTGCCTCCCCGGAGAACTCGACGCCGAACGCATTTGCCAGGGCGGCCCTGGCAACCTATGATCCGCACGACGCTGATATGGATTGTTCCCAAAAGGAGTGACTGCCATGGAGTGCAAGAAGGACGAGAACCTCGATATATGCACATGCACGTACGGCGGCTGCAACCGCAAGGGCCTGTGCTGTGAGTGCCTGCAGTACCACCTGAGGATGAAACAGCTTCCCGGCTGTTGCTTCCCATCCGACGCCGAGAAGACCTATGACCGCAGCTTCAAGGCCTTCGCCAGAGCCTGGAATCTCTGAACGCTTACTGCCGTGTGCGGCGGCGGTGGAACTCACGGTGCCGGCTGTTTGCCTGCGTGCGGCCGAATTCTGAAACCTTCTGCGCGATGAGCTTCAGCACGTCGCGGCCTTCGGGAGTGTGCGGCAGACCCAGGAACTGGAAGGCCAGCCCCAGGCGGTTGCGAGCCGGCCCGGTGTCCTCGTCGCAGTGTCGGAACTGCGCGTCGGCGTAGACCGACTCCTCGCCCGGCCCGAAGACAATATGCACGCCGACACGGTCGCCTGGCTCAATTTCCAGCTGGTCGGCGTCGTTTATGATGGCCCGGAAGCCGCCGGCACTGATGTCGGTGACCTTGGCGGAGTAGACCGGGAACTCGCTGAACGAGCCGGTCGGCTCGGTGTCCTTGCCGCCCAGCCAGAAGCTCACGCGGACAATCTTGCCGTCCGGAACGTCCACGCGTGAAAAAGCTCGCCGCTGTACGCGCTGCATGTGCGTGGGGTAGCAGATCGCCAGGGCCGGCAGCTTCGCGCCGTCCTCCAGCGTCCAATGGCGCATCCCCACCACGCGCGCCGAGCCGAGGTACTTGTGATGCTTGAGTTTGAAGCTCAGGGCGATGCGTTCGGCCGGCACAAATTCCTGAGGTACACCGTCGCGACTGATGCCCGGCTCGACGAGAATGTGCTCCTCGTCGGCGTCAATGAAGCGGCTGTGGAGGTTCTTCCAGCCGTCGGAGTCGATCGCCAGCGTCAGGGGGATGCACTTGTCGACGGCCGCCTCGATGGCTTCGTTGATTTGCCGGATGTCCAGTTCCTGCATGGTCTTACACCTTGAGATGGAAGGGCAGCGACGTCAAAACCCAAGCTTCCATACGAGGATATTGTCGTCATGTGAGGCGCTGGCTTGAGCAGCGGGGTGAGAATTTTCCGCAGGCCGGCAACGTCAGTTGTGCAGGTCGGCGTTCTCGGCAGCGGCCAGTTCGGCCTCCATGGCCTCGGCCTTCGGCAGCTTCGGGCCGGTGACTGCGACGTAGAGCCCGGGCAGGCCCCAGAAGACCGGCAGTAAGCGGGCGAGCATCGCCAGCGTCACGACTTCCATCGCCGTTGCGCCGCCGGCCGCCCCGGCTGTCACGAAGAACGTCACGTAGAGTTTCTCGACGAGGCCCAGGCCGCCGGGCGTGATCGGTACGGCCCCGATGATGTAAATCAGCGGCAGGTAGACGAAGTACTGGTAGAACGGTACGTCGAGGTGCAACGAGACGCCGATCAGCGCGAAGGAGCCGATGAAAATCGCGTGGGCGCCGAGAGTCACGAGGACCGCCCGGCCCAGCACGCCCAGACGCCGGCGGTAGATCCGGGCCGCCTTGCCCGCCGCCTCGATGTGGTGCGCGATCGGCAGACGCTCGTAGTACGTCTGCAGCCGCAGTGCGCCTCGCAGACGCCGCGACAACAGAAAAGCCATCGCCACGGCCACAATGCAGGCGACCACACCGACGGTGATGGCGGGCACTGTCATGCGCTGCCAGCTCTCCAGCCCGGCCAGCAACACGATCGCCAGCATCACGCCGGCCATCATCATCAGTTCGACTAAGCCCATCACACGATCGACGAACATGCTGACCAGCACGGCCGCCACGCGCGGCGTATGCTTGCAAACGTACCAGGCCTTGACGACGTCGCCGCCGACCGTGCCCGGCACGACCATGTTGAAAAACTGCCCCAGGAACGTCAGGCGGATGCACTCCCACGCCCGCAGGCGGACGCCCTGGATTCGCAGCAGAAACCACAGCCGAAGACCCACGATCACGATATTCAGCGGAAAGATCGCCACCGCCAGTAGCAGCAGCGGCTTGTTGACCGTGGCGAGTGTGGCGGCCATGCCGTCGCGGACGTACTGGTCTTCCGTGCCGGCCACGGGCACGAACTCATCGGCCGCGAACAGGCGCGTCTGACGATCAAAGAGCCGGCCGTGACGGATCGCCGAGACCGGACTTTCTTCCACCATCGACCGCTCGTCCTGCGTGCGGTCCAGCCACGTCCACGTCGAGCCGTCTTTGGCCACGACGTAGTCGTCCCAGTGTGCCTGGCCGAAGACCCACAGCAGCAACGCCGCCGCCACCAGAAGTTTGGCAGCAAGAAGTAATCGTTTTTTCAGCTTGCCCTTCATTGGGTCGATGAATAGAGGCTGGCGAACCCCGTACGCGCGGCGATTCGCCGATGTGCGGACGACTCCGCATCCGGTAAAACATTCTGGAAACGGCCCTTTGCAAATGTACAGGTCGGCCGTAAACTACAAGCGTAAGGAAAATTTAATACAGACGCCACCCCGCACGCTATGCATATATCATATATCTTATCCACGCGCCGCTGGGGGAGGAGCCATGACCACCGCACCACCCAACACCACTCGTGCATTCCACGCCTCCGGTTTTCGGGCTATTCGCATGCTCGGAACGGGCGCACACAGCCATATCTGGCAGGTCCGCGACATCCAGACCAATCGTGTCTATGCGATGAAAAGCGTTCTCAAGGGCGCGAAGGCTGACGACCGTTACGTGGAACAGACCCTCAATGAATACAGCGTCGCCAAGGCGGTGCAACATCCTAACATCCGCAAGATATACTCTCTGCGCAAAGTACGCAAACTGTTCAGTGTGCGCGAAATCCGCTTGTTGATGGAGTTCTGCCCCGGCTGCAGCGTCCAGGAGCAGCGGCCACAGGAGGTCCTGGAGACCTGCACGATCTTCGCCCAGGTGGCCAATGCCCTGGCCAAGATGAACGAGTGCGGCTATATCCACGCGGACATGAAGCCGAACAACATCATCGTTGATGATGACGGCAATGCGCGGATCATCGATTTCGGCCAAAGCTGCAAGGTCGGCACGGTGAAGGAACGCATCCAGGGCACGCCGGACTACATCGCGCCCGAGCAGGTCAAACGCTGGCCGCTCGACGCCCGTACCGATGTATTCAACTTCGGCGCCAGCCTCTACTGGGCGCTGACCGGCAAGGCCATGCCGTCCATCCTGCCGCGCGGGCCCAAAGTCCCGCACTCGGGCCGCCAGCCCGTTCAGGCCGCCAACGTCCTGAACCCTGCCGTGCCACCCCTTCTGGCACGGCTCGTGTCCGACTGCACGCAGCTGGAGGCCAAGGAGCGGCCGAATACCATGCAGGAAGTCGTCAACCGGATGGGCATTATCCTCCGCAAGGAACTGGTCCCCGTCGAGCCGAGCTGACCGTCCGAACGCATCCCAAGCACTCCTCTGCCTCTGGGAGAAATGACCCATAGGGTCAGGCAGGTCGGTTTTCATACCATCCAAGACCCTCACCGGCTCGCGGACTCCCCACCGCTGCCCCCGGGAAGCAGAGTTAAGAAGCGAGGATGCGTTCGGCTCGCCGACCTGATCTCGCCCTTCCATGCCGCCGTCGTCCACGCTACCATGCATGCCACGACCCCAAACACGAAACGGAGCCGCCGTGGCCAGTCCCGCCGACATCTTCCGCCAAGCCGCCGAGGACAATCGCAATGACCCCCGCCGAGAGGGCAATGTTGTTCATGCGGGTCGACCGCAACGCACGATCATCTCCGGCGACATCCACGGTAGCCGCAAGAACCTCGCAAAAGTCCTCCAGCACGCGGCCGCCCAGCCCCGCGCACTGCTCTGCTTGCAAGAGATCATCCATGGCCCCGACGATCCGCGCAGCGGCCACGACCGCTCCGTGGAAGTGATGCTCCGGGCCGCTCGTGCGAAAATCAACGATCCCGCGAACGTCTTGTTCCTGCTCGGCAATCACGCCGTCGCCCAGATCACCGGCAATGAGATCACCAAGGAAGGGCGCGGTAGTTGCAAAGCCTTCGACCAGGGCCTGCGATACTGCTTCGGCGAGCAGGCGCCGGATGTCTACGCCGCCGTGCTGGGCTTCTGCCGGTCCATGCCGCTGGCGATCCGCTTCGACAACGGTCTGTTCGCCACCCACACCCTGCCGACACCGCAACGGATGGAGATCGCCGACACCGACATTCTCGACCGTCCCTGGCGGGATATGGATGAACTGCGGCGCGGCGGGGCCGTCTACGAATGGACCTGGGGCCGCGACCACACCGCCGCGCAGATCGAGGGCCTCGCCGACACGCTCGGCGTCGAGACCTTCGTGCTCGGTCACAAGCACATCGACAGCGGCTGCGAGGAAATGCCGGCACGGGGCATCTACCTGATGAGCGACGACGAGCACGGCAAGGTTCTTGAATTCACTGCCGGGGACGATATCACGCCCGACAGCGTCTTGAGTTTCATCCGGGCCGTGGGGTCTCTGTGAAATCCTCAATCCCGAACTGAAATCCTGATCTCCAACCTGAGATCGCCCTTCCCCCTCGCCTGCAGGCCGCTGGATTGGTATCCTGTGGGGGTGAGCGAATACCGCGTCAACCTGGATATCTACAACGGCCCGCTCGACCTGCTGCTGTACCTCATCAAGCGGGACGAGCTGGACATCCAAGATATCCCCATCGCGAGGATCACCGAGCAGTATCTGCACTACGTGGAGATGCTCAAGCAGCTCGACCCGAACCTCGCCGGGGAATTCCTCGTGATGGCCGCCTCGCTGGTCGAGATCAAGTCCCGCATGCTCCTGCCGACCCACGGGGCCGTCGAGGATGAAGGCGAGGACCTGGCCATCGACCCGCGCGAGGAACTCGTCCGCCAGCTCCTGGAGTACAAGGCCTTCAAGGACGCCGCCCACGACCTTTCCGACGCCGCCGAGGTCCAGGCCATGCGGTACCCCCGTCGGCCGGCCGATCTGGCCGAGCAGGGAGAGGACTTCGAGCTGGAAGACCTGCAGATATGGGACCTCTTCGACGCCTTTCGCAAGGTACTCGACGCCATCGGCCAGATCAGCGCGCACCACCAAGTCATCGTCGACGACACGCCCCAGGCACTCTACCGCGAAGACCTCCTCGATCGCCTGCGACGCGACGGCGCCCTGCCCTTCCGGCGTATCTTCGAGGGCCGCGAAAGCCGTGCCGAGGTCATCGGCCTGTTCCTGGCGCTGCTTGAGCTCTGCAAACTGCGGCGCATCCGTGTCTGCCAGACCAAGCCCGCCGCCGATATCCAGGTCGACCTCCGCGAGGAAACGGAAGACGACGAACTCGACCAAGCGGAAGCCGAAAACGCCCCTGCTACCAAGGCCCAGGCCGAAGAGGAACCGGAGTACGAAGCGCCCCGAGCCTTTGAGCCGCCCGAAGGCGACGATGTCCGGGCGACGCGATACGCGCGGACGATCGACACCGAGGAGGACACCGACGACGTCCTCGCCGCCGACCGACAGGCCCAGGAAGAACTCGACGCCATCCCGGAAATCGACATCGACGACCGCCTCGCCGAATACGAAGAACTCCGCGAACTTCACAAGCTCCGCCGTGAAACCGGCGACGACGATCCCGACGACGATGTCGACGAAGACTTCGCTGATGAAGACGAGGAGGATGTTGAAGATAACGATGACGACCTCGACGAGGCCGATGATGAACATCTATCCGACGACGATGCCCATTGAAGTAGTCACATACTACAAGAGGGCACAGGGCTAGTAGTTGCGGAAGGAACAGCACCATGACCCCGGAAGACAGGATCATCGAACTCGGCCTGACCCTTCCTCCCGCCCCCAAGCCCCTCGGTTCGTACCTCGCCGCCGTCCGGACCGGCAAGCTGATCTTCACCGCCGGGCAACTGCCTATGCGGGACGGGCAACTCCTCGCAATGGGCAAGGTCCCCACCGACGTGGACGTCGATGCCGCCCAGGCCCCGGCTCGACAAGCCGCCCTGAACGCCCTCGCCGCCGTCGCCGGCGAGGTCGGATCGCTCTCGGCCGTTCGACGCATCGTCCGCGTGAACGTCTTCGTCAACTCAGCCGCGGGCTTCACCGACCAGGCCATCGTCGCCAACGGGGCCAGCGATTTCCTGGCGGACGTCTTCGGCGAGGCGGGTCGCCACACTCGCTGCGCGATCGGCGCAGCCGAGCTGCCCCTCAACGCCCCGGTTGAACTCGACATGGTCGTGGACATCGCTTCCGAATAGCCCCTACCGTCGCCCTACCGCGGTCGGCCCGCCACGCCGCGAGGCCACCTCAATCGCCGTAACCAGCCGCTCCACGTAGTGCCAATCCCCCGGACACGCCGGCAGGTCCACCCACGCCGCCAACTGCCCCAACGTCGGTTGCTCACCGCCCAGCGTTGCCATCGCCAGCATGATTCCCGGCCGCTGGCCCGGCAGGAGTGTATGGTTCGCACCCAACTGGATCCACGCGTTGGCGCCGGTCACGTACCACGCCGGCCCGACCGTTTCGATCGCATCGAGCAGCCGCCGCACGTTCGCCCGCGTCGTCTCGTCCGACGCCAGGAACCGAAGCACCTCCGGCCGCAGGTGCGACAGCTGGGCAAAACTCCGACACCCCGCCACCCGCGGCCGCGGAACCGTATTGGACATCAGAAGCAGCACGTCGCCGCGGGCCGGCGCCACGCCGCCGAACCACCCGGCCTCCGGCAAGACCTTCAACTCGCTCCAGTAAGCACGCATCTCGCCGAGTACTTCGCTCAGCCGTCGCCGGCCTTTGCGGGCGGCAATGTCGTCGCCGAGCGTCTTGGCGATACGAATGCACCCGATCAGGCCGGCGGTCGTGCGGTTCATCGCCCAATGGCCTCGGCGATTCCGCAACGGGTTATCCGGCACGTCCAGGCCGATGCGGAAGTGTCGCAGCGACGCCGAGTTCAGCGTCTCCTTGATGCTCGGCCAGGCGTCCGTCACGGCGTCCCACGCGTCCGCGCGTTCGGCCAGTAACCACACGCCGTACACACCGCCGATACCGACGGCCGGCTCGTGCTGGCCGGTCATGCGACGCGGCCTGGCCCAGCTCTCGCGCGGCCGCCCGACGCTAAGGGGCAGGTAGCAGTCCGGCGGGTCGGCCCCGGCGCCGATCGGCTCTTCCAGCCACGGCGGGTGACGCCGCATCAGCTTAAGCAAGTGTTCCTGGCAGCGTTTCTGCAGGTCGGCCGGCAAATACGGTTGCGCCCGCGCCAGGGCATCGATCTCCGGCTGCGACTGGGCGAAATCTACATAGACACCGCTCTCGCCGAGCAACACGCGACGCGGCGCATAGGGCCCATTGTCCAGGTACTCTCGCACGTGCTCGGCCAGCCGCTCGACAAACGGCCCCGCCTCGGCGGTCGGCGTGACCGGCCCCGGCGGCGCGTCGAGGGCGGTGGCGAGGTCGTCTGCCTCCACCGGTTCGACTTCGATGTGCGTGTCGATGCGTTCATCCCCGGCTTGCGGCAGTTCATTCGCCAGCCCCTGACCCTCCATCGACAGGCACGTGACATAGCCGCCGCACACCACATAGCCCCGCCCGTCCGAGACGGCCAGCCCCCCGCGTGCCGGGCCGCGCCACTCGGTGCCCTGCCACGGCGCGTTGGCCTCACCCAGCCAGGTGTCGTGACCGGCCAGGATCACCCGCAGCGGTCCGCCGGCCAGATTCAGCGACGTCACCGCGCCCTGATGCACGGCCAGCAGCCGGCCACCCGCCACCTGCAGCACGGCGCTTTCGTTGGTCACCCGGAAGCACTCGCCGACTGCCGGCCCGACGCCCTGCGACGCCGCAAGCGGCGAGAGCATGCCCGTCTGCGGATCCAGCACCCCCAGCCCGCGCAAGGGCGAATCCGACGCGTACGCGTATCGGTCGTCGTACGACCAGCCGTTGTACCAGCTTCGCCAGAGGACCACGGCCCGGCCGTCGGGCGTGACGGCCGGCGGGCTCATCACCCCGCCGCAGCCCGCGCCCCACAGCAGCGGCACGCGGCCGGGCGTGCCGTCCTCGGCGCGGAAGGCCCACATCGTCTGGTGTCCGGGCTCAGCTTCGAGTGCTTTGCCGACGACGAACAGCTCGCGGCGTCGCCACTTGAGCGGCACCTCGGTCGCCCGCTGGCGGAGTTGGATGACGGCGCGTGCGTCGAGCGGCAGCTCGAGCTTCGATGCGCGGGCGAGGATATCGTTTTCCGCGGCGATGACCGCGCCCGCCCCGTCGGCCGGTCGCGTGACAAAGAAGACCCACTCGCCGGCAACAACCGGGTAGTAGTCACGGGCGCTCTGCCCGCCCGCTCGCGGCGAGGCCCACAAGACCGTCCCGTCGCCGTCGTCCAGGCAGCGTGCGACCCTGTCCTCCGCCATCACGAACACGCCCGACGCGTCGGGATGTTGCTCGGCGTCGAGGGCCGCGGCCGTCTGCCAAATCGGTGCGCCCAGGTCGCGAGCCCAGAGGAGGGATGGCCCGCCCCGGCCGTCGCGGATCGCGTAGAAGACGCCGCTTCGCGCGCCGATGTAGATCACGGTGTTCATCACCGTCGGCGAGGCGACGAAGCCGCCCGGCCCCACGTCGTACTGCCAAAGCCGCCGTCCCGTGGCCGGGTCGAGGCAACTCAGCCCGCCGTCGATGCTCGCCACGTACAGCCGCCCCCGGCGGTCCGGCCCCGGCGCCCAGGCCGGCGAATGCATCACCGGCCCGCCGACGTCGAACCGCCAGAGAACCCGTCCGTCGTCGGCATCCAGCGCGAAGACGCAGCCGTTGAGTGCGCCGACGTAGACGCGTCCGCCGGCAACGATCGGCTCGACGCATGTGGCCGTTGGCGAATCGGTCAAGGCCGTCCGCCAGGCCACTCGACTGCGAGAGTCCAGGAGGCTCGGCGCGACGCCTGTGCGCGCGGCATTGCCGCGTACGGTCGGCCAGTCGGCCGCCGTGGACGCGCAGAGAACCAGCGCCATCATCACAGCGATGCGTCGCATGTCGCATATCTATCGGCATGGCCGCCGGCAGCGCGCAGGGAATTGCAGACATGCATGTATGGACGGGCCACTAGTGTCGACGGGGCGGCGAAAAGCAGGGCGCCACCGGTCAGCAACAGGACGCCGACGACGCGCGCCTTGATCACGAACCGCCAAAGCGGCCGCCGCCGAGCCAGTACGATCCACGCGCCCCGCCGAACATCGCACATGGGAACACGGGGCGCGCCTATCCGAGTCGCAACTCGCCAAAGGGCGTTTCGATGCTGTCGGCGTCGAGGCCGCCCTTGAGCGGCTTTTTGCGGTTCCGGTCGTCGCTGCCCTGGCGAGTGTTGTATTCCGCTGCGCTAGTGCCGGCTTCCACGTTGGCGGACGTCTTCAGCGACAGTCCGATGCGGCGTTTGTCCTCGTCGACGTCCAGGATCCTGGCCTCGACGGTGTCGCCTTCCTTGACGACCTCCTCGACGCTCTTGACGTGACGGTCGGCCAGTTCACTAATGTGGATCAGGCCTTCCACGCCGGCGACAAGTTCCACGAACGCGCCGAACTCGGCCACTCGCGTGACGACGCCCTTGGCCTTGCTGCCGACCGGCCAGCGGGCCGAGGCGCCGGTCCACGGGTCGTCGCCCACGCGCTTGATCGAGAGGCTAATCCGGTTGCGCTTCGGCTCGACGCGAATCACGCGAACCTTGACCATTTCGCCCTCGGCGAGGACTTCCTTCGGGTGGCCGATGCGACGACCGAAGCTGATCTCGCCGATCGGTACGAGGCCCTCGACGCCTTCTTCAAGCTCCACGAACGCCCCGAAGTCCACCAGCCGCGTGATGCGGCCGGAGACGAGTTCGTCGACCGGGTACTTCTGTTCGATGGTATCCCACGGATCGGCCATCGTCTGCTTCACGCCGAGGCTGATCTTCTTTTCCTCCCGGTCGACGCTGAGGATCTTGACCTCGACCTCCTGGCCAGGCTGGAGGATATCCTCGGGCTTGTCGACGTGGCCGTGACTGAGGTCGCTGACGTGAACAAGTCCGTCCTCACCGCCGATATCGACGAACGCGCCGTACGGCATGATGTTGCGGACCACGCCCTTGACAACCTGGCCTTCCTGGATGGTTTCCCAGAGGTGCTCCCTGGCGGCGGCCTGCTCCTGCTCGATAAGGTCGCGACGCGAGATCACGACGTTCTCGTTGGCGAAGTCGATTTCGCTGACCTTGGCCTGCAACGTCTGGCCGACGTACGGCTGGAGATCTTCAACGCGGCGGATTTCAACCTGGCTGGCGGGCATGAACGCGCGGATGCCGTTGATCGAGCACTCCAGGCCGCCCTTGTTCTTGCCGGTCACGCGTGCCTCGACAGCCTGCCCGCGATGCAGCGAATCCCACGTGGCCGCGAGCACCGCGCCCTTGCGGGAGAGAATCACGAGGCCTTCGCTCTCATCGACGCCTTCGATGGTGACGTCGACGCTGTCGCCGACCTCCGGCAGCGGTTCGTCGCTGAACTGCTCCGACGGCAGCAGCCCGTCGTTGCGGCCGCCGATGTCCAGGAAGATGCTGTCGCCGTCGATGCTGATGACCTTGCCCTGGATGACCTTCTCGGTCTGGGCGGGTCGCTTGCGTTTGCCCTTGCCGCGGGCCTTGGCCTTGGGCTGTTTGCCGGCCTCGACATCGACGAGGTCGTTCATGTCCATGTCTCCCAGAGCGGCCTCGACCTCCTTCTGGATGCTTTCGTCCAGCGTGGGGCGAGGTCTCTCCGCCTTGGCCGGGACGGGCGCCTGGGTGGCCTCCACCTTGGCGGCTGCCTCGGCCGGCCGGGGTTCACCGGCAGATGCATCACCGCCATGAGGCGCCGGGGGTGGTGAGGCGGATGCGGGCGCGGCCGTCGCATCGGCGGGCGCGTCGGGCGCATGCCCGGCGGCAGCCTTGTGGGTGTCCATGGACGTCTCGCGGGTCGGAACGCCTTCACTCGTCGCAGCCGTGTTCTCGCCGAGCATCGTCTGGTCGTCCTCGGCCCGCCCTGTCGAGGGGGACTCGTTCTGCATCATACCGAAAATGGCTCCACTTCTGGTGCGAGACTGTTCAGTTTCATGGTAAATGCCCGGTCTGTCAAGTCCTGCGTCGTTAAGAGTTTTTAATCGTTTCCCACGATGCGGCCGGGCACGTTGTCGCAATTGCCTTTTGCCTCGGCGCCCCGCATGCTATATTGCCCGAACTGTCTCATCGCAACAGGCGGCTGACGGAGCGGCCGACTACGCTGCCCCCCCTGCCCGCCCGGAGATACCGATATGGAACTCCCATGCCGCAAGGCTGACGACATTCTGCTGAAACCCGGCGCGTTGCGGCACCTGCGCGAGCGGCTGCGTGTCTCGGGCAAGGGTGCCGAGATCGCCACGGTCATCGCCTGCGCGTTCGACCATCGCACGCGCATGCTGCCGTTCATCGGGCCGGACCTGCGCATGGCGCCGGCCGGGCCCAGAGCGATCGGCTCGAGCCTCATCGAGAGCGGCTTCGAGAAGACCCGCATCGTCCTGCAGCAGTGGAACCGAAACTTCCGCCCGTCAGCGATGAAACTTGACGGCCGCGTGCCGGATATCTTCATGGTATCTTCCATGAGTCTTCACACAGCCTGCGCGCGGGAGATGGTCCGCGATGCCATGCGCATCGACGAAGCCCACCGGCCACTGATCATCGCCGGCGGCAGCATCTGCGTCTACGAACCGTGGGAACTTTGGAGCACCGACCCGGAAGCTCCCGTCGGCCCGGACGTGGCCGTGACGGGCGAGGAGTTCGTGCTTCTGGAACTGCTCGACCGCCTGCTGGAGATGCGACGCGGCGACGAACCCCTGCGTGGCGTGCTACTGCGAGCGCGACGTGAAGGCCTGCTGGATAACATTCCCGGCCTGGTCTACCCGCTGGGCGACGGGCCGGTGCCGGAGGCCCTGGTGGACACGGGTATTCAGCGGCTTCTCGGTGACCTGGACGAACAGGCCCACCCGGTGCATGGGTACGGCATTCTCGAAACGCCGGGCCGAGATGCCGGCCTGGCCAGCCGTCCGCTGGAGAGGACACTCGTGAAAAAGAAGTCGCCACTCGGGGCGATGGTCATGACCCTCGGCTGCAAGTTCCGCTGCCCCTACTGCCCGATACCGGCGTACAACCAACGACAGTACCGTCAGAAGAGTGGCGATCGCATCGCCGACGAGATCAGCCGACTCTATACGACGTACGGTCTGCGGATCCACTTTGGCGCCGACGACAATTTTTTCAACGACGCCGAGCGGACCATGGACATCTGCCGGACGCTGCGCGATACGATGATCGACGGCAAGCCGCTGCGGCGGCGGGCGCGCATCGCCACCGAAGTCACCGTCCACGACACGCTGAAACTCGCCGACCGCCTGGAGGAGATCCGCAAGGCAGGCGTGAGGGCGCTGTGGCTGGGCGTGGAAGACATGTCCGGCGGGCTGGTCAAGAAGGGCCAGACAGCCGACAGTACGACCCAGGCGTTTCAGTTGCTGCGAAACAACGGCATCATGCCGAACCCCATGCTCATGCATCACGACGGCCAGAAGCTATATACAACGGCGGACCACTCCGGCCTGCTGAACCAGGTGAACCTGCTGCGCAATGCCGGGGCGGTCACGCTCCAGGTGCTGATGATCACGCCTTCGCGCGGCAGCAAACTCTACGAGGAGACGTTCGAAAGCGGCATGGTCATCCGATCCGCGGGCGGGCGCGACGTCACGGCCAACATGTTCGACGGCAATTACGTGATCGCCTCGAAGGACCAGCGCCCGTGGCGAAAGCAGATCAACCTGCTACTGGCGTACCTGTTTTTCTACAACGTGGTGCGTGCGGCGCGGCACCTGATCAAGCTGCGACGCAACAAGCACCTTGCGTGGGACGCCGGCGCCCAGTTCTGGGGCATGTGGGGCTTGGCGGCCAATATCCGCCGGACCCTGCCCTGGGCGGTACGGCTGTTGCTGGGACGTATTCGACGTCACTGCAAAGCGCCCGAGACGCGCCTCCCGATGCAGAACCCGCGCGGCGATATCGCCAGTCACGATCAGTCCGCCCACCATCGCCTGATCCAGAAGCAGACGGCGACGGCACCGGCGAAGCGGTCGGCATAGACGGCCCTGGCGCTGAGCCGGTTCCGGCGTCGATATCGCTCGCTTCCGACCTGCCTGGCGTGTAGAATGGATTAACGACAGTGCAGGGGGAATCTGGAGTTCTCATGATTCAATGCAAAGATTGCGAATACTACTCCCTCGGGCCGGACGGTGAAGCCACCTTTACCTGCGACCCCTTCGGTACGGTAAAAGAGCCCGAATGTCTTGCCAAGTGGCAATTGCTGAAGATCAACCAGATGGTTGCCGGCTACCAGGCCACCCTGCGTTACTACGAAAAGCTCGCGCCCATGCAGGAGAAGATGTTCAAGGCGATGGAGCAGGAGCTTGACGAGATGAACGAGGCCGAGCAGTGGAAACGCGCCGCCGACGACCACGATGAGGACGACGAGCCCTGGCGCGATGCCCTGCCGTAGACCAAAGGTGCGTCCGCGAAGACTTGCGCAGCCTACCATGTCTGTCGCGGGAGCCCTCTCGGCCCATTGCACTGACCCACTGACATCAGATTGCCTCATGCCGCGCGGGATCCTTATCCGATAAGCAGCATTGTGCCGCCCGCACGGACGCGATCTGGCGGAGAATCGTTCCTGCACCCGAGAGCGATCGACATGAGCATCTGGCCCGCCGAAACGGAATTCCTGGTCAAGACCGGCTTCAGCCTTGTCCCGATGGCCGCCGGACTTCTCTGCGCAGAAGGCCTGGCCCTGCGAACGCGAATGTTCGGCGCGGCCCGTCTCTGGGCCGTTCTGGCGATTATCTTCCTGGCTGCCGTGACGATGTGCATCATCGCGGGTGTGGTCTGCTGGGCGCTGTTCGCCCAGGCGCCGAGCAAACCCGTCGCCGCACTCTCCTGACCCCGCCTTAGCAGTCCGTTTCGACATGGATCGCGCGTCGCGAGGTCGAGGCATTTTCTACACAAGAACGGGCTGTTAGATACTCTCATCCGGCAGGAACAGCGCCTTGGGCGTATCCATCAGCACCTGCTGGGCAACGTCAACCGCCTGCGTCAGCGTGTAAAAGCCCTGGTCGATTTTGTCACTCAGGACAATCGCGAGAACGCGTTTGGTCATTTGCAGCCGGGCGTAGATCCAGTCTACACAGTAGCCGTCCGAGAAGAACGCACACAGCCGACTGGCCGGGACCATGTCCAGCCGCCGGTCCCATGCGCGAATCATGTTGGACGGGTAGAACATCTCCCACCAGAAGCTGCCCAGCGAGATGTTGTCGTAGCCCTGCGTCAGCGAGCACAACGCCGGTTCGCTCGGCTCGTGGCCACTGAGGATGTTGAAGTGGATATCGGGGAATTCGCCGAGCAGGTGGCCGAGGCCGCTGGCGAAGTGCGGGTGGGCGCGTCCGATCGGGTGCGGGCCCTTGTCGAAGAACTGCACACCGAAGCATATCTGGAAGCGGCTGGTCTTGCCGCGAATCGCACGGCAGGTGCAGCGAATTGCGGCGCCTTGCAGGAGGCTTTCTTCATCGGGCGACAGCGCTTCGCCCTCGCGGGCCTGACCGATCAGGCGATTGATGGTCGCATCGCTGGCCGGGGCGAAGTCGGTCATGCCGCAGATCCACGAGACCAGCGCTCGCTTGTTGGACCAGTCGCGCTCGCCGTAGAATGCGTCGTACCAGGCCTGCAGGTCGTCCAACGATTTGATATCCGCCGTGCCATCCGCCGCCGACGCGTGGATCCACTTGCCCCATGTGCTCAACTCCCGGCTGCCGGAGGCCGGTGCCTGGCGTTCGATGGTGAAGCGGATGCCGGGGTCGGGGCGTGTACCGAGCGGCTCAACATTGAGATGACTCGACAGGACGCGCTTGATCCCCGAGCGCTTGAGCACCTGCTCGCCCCAGTCGTCGCGGACGACGTGGTCGGCGAAGGTCTGCTCCAGGCGCGAAATCGAATCGACCGTGAACGGCTCGTCGAAGCCGTACAGTTCGCGAAGGATGGTTCGCAGCCCCCAGGCAAAGCCGGTATTGGCCATGCCCGGCCAGGCGTCGCAGAATGTGGCGTAGGGCTTGAACTCGCCCGGGCCGCCGCCAGGCGGCCAGATCACCTCTTCCTCCGCGCCGGCCGAGCGAAGCGGGTAGCACATCATGTGGTAGAACAGCACCTTGCTGAGGTCTTCCGCGACGAGTTGATCGCGCGACAGGTGGCTGTGAATGTCTATCGACGGTATCTCGCGGATGGTCGCGAACAGGTCTTCACGAATCATAACTGCCTTCCAACGTTCTGCGTAAGGTTCCGCGCAGCCCAACCAAGGCAACCGATATGCTATGCATGGGGCGCGCACTCTGCGTCGGCGACCACGTCTTCTTTGCCCGGCTTGTGAGACCCAATGGTCTCGCCGCCGCCTACGCTATCTACCACGTTATAGCCGCACCGCATGCGGAAGTAAATGCCCAGCCCGAGATAACACGCCGCCATGACCTGCGGCGCGTGGCTACCGGCGGGAGACTGCCAGGTCCTCGGTGGGCGCGAGGGGCACGCCGTCGCGGTTCTCGGGGTAGCCAGCGCCGGGCAGGTCGAGAATGGTGGCCATGAAAGCGACGATGCGAACGAGGCTGTGGCGGATACCGCCCGGCTGCTTCAGCCCGGCCGGCCGGTGGCAGACCAGCGGCGTGGCCATGCCGCCCTCGTAGCCGGCGATGTCCGAGTAGCCCATGTCGTCGCAGAGGGTCACGGTCACGTTCGGCCACGTCTCGGCCGCAGCACCAGCATTGAACGTCAACTCCTTCGCATGCGAATAGCCAGCACCCATGGAGTCGTTGTCCAAACCCTTCCTGCAGGGCAATGAGAAAACCCACGCCGCGGTGGGTGTACACGGCGGACGTCTACAAAACAAACGCGGCGGAGCAGGTGCTCCACCGCGCACAAATGCATTCTCTACCCTTTCGGACCCTTGCGGGGCATCTCTCCCAGAGGGAGAGAGGTCAACCGCACAGTCCGGCCACGCGACCCTGTGAGCTATAACCTATGACCCATGGCCTGTCTTCATCTTAGCCCTGGCCCGCTGCCCTTGACCTGGTTTCTACAATGCCGCGATGATGGCGTCGGCCATTTCGCTCGTGCCGACGGCGGTCGGATCGTCGCGGTGAGGTTTCATATCGTAGGTCACGTTCTTGCCGTCCTCGACAACGGTGGCGATGGCGGCTTCGAGGGTCTTGGCCGCGTCGGTCTCGCCGAGGTAGTCGAGCATCAGCATGCCCGAGAGGATCAGGGCCGTCGGGTTGACCTTGTTCATGCCTTTGTACTTGGGGGCCGAGCCGTGGGTGGCTTCAAAGGTCGCGCCGCCGTCGCCGATGTTGGCGCCGGGGGCCACGCCCAGGCCGCCGACCAGGCCGGCACAGAGGTCGGAGAGAATGTCGCCGTATAGGTTCTCGGTGACGATCACGTCGTAGAGTTCCGGCTTCTGGACGAGCTGCATGCACATGTTATCGATGAGGCGTTCCTCGGACTCGATCTCGGGGTAGTCCCCGGCCACCTCTTCGGCGACGGCTTTGAAGAGGCCGTCGGTGTGCTTCATGATGTTGGCCTTCTCGACAAAGGAGACCTTCTTGCGGCCGTGTTTTCTGGCGTACTCGAACGCGAAGCGAACGATGCGCCGGGTGTTCTGGACGCTGATGGGCTTGATGCTCACGCCGGTGGACTCGGCGGGCGTGTTGATTGTCTTGTCGGTCGAAAGGCGATTGACTGTCTCGATCAGCTCACCGACTTCCTTGCTGCCCTTCTCAAACTCCACGCCGGCATAGAGGTCTTCGCAGTTCTCGCGAACGAGGACGAGGTCGATGTCGTCGTACCTGCTACGGACGCCCTTGTAGCTCTTGCAGGGCCGCAGGCAGCAGTACATGTCCAGCGTCTGGCGGAGCAGGACATTGACGCTGCGGAAGCCCGAACCGATCGGCGTGGTGATGGGGGCCTTGAGGGTGGCATCGGCGTTGCGGACGGCCTCAATGGTTTCCTCCGGCATGGGCGTGCCGGCGGTGTTCATGATATCGATGCCGGCTTCGCAGACGGTCCACTCGAAACTGCCCGCCCCGTCGGTCTTCTCGAGGGCGGCATCGAGGCAGCGGCGAGCGGCTTGGGCGAGTTCGGGCCCAACGCCGTCTCCGCGAATCAGTACGGTCTTATGTACGGTCATTGTGAGACAGTCCTTTCTGCGGGGCACGCCATGCGGTGCGTGGCGTACGATGCACGTTCCGTGCAATCCTTTGTGGTTTTGGGGAGCGAAGACTGTAGCAAGCCGCGGGGCCGAGGTCAACCGCCAGACCGATGCGCGATGGTTCGAACTGGAGATATCCGAGCTGGACGTTTGCGTGCGATCAGTTCCTGTCGCTCTGGCCGAGCAGACTGAAGCGGTCGCTGCCCAGGCGAAACTCCGGTACGCCCTCGGGCCAGAGCATCAGCATCAGCGCAAGATCGTCGTCGTCATTGCGACGGTCATACATGAGCGTCACAGACGCGTACCAGCGCGGGAACTTGCGGACGATTGACAGGCGCGTGCCGAGATTCGTGCCGTCGTCGTACGTGAAGTCGTACTGCTCGAAGAACTTGATGGTGTATTTCCTGTTGATCTTGTACTCAAGGCCGAATGTGCCGACCGTCGACGCCAGATCCCGGACCCTCGCCCGCGGATCGGAATTGTCCGGATAGTTGATGTATCGCAGGCCGATATAGTAGCTCAGTCGCGGGTCGCGACGAACGGCGAAGCCGACATTCGCGCGGTCGCACTCGCCGTCATCCAGATCGAAGCTCGCATCGGCCAGCAAGGCCGTCGCGTCCGAGATGTTCCAGGTGAAGTCGCCGTAGATTGTATTGCGCTGCAGGCTGTACTCGGGATTCGTAAAGAAGAACCGCCCGTCGCCCTCTAGGTGCGGTTCCTTGTGGGCGAATACGGCCCCGATCAGGTTCATCCGCATCCAATCGACCGTTCGACGGTTGCCCGCCGGGCCGCGCTTGGTCTGCAGACGCTGGTGGAGCCCGAAACGCAGCCCGTGGTTCTGCCGGATGTGCCGCTCGACATCGGGGGTCATCGGATAGACCTCGTGCGGCGCGATCCCGCCGGTGTGACTCGTGAAGGCCACGAACTCCGGCGTGATGATATGCCGCAACTGGTGGATGTCCCAGAGGCGGCTTTCGACGTTCGGGAAGATGCGCCAGAAGTGCATATTCATCCGCACGCCGGCCTGTCCGTACGGGCGGACCTTCGCGCCGTTGTCCGTGCCGACGGCTACCATCGGACCGATGGGCGGCATGCGTTCCGACCAGTCGGGAGAATCCGACCAGACCGTCAGCCGACCCTTAAGGTACGGCACGATATTCAGTGGCCCGAAGACGGTTTTGGCCTGGAGCGGCAGGGATATTTCATGCAGCGTATCAAACCGGCCGATGAGTTCGCCTTCGTTTTCCGGATACGTGCGGCGCCCGTTGCTCATGCGGATGCGTTCGTCGCTCATGAAGCGGTAGCGTTTTGCGCCCAGGCGTGCCTCGCCATGGTAGGTCAGCATGTCGTTGAGCAACGGCTGGCCGATAAGGTAGCCGGCCGCTTCCGGCAGCGACTCGGTCTGCGTGAGGAACCAGTTCAGCCTCGCCTTCAGCAAGGCCGTCACTGCCCAGTTGTCTCGCTGCTTCTTGGCGTAGATGAGGTTTTCCTGCGGCTTGCCGGCGTAGTACTCGTCGCGGTAGTAATTCCGCAGGAAGCCGCGGTCGCTCATCACGCTGAACTCGCCCTGGATCTGCCAGTCGCGAGGTAGGAACTCCTTGTGACGCGCCAATGCGCGGCCACGCGTTTTCCGGGGCACTTCCTGTTCGTTGTTCCGCCCGAATTCGTCCTTGTCCTCGGTGTCGTAGACGCCGTCGAGCAAGGCATAGCCGCTGTATTCGCGATTGGCCTCGCGCCGCTGGTATTCCATGTCGATCACGCCCTCCACGCCTCGCTCATAGGCATTGAGGTTTGCGTAGGCGTCGAAACCCTCCGGCTTGGCCAACCCCAGCAGGCGGAAAAGATGCCACTGCGTCTCCACGCCGACACCGAACTCGCCGAAGCTACCCAGGCGCGCGGTCCGCAGCGGGCTGTGGCCTTCTTCGAAGCGAGCCTTGCCCTTCGGCGACCACAGGAACGGGAAGCCCCGCATGTTCCAGGTGCCGTGTTCGTAGGCCGTACTGTACCGGCGCTCGCCAAGCTCGACCCCCTCGCTGCTGTAAGGCGTCTCGTCCTTGAAAAGCAGTCGCTTGGCTCCGAGGTGATACGTCGGCGTGTGGAACTCGCTGGTGCTCACGCGGGCA
The DNA here is from genome assembly GCA_009908915.1 of Planctomycetota bacterium. GTDB lineage: Bacteria > Planctomycetota > Phycisphaerae > SM23-33 > SM23-33 > JAAAOJ01. The sequence continues at coordinate 61,228 of JAAAOJ010000005.1, forward strand.
TTGTAGAACTTGGTTTCGCGTTGGTTGAGCGTCCGGGCCTTCGCGGCACGGATAATGATCGGAATATTCCGCTGCTCCTGGATGGTGCGAAAAACCGGCTTGAGCACGACCGCCCGGCCGCTGGTGAAGTCGTAGTATGCCGACTGCGCACGCATACGGCGCTCGCCTCGGGTGATTGTCACGCCGCCGGTGCTCGAACCGGCGCTCTCGAGATACACGCCCGTGACGCGTTCGTCGGAGTCGCCAATGCCCTCCAGCCGCGGCGCATAGGGAACCGTCTCGTACGGCGTTTCCTGCGGCATGTTCTTGCGGCTGAAGATGACGGCCGAGTCGGCACGCATCTCCATGAAGTTGTCGTCGCTGTCGGCCGTGCCTTGGGCGAGATAGACCTTGCCCGGCACGATCGTGATGCGGCGGTTGGGGTCGTCAGGGTCGGTTTCACTGGTAAAGCCGCCCTCCGCCCGCAGCAGCACCGATCGGGAACGGAGATCCTCTTGCTCGACGAGCGACTCGCTCCTGTCGGCGCCCTGCGTATCACTGATTGTCGGTTCGGTGGCGGTGTCGGTCAGCGGGGTGGGCTCGGCGCCCGCCTCTGGACGCATCGGCGTCTGGCGGCTCTCTCCGGGCGCGGGCGAGGCGATGACTTCCTGGGCGACCTGGTCGGCCGATGGGCGCACGACCATGCCCGGCTCGCTGCCGCGCTGGATGCCAGCCTGTTCGGCGCGCTTCTGCCAGGCACGCTGGCGGCGGGTTTCCTCCGTCCGGACGCTCTTGGCCTTCTTGTATAGCGGCGAGAACTTGAGCTGGGCGTTGCTGACGCTCGCCGTAGTGCTCAGCCGGCCCTGGGCGTGCAGGCGGATGAGCATCATGTTGTCTTCCGTAACGGCCCCGGCGTCGTCGACGAGCGTCACGTCATCCTCAACATAAACGACCATGTCATGCTTGCCGACGCCCGGCAGATCGCGGCTCTGCTCGACGGTATCGATCCAGACAACCCCCTTGCGAGCCGTGACCATTCTCGGCCCGACGCGCAGACGAAAGCCGTCAGTCACGACCGAGACATGCTCGCCGCCGTCTTGGAAGTAGTGGACCTGCCCGCCGGAGATCTCGACGTCATCCTGGAGATAGTCAACAGGCGCCTCGGCTGCTGCCGGCGCGCGGAGACAACCCACCAGGGAGCACAGCGCAACGGCCTTGACGAGCCAGGACGGCCCGATGTATCGCTTGGGGTGCTTCATTCGTATTTCGTCCCGAGGGACGCCTCATGCCTCTGCCCGGGCCGGCCGCCGGCGCAACGTATGCCCGGCGGCGGTTCCGCCCGGCGCGGTTCCCAGGCACGTGGTTCACGCAACCGGAGTATTTTACTGATATTACGCCACGTTTGTCGATGGTAAATCTACCAAATTCCGGGCCGGACATTCTCCCGGGCAAAACACCCGTTCCCGGCGATAACAGGTTCACAGGGCCGCATTGGGTCCGGAATACGAGACTGCTATGGCCTACGCCGCTGTGCGCTTCTACGCATCGGATCAGCAGTCCGCTTAGACCTGGATCGCGACGCGGCCCATGTCTAAACAGACTGCTAATGGGTTCGGGTCAGACTGTTCGGGACGTACCGTCCATGGCTGCCACCGTGTTTCACCTGCAGGCCGGTTGCCCTTCCTACGCCTCATCGTCGTCCGTCGGCAGGGCCTGGCCGCTCGTCCAGCAACTTCAGACGCTTCCATGCCCGCCATCGCAGCGCCACATGGGACAATACAAGACTGACGCCTCCCTCAGAACTTTCGTTCCGGGTTCCTGGCGCCCGGCGACGGATCACATTTTCTTCGGGCTTTGCTCGCGGCCGGGCCAGGTGAGCACGCCGCCGGTGTCGGCGGAGGTCGCCAGGGCGGCAAACTTGCCGACGGTCCCGTGCATGATGGGGCTGGGCACGGGCTTGTAGGTCTTGCGGCGTCTGGCAAACTCGGTCTTGGAGACCTTGGCGTCCATCGTGCCGGCGAGGACGTCGATGGTGATCTCGTCGCCGTTCTTCAGCAGGCCGATCTCGCCACCGCCGGCCGCCTCCGGCGCGACGTGGCCGATGCACAGGCCGGCCGTGCCGCCGGAGAAACGGCCGTCGGTAATCAGCGCGACCGACTCGCCGAGGCCGAGGCCCCTGATGTAGCTCGTGGGGGCCAGCATCTCCTGCATGCCGGGTCCGCCCTTGGGACCCTCGTTGCGGATGATGACCACGTGGCCGCTCTTGATCTCGCCGTTCAGGATGCCTTCGCAGGCGGCTTCCTGGCGTTCGAAGATAATCGCCTTGCCGGTGAACTCGTACATGCTGGCATCGACGCCGGCGAGCTTCACGACCGCGCCGTCGCGCGCGATATTGCCGTACAGCACAACCAGCCCGCCCTTCTTCGTGAAAGCGTTCTCGATCGGGCGAATGACGTCGTCCTTGTCGATAGGCTCGTTGTTGAGCGTCTTGAGCGTCTTGGGCGCCTCGCCGCGATACATCGCCTTAACGGCCGAGGTCTTGCGGCCGGTCGCCTTCCAGCCCTCGCGATAGATCTTCTTTGCGAGCTGGCAGATTGTCTTGCTGCGGAGCGACCATGTCTCCAGGTTCTTCATCATCGTCTCACCGGTGACGGTCATGCAGTCGGTGTGGACGAGCGGCTTGTTCTTCGAGTTCTTCGAGGAATCCCACCAGAGCTGGCCGATGATCGTGTGAATGCCGCCCGCACGGTGACAATCCTGGATGTGGTAGATCTTGCCTTCCGGCGTGGACGACGGCGCGAGGCGACAGATGTTCGGCGTCTTCTTGCCGATGCGGTCGATGTCCTTGAGCGTAAAGTTCACGCCCGCCTCGTGGGCCATCGCCAGGATATGCAGAACCGTGTTGGTGCTGCCGCCCATGGCCATGTCGAGCGCGAAGGCGTTCTGGAAGGCCTTCTTGGTCATGATGTTGCGGGGCAGCAGCGGGTAGCTGACCGTCTGGCCGTCCTTGGCCCAGTCCCGGGCCATCTTAACGATGCGCCTGGCCGCCCACGTGTAGAGGTCGCGGCGGACGGGGCTGGTCGCCAGCGTCGTACCGTTGCCCGGAAGGGCCATGCCGAGCGCCTCGGAGAGGCAGTTCATGCTGTTGGCCGTGAACATGCCGCTGCAGCTGCCGCACGTGGGGCAGGTTCTATCTTCCCAGCGGTCGAGGTCCTTACGGGACATCCTGCCGGCTTTGTGTCTGGCGACGGCGTAGAACTGGTCGATGAGGTCGACGTCGCGGCCGTCGACGCGGCCGGCTTCCATGGGGCCGCCCGATGCGAAAATCGTCGGCACGTTGCAGCGGATCGCGCCGAGGAACATGCCCGGGACGATCTTGTCGCAGTTGGGGATGCAGATGACCGCGTCGAAACGGTGGGCGCGGACCATGGTCTCGACGCAGTCGGCGATGACCTCGCGCGACGGCAGCGAATATTTCATGCCGGTGTGGCCCATGGCAATGCCGTCGCAGACGGCCGGCGTGTTAAAGACAAACGGCGTGCCGCCGGCGGTGATGACCTGCTGCTTGACGTACTCGGCGACGGCGTCGAGGTGGCAGTGGCCCGGCACGACGTCGGTGTAGCTGTTGGCGATGCCGATGAAGGGCTTGTCGATGGCGGCGGCGTTGAGGCCGGTGGCCTTCATGAGGCTGCGGTGGGGGGCTCGCTCGAAGCCCTTCTTGACGGTATCGCTTCGCATATCAGTGTCCTTTCGTCGTTGTCGCTTTTTCGCAGGCGGCTCGGGCGGGACCGGGGCCTCGGTGGCCTCGATGCGTCCCGCGGGCAACGGTCGCTTCGTCGTGTTCGGGCATCTGGCCATGGCCGCCTCCTGTCTCGCGTTCAGCGCCCGCGAAGTCGCAGCCTGCTATCATGCCGCCTTGCCGCCGCCAGTTCAAGCGCGATACTTGCCGCGAGGCAAGACCGACCGAACGCGCCGCGTGTCGGATGCATTGAGCAATGACATGACGCCGCATTCTCAAAATTGCATCGATGTCGCGACAGTCAGACCCCTCCCCTTCGCCGTGACGGGGCTTCGCTTGGGCAGCGTCAAACGCGGACACTCGCCGGCCGTGTCCACGGGCCGCCCCCTGTGCGTGTCATTGGCCGCTGATGATGTCCCGCCCGCCGTTTTCGAGGTACGTGACGGCATCGTTCATGCAGGCAAAGGCCTCGATGGCCGTCAGCACGTAGTTCGTCGTGGCGTTGTCGCGCAGCGGACGAATGGCCTCAAAGTCCGGATCGCGACTGAACGCCCGCAGGTGTTTGAGGCTCGGATAGCCGATCATCCCGCAGAACTGCTGGTCGGCCGTGCCCATGTAGATCATGCGGGTCAGCCCGTAGACAAGCACCTTCGCTTCGTGACGATCGAGAATAGCCTGGACGCGGCGGAGGTACTGCGCATAGTCCTTCTCGCGTCCCGGGATGATGTCAAAGAGGTTCAGTACAACAATCAACGGCGTTCTCCGCCTTGGACATTCTTGGACATTCGCATCTGTATAGAGGCGATAGCGTACGCAGCCGCGGCGACATTGACAACCGCAAAGCGCTAAAATCCGCCGGCGCGCCGCCACGCCAGATTTGCTTGACAACCGTCGGCCGATACAGCATCGTACGACATTCGCCCAGCCGAAAGCCGAAAGGAGATACGGCAATGACACGTTCACGGACGAGCATGCTCGGTCTACTGGTGCTGTTTCTGCCCGCCCTCGGCTGCCAGAGCGACTCCGGCGGCGACCTCGGCGCCCAGGCGCGGAGCCCCCTGCCGGATGTGCCTCTGCCGGCCGGCTTTGAGCTCGTCGAACTTCGGTCGCGCAGCTGGAAGAGCGGATCGAGCCGCTTCGTCGACCACATGTACGAAGGACGCGGCGACAAATTCGCCGTCAGCCGCTTCTACGAAAAGCAGATGCCCGTCAGCGGATGGACCATCGAAAGCGACCAGTTCCTCCAGGGGCGGGGCACGATGGATTTTGTCAAGGGCCAGGAACGCTGCCGTATCACGTATTACGACGAAACGCTTGGCACGACGGTTGTCCTTGTGGCCATTTGGCCGATCGACAACGGCGCCGGCTTTGAGCCGGGCACAAACTGAAACCGACAAACCCCATGACCGGGCAGGCCGCACGCATGAAATCAAAACGACGTCACGAACTGCAACAGAACACGCTCGATGTCGAACTGGGCAAGATCATCGGCTGGCTACGGAGACACGGCACCAAGCTGGCCGTCGCCGCCCTGATCATTGCCGTCATGGCATTGGGTGTGACGCTCTACCGTCGCTCGTCGCAAACGGCCATCGCCGAGGCCCAGGTCCGCTACGAGAATCTGCGTAGCCAGTCGCTCAGCCCCGACTCAAAGCCCGAGGACGTCATCAGCGGCTTTATCGAGTTGAGCAACCAGAACGATGTGCCGTGGATCGCCGCGGCCAGTCTCGTCGAGGCGGGCAATATCAACCTCGCCCAGATGACGCTTGCCGAGACGGCCCAGGCTCGCAAGGGCTACGGCGACCAGGCCGCCGGTTTCTACCAGCAGGTCCTGTACGACTGGCAGGACCAACCGGCCGCCGTCGGCGCTGCCCTGGTGGGCCTGGCACGGGTGGCCGAGACGCGCGGCGAGTTTGACATCGCCCGCCAACGCTACGAACAGGTCACCGACAATGCCGATCTGGCCGGCTATCCCATTGCCGACATTGCCCGCATGTCGCTGGGCGAGCTTGACTCCATGGAAGAACCCGTCCGCCTCGCCAGCCACCTGCCCGACTGGGTCGATCCGTTGCCCGAGGCCGGCCAGACGCCGTCGCCCGACAGCGATGAGCCCGTCTCCACGGACACCGATGCGCCTGAGAGAAGCCAACCCGCCGACGCCGAAAGCGATGCGGCCCGCACGGACGAATGACCCCCGAAGCATAGCCATACCACGGAATCGGACCATGCTGCTGTGCGCATGCGCTCAATTTCGCCGAAAATGGCAAGACAAAGCTGATATCGGTCTGGCTTTCTGCAGCCGTGACTGTAGAATGATGCTTCCAGCCTGAATCACTGAGGCTACAAGAACTGAAACGGAGTTAACCACCATGGCTGATCTCGAACAACTGTCCGAAGCACTGATCACAGGCGACCGCAACAAGGTCGCCGAACTGACGCAAGCTGCCGTCGACGAAGGCGTTGCCCCGCAGACGATCCTGGAAGAGGGGCTCGTCGCCGGAATGAACGTCATCGGTGTGCGGTTCAAGAACAACGAAATCTACGTCCCCGAGGTGCTCATCGCCGCCCGGGCCATGAAGTCCGCCATGGAAATTCTCGAGCCTGTCCTCGCCGACGCGGGCGTCCAGCCGGCCGGTACGGTCGTGCTTGGCACGGTGAAGGGCGACCTACACGACATCGGCAAGAATCTCGTGGGCATGATGCTCACCGGTGGCGGCCTGAAGGTCATCGACATCGGCATCGACGTTGCGTCCGAGCAGTTCGTCGAGCAGACCAAGGAAAGCGGCGCCCAGATCGTGGCCATGAGTGCCCTGCTGACGACGACCATGCCCCAGATGACCGAAATCGTCAAGGCCCTGAAGGACTCCGGCGTCGAGGCCAAGACGATCATCGGCGGCGCACCCGTCACCCAGAGTTACGCTGACGAAATCGGCGCCGACGGCTATGCCGCCGACGCGGCCACAGCGGTTGACGTGGCGAAGGAGTTGATCGGCGCCGCATGAGCGTCGTATCGCGAAGCTATCCAGGCCCCGGCGTGAGCGATCGCGCCGGGGCTTGTTGTTGCGCCGATACCGCCAGCGCCTGTGGCTTGTGGAATCGCCCCCCCTGGCCTATCATCGTCCCATGGCAGACCAACAACACCCCATCGACGACCTCGACGCCCTCGGCCGCGGCCCGGCCGATCTGCAACCTTGCGAGCCGGACGAGGAAGCGAGCAACGTCGAGGCCGAAGAAGACGGCCTGGAGCACCGACGAATCGTCCCGCGGCGGACGCGAACCAACCGCCGGCTGGACAAGTACCTCTCTGGACGGCTCGGCAAGACCGTCAGCCGCAACGCCCTGCAGCGCTATATCAAGGAGGGCAATGTCACGGTCAACGGCGAGACAGTCAAGCCCAGCTACCGCATCCGTCCCGGCGACGTCATCGACATGATGCTGCCGACCTCGTCCCCCAAGGACATTCCGCCCGAGCCGATCCCGCTGGATATCGTCCACGAAGACCGCGACGTGCTCGGCATCAACAAGCAGGCGAACCTGATCATCCATCCCGCCCGCGGCAGCTGGAGCGGCACGCTGGTCAACGGCCTGGCCTACTACTTTCAACAACGCTGGCGGCAGGACCCCGACAGCCCCACGATCGGCGACCTGCCGAAACGCGACGAAGTCTCCCGGCCCGGCATCGTACACCGCCTGGATCGCGACACGACGGGCATCATCCTCGTGGCCAAGACCGAACTCGCCCTCTACCGCCTGGGATGGCAGTTCGAGCATCGCACAATCCAGAAGACCTACACGGCCATCGTGCATGGCCTGCTGAGTCTCGACGAGGACGTGATCGACACACCGATCGGCAAGCACCCCAAGATCCGCGAGCAGTACAGCGTGCATCGCAAGACCGGCAAGGCCTATCCCGTCATCACCAAGAGCGCCGTAACGCGGTACAAGGTTATCCAACGGCTCACGGACGTCGGCGACAGCAACATGTCCTTCACCTTCGTGGAGCTATACCCCACAACCGGCCGAACGCATCAACTGCGGGTTCACATGAGCTATCTCGGACACCCGATCGTCGGCGACCGCAGGTACGGCGGCGGCCCGCTATACCGCAGCCAGCTCGACGGTCATCACGACGTGGCCGAAGGTCCCTTGATCACCCGACAGGCGCTGCACGCGCACACGATCGAATTCAAGCACCCGCGAAGCGGCGACGCCATGGCCCTCCAAGCCCCTTGGCCGGGCGATTTTCAACAGACGCTAGCCGAGCTTCGTCGCCGACAACGATAGCGTTGATAACCCGGCCGCCCGCGCATTGTCGAAATCACGCGATGGGCGATTCAATGCATCGTCACTGTCGTGCCGAGCGTATTGCGAGGTAAAGGAAACGCGGCGCCCCACCACCGGGGCACGCCGCGTTTTGGATTCAGTCATCGACAGGGCGTCAGCGGCCGTAGACGACCGGGGCCGGGCTGCCAAGAAGGTCCTCGCCCTGCGCGTGTCGCCACGGAGCCAGGGGCGCCTCCGCGTCCTGTGGGATGGCCACGGTGATCATCGCCGCCGAGTCGCTCGTAATGGTAAATGCGCCGCTATGCTTGCCGGCCGTCCACGTGTACGTGCTGGGCAGCCAGACAGGGCTGACCTTGATCAACGTTGTCAGTTCGCCGCGCGGGGGCACCGTGCCGACGTAACCGACATTCAGGCCGGGGCCGTGAATCTGAACCTCCAGTTCCTCACTGGTGGTATTGACCATCCTAGTCTGGGCCTGCTTGCAGCCGCCAAGCATCAGGCAGGAGGCGGCAAGGGCGACAAGCAACATGGGTGAGAATGCCTTCATGCGTATGCTCCGTTTCCAAATGTCTGCTCGGCGCAGAGGACCGACGGCACCCGCCGGTGCCACTGCGTGAACAAGTCTCGCGCGGGTGCTTACTCGTTGTCGAGCACGTACCACTGTGTCAGCCGCAGGTTCTTGTCGAGCAGCCAGAACGTATCCAGATCGTCCTGCAGCATCCGGGTATCCATATCGAAGATGGTCTCGATGCGTCGGTGGCGGTCGGCCTGTGTATCGGCCAACCCGCGACCGCCGCTGGGCGACAGGGCGCGTTCTTCTTCACAACCTGCGGCAACGGCGCCGAGAAGCACCATAAGTATCAGAATCAACCGTTTCATTGCTGCACCTTTCAGACCGGCAACATTCCCAGTGGGACAACCGGCCGTGTCGGTTTGCTGATCACCAACCATCGCAACTCATCCGTCGATGGCGTCGTAGAGTTCGAGGTTCACAAAGTAGGTCTGGCCATTGATTTGCGTCGGCTGCCCGTCGTTCGCCGGGCCGGGCGACTGAATTATCCAACAACCATTGACGGCCTCGGCATCGGATGTTTCCGTGTTGCCCGCGGGCGAATCCTGTGGCGTGCCGCTATAAGGCCCGTCCCATGCCCAATCGTGCTGCCCATACTTCGGATCGCGGCGTCGTCCGTCACTCGTCAGGCCCTGGACCCACACGGTAATCGCGGGCCAGTCGCTGCGCGTGCGGACGGTCAGGTTCATGGCGCTATCCGTCGGCTGCCAATCCGGAGTCGCGCCCTTTATCACGCGAACAGGATGGATATGTCCGTCGAGGTCCTGCCATGCGCGATAGGCGACGACGGGTTCAGCCTCGTAGCTGTCGTTCCGCAGGGCGCTTTTGACCGCGCAGAGCTGAAAGCCGTCGATGCTCTGCTCGAGCTGCCCCTGACGGCTGTGGGCACTCGTGATTTCCGCGCCGTAGACGTCCATCAGGGGGTCGATCGCCCGGCGGACCTCGATGCGGTAGGGCTCGCCCTGGATGAGGTACTCCGTCACGAGAACGCGGTCCTCGCCGCTCCCGTTAACGCGTGATCGCACATGGGCGTGCCCGGCGTCGATCATGTAGTCCGCCTGACCGGACTGGATTACGCCCGCGATATCCTTCTGCAGGCCATAACGATTGAGGATGCCATAACTCTCGGCGATTTCGGCCGGGGTTTGGCCGCTGCCGCAACCCGTCGTCAGCACAAAGAGGGCGACACCCACGGTCCATACTGCTGCTTTCTTAGGCATGTGTCGGTCTCCGAACACAACTATTTCCCAGACAACCGGTCCTCCGCGACATGTGTCGTCAGTAAGTTCGGACAACGTATCACCTTGGCAAATCGCTGTCAAAGGAAAACTTACGTTCTGTTATGTCGCAACGGGGCCGCGATCGACTCACGGCCCGTGTGTATATATCGACAGTCCGGCCGTCAGTTCGACATAGAAATACGGCACAGACAGTGCCTCGTGCAGTTGCCGGAATCCGGCGTGATGCCTCTCGTAGACGGCCCGCATGCTTGCGGCGAGGGCGGCATCGCAGAAGAACACCCGACATCCCAGCGGGCGGTTTTCCCGGACCGTACATGCGCTGCCCTGCTGATACGGGCACCGCAGCGTCTCGCCCGGCTCTCTGGCGTCGTCGGCCACCAGCAGTGCCAACTCCGCCGTCGACACGTAGAGACGATGGCCGGCCGCGTCGAAGTCGCAGCAGCGGCCGCACGCCCGGCAGTGGGGGGCGAGCAGACCGACGTCGGCCTCGGCCGCCGCCAGCATCTCCCGTGCGTGCTCCAGCGCCGCCGGCTCGGCCAACGTCGCCGCCACGCCCCGGATCAATGCGACGTCCGCGGAGCCGCTACTCGCAAGTGGCGTAGGCTCGGGCACGAATCTCCTCCGGCGTGTAGAGCTTGCCTCGGTTGACCCCCACACACCGCATGCCCGCCCGGGCCCAGTCGTCCGGCTCGGCGATGTTGCTCGACCAGAACGGCCAGGTGCGGCACTGCGTGGGTCGTACTTCGTAAATACTGCACTTGCCGTCTTTGAGGAAGATGCAGTCATGGCTCTTGCGATCCTCGACGAGGCTCTGCCGCCGCCCGACTTTCCGCACATACTGCCGACGAAAGTCTTTCTCGCTCATGCCAAGGTGGCCGGCCATCGCGATGACCTCGTCGTCCGTCGCCCAGACGTACCCTTCTTGCGGCCCGGCGCAACAGTGCCCGCAGGCCTGACATTCGAAGGCCAGTCCGGCGATATACCACGGCGTCTCCCCGATGTCCGGCTCGCGATCAAAGCACTTCATAACCCGCGAGTATAGCAGAGGTGCCGATAAGACCGGGAAGAAAACTCCACCCACCGTTCACTCGTGCCGGCGCCGGCACCTGTCAAGCGTTTCAAAGGCGGTCTTCTGATCGGCGCGTAAGTCCGATCGACTACAGCCGGGGCGCCGGCGAATATCCAACACTCGGCAGATGATGATGACGTCATACGTGATCGAATCGCACACCGCGACGGGTGGATGTCGTCATCCGATGCCACGCGTCTCGCGGCTTCCGGCAGAGCAACGTCATTCACGGAGACGATTGGCACACGTGTCCTGATGGCACTACGGCTGTTCGCTCAGGCGGCGGTAGTACTGCTCCAGCACGTGGCGGTAGGCTTCGGGCATCTTGCCCTTCATCGCGTCAGCGATGTCGTCACGGACGTATTTCGGCAAGGCCTCAGTGGTGTCCTGCCGGATCTCGATGTCGTCGCCAACCATCATCCGGGCCTGGCGAATGGCCTGGAGCGTCTCGTTGCGCCGCCGCAGGGCGTTCCGGTAGTTGCCCGTCTCCAGGTCATGGCGCACCCGGTTCATCAGGCGGATCGCCTCCCGCAGGCGGAAACCGGCGTAGTCGCCCTGCTTGAAGTTTGCGGCAATCCGCTCGGCCCGGTTGACCACCGACGCCTGCTTGCCCGCCAGCCGCTGCATCGCCCCCGGCCTCTGCGCGGGGGCCGCCCCTTCCAAGCCTTCCTCACCGCTGCCGCTGAGCTTGCCCCCACCCGTCGCCCCGCCCGGCGGCTCGGCGCTAACGTCATTGACCTCGCCAGCCTGGTATGGATCGTTGCTCATCCGCGTCGGTGTCCGCCGGCCGCCTTTGCCGACGGCCTTGTCTTCCACGAACTCGCCCGCGCTCTTGCCCGTCCGCCCTTCCCCACTGCGGCCGGATATCTCCGAGGTATTCGGCAGTTGATTGCCCGTCACGCCCTGGGCGTTCATGTTGCTGATCGGCCCGTCCTTCGCATCCCAGCCGATACCCTTATCGCCGCTCATGGTCGCCTTGCTGGCCAGGTCGTCCATCTCCTCGAAAAGATCTTCCTCTTCTTCGAGCAGATCACCGACCAGATCTTCCAGCTCGCTGAACAGTTCCGCCTGCTCGGTGTTCTGCTGCTCTGGCAGGGCTTCCATCTCCCACTTCCTTCGGTCCGGCTCGTCCGGCAGCCATTTCTCGATGTTGGCCGTCAGCGACTCGGCGTTCTCCACGCCCGACTGCTCCGCCGCCGTGGCGATGGTGACGGCCTTCTTCTTCAGTGCGTCCCTGGCCATAGTCACATCGGTCTTGACACTGATGAGCTCCTTGAGCATCGACGGGTTCGAGAAGTCCTGCTCGGCGAGCTTGCTGAAATCGGTGTACGCCTCGTTGAGGAACTTCTCCCACTTGTCCTGGACGGCCGTCAGTTCCTTCAGCAGCTTCTCGTCGGCCGACGTGAAATCATCCAGCGCCGTCTTGTTCAGGCGATTGCTGGCCGCGATAACCTTCCGCTGCTCGGCCGTGAACTCCTGCAGGGTCTCGACCAGCGCCTCGCGCTTCGCACGCCGCTGATCGGCCGTCAAGTCGCTTCCGCCCGGCTGCTCGACATCCCCGGCCTTACGGGCAAGCGACGGCATGATCGCCAGCATCTCCCGCAGGACGTTGATGATCGCATCCTGCGTTGCCCCGAGCAGTTCACACGCCCCGAGACGATCCTTCATTGCCCCCAGCGTCGCCAGTACCTCCGCCTGCTGGACGGCCAGGGCGGCCTCGTTGCTGGCCAGCAGCGCCAGGGCCTTGCGAATGTCGTCGGTCTCGCCGTCGAACGGGAATTCCCTCGCCAGCGTGGCCACCGCGTTTCGAATGTCCTTCTGCCCGGCCAGCAGATCCTTGCCGCCCGCGTGGACCCGATCGATCGTCGCGGCTCGCGTCTGCAGCCGTTGCGTGTTGACCCACTCGCTCGCCTGCCACCTGAGTATCTCCAGCAGCCGACGCTGCAACCGGTCGAACCGCTTGGATGCGTCGGCCGACACGCGGGCCGCGCTGCGGATGCTCACGGTGTACGTGGCGGTGCTGGCCGCCTGGGGCCCGCCGACGCCGGGCAGGTTCCGCCGATCCGTCGCCGAGGCGAGGTAAACGAACTCGTCGCCGACTGTCGCGTCGGACAACTGCAGTTCTTGGGCGACGGTCACGTCCGTCCTGCCGGCCACGTCCGGCGAGAAGCCTTCGACGGCCTGCGGCTGCTGGCCGTCGCGAGCCAACATCAATGTCAGGCCGCCGAGCCCGTAGGCGTCGGACGCGCGAATCACCAGCGGCAAGGGCTGGCCGGGGGGCCACGTGACGTTGCGGCCGGGCTGGCTGATCTGCACCGTCGGCGGTGCGTCAACGATGGCACGAATGGCGTAGCTGCCCTGCCCGCCGCCGTCGCCATTGGGCAGTTGCTTGATTGTTCGGCCGCCGTCATCGACAAAACGCAGCTTGTACGTGCGGTCGCCGAGCATCTCCCATTCCGCCGAGAAGCGTCGCCCGTCGGCTGACCGCCTCAGCTCGCACCGCTCGCCGTCGCCGAACTCGATGACGCCGGCCGGAACGGACTCGGCGAAGCGCATCCGCAGCTCGGCCTTGCTGCCCATCGGGGCCTTGACCGTCGCGCCATCGGGCGAGAGCGTCACCGTGCGTCGTTCCAACCCCGTGTATGGCGGATAGCGGTAGGCGACCTCGAACTGTTCGACCGTCGCTTCGCGGAGGGTAACGCCGAACCATGGCCGATCGATCGGCCAGCGGCTGCGACCGTCATCGCCGTCGAGCCGCACGGCATATCGCAGCGGTCGATGGACGGCCTCGATGGCCAGCGTGTGCATGCGTCCGCTCTCGTCGACGAACATCGGCCGCGGCTGGGCCTCGCCGGCAATGAGCACCTCGGCCCGTGCGCCCAGCGATGCGCCGCGGGCCAGCTGCAGTCGAACGGTCAGCGGTTCGCCTGCAAAGACCGCGGCGTCGCCCGGCGTGACCTCGCCGGCAAGATCATTGACGGCCGGCACGAACTGGCCCGGCTGGAAGATCGCCACCAACCCGCGTCCCAGCACGCCCGGCTGGGCGGCCCCGAAGGCCAGCGCCGCGGTGATGCAGGCGGCGGCGAGCATTGCGGCTCGTCGCAGCCCGCGGCTGGAGACGGCAGCGGCGAGGTCCATCGGACGGCTCCGCGCGAGAGATTCGTCGATGGCGGCCTGCACGAATTCCGGGCTCGGCTGGCGGGCGTCCTCGGCCAGCAGCACGGCGTTGACAAGATCGTTGCGCACCTCCGGCATGGCCTGCTCGACGACCCGGGCGGTCTGGGCCGGGCTCTGTCGCCACAGCACGCCGCGGGCAATCAGCACGCCCCCTGCCGCGACCCACGCCGCGACCAGCACCCCCAGCAGCCCCCACCGCAGCCATGCCGGCGGCTGACCCGGCCAGTATCCGCTGAGCCCCGCCAGCAGCAGTCCGCCGGCCACTGCGGCCACGAGCACCGACGCGCGTGTGGCCACCCGCATCGCCCATGCCCGCCAGCAAACGCGGCCCAGACGCACCGTCAGTTCGTCCAGGCCGCCGTACGTGTGGCCCGCGTGCTGCCCTGCCGTGCCATTGAGTGTCGTCATGATGCTCCCGGGCTCAGCGTTCCTGCCTTTCTGCTATAACGCATCGCGTGCGGCGTTCATGCAGTGTTCATCGAGAACTCGCCACCGAGAGAGGTCCCGGCGAGGGGCTAGCCTGCTTCTCCCTCGAAAAACAGCCGTGTGAGGGTCTTCTCTATCACCCAGGCCCTTCGGCAGCCAGTCCTCGCCTGCTGTCGCAGGCTTTCTAGCGGTGGTCATTCTCCATTATAATCCACACATGAACGAGCGTGGCGGAATTCTCGATCGTCTGTGGTCCTGGCCGGACGGTCTGGCGTGGCGGACGGCCCTGGCAGCGGGCGGTCGCCAGCGGCGGCAGCGCTTCAAGGCCGTCATACGACGGCTGAGCCCGGGGCCGACTTGCCGCGTGCTGGACATCGGCGTCGAGGCTGATGGCGGGCCAACAAGCAACGCCTTCGAACGCTGGTATCCCTGGCCGCAGCGGCTGGTGGCCGCCGGCGTCGAGGGCGAGCCGGCCATCTGCCGGCGGCGCGGCATCACATACGTCCGCGCCGACGGCTGCAACCTGCCCTTCGACGACGGGCAGTTCGACATCGTCCACGGCAACGCCGTCATCGAACACGTCGGCTCGGGCGAGCGACAGCGCCGTCTCGTCGCCGAAGCCTGCCGCGTCGGCCGGGCCGTCTGGATCGCCACCCCCAATGCCGCCTGCCCCATCGAGACGCACACACTGATTCCCCTGGCCCACTGGCTGCCCGCACGCCTGCGAAACGTCGTCTACCGCGCGGCCGCACGCGGGTACTTCGCCACCCAGGAACACCTGAATCTTCTCGATGCCGCCGGCCTGCGCGATTGCTTCCCGGCCGACGTTCGCCCCGGCGTCGCGGTTTACACGCAATACCTCCTGGGCCTGCCGATGACGCTGGTGGCCGTTGCGGACCGTCGCTGAAAGGTCGCGGGCCTCGGTTACTCGTCGATAATCTGAATATGCAGGACGTCTCGGGCGATCACCTCGTGGGCGCCACGGCGAACCTCGACCCGCATGTAGAGCCTGCCCGGCGTCTCTGGCGGAACCGCCATCACCTTGCCCGCCAATCGCATCGCGCCCAGGTCCACGCCCCGCAGCCGCTGGTAGTCGAGTTCCTTATCTGCCGGCCCGACCGTTCGCACCAACTCGACGATCACGTCGACCGGCTGATTCATCGCGTCGCCCGCCGCCGTCACGCGAGGCTGAATGCCCACCGGCAAATGACCGGCGGGAATCACCAGCAGAGTCTCGGATTTGAATTCCGCTTCGCTGTCGGCCGGCTGGACCAGCGCAAAGTCAATGCTGACGGGTGATTCGGCTTCCGCCGGCGAGGTCGCGGGCGGTGGGTTGCCGACCGGCTCGCCTGACGGCGGGCAGCAGGCGGTCAGCATGGCGGCAAGGAGGCAGAGGAACATGAACGGCAGGTATCGCACGGTGCGTCCTTTCAGCGAAGGCGGGCGACGAGGTGGTGCAGCACGAGGCGGTTGTCGGCGCAGAGGTAGTCCACTGTCCCGCCCATGCGGTAGAAACTCTTGCAAAACCGCAGGTAGTAGGCCGGATGGTCTTTCGGCGGCTCACCGGCCGCCCAGTCCCAGTCGCCGCCGGCCTGGATATCGACGATGGCGATGCGGTGGTTACGGACCGTCGGCCGCCCGGCCTGCAGGCGAATGTTGTTGGAGGCCGAGTAGGCCTTCTCGAACACCTGCGGACTCATGATGGCCGAGCCGACCGACAGGTAGACCCCGTTGGTGAGGTTCTCCACGCCGCCGGCGAAGATGCGCTGGTCCGTGCCGGAGGCGCGACCGATGGCCGCACCGTGAAACATGGGATGGTTGGCGTAGATGTCGTAGCCGATGCCTGGGTGAACGGTCAGCGGCACGCCGCCAGCGAAGGCCGCCGCGGAAATACTGAACTGCTTGTGGCGATGCGGCACGGCAAGTCTGCCGGCAGGCAGATCGAAGTCCCGCATGAACTGCAGCAGATCCAGCAGCGCCGGGTTGCGTGGGTCATGCGGCGCGGCGTCGATGCGCTGCCGGGTCTCGCCGGCCTCCGGCAGCGTCCAGCCGTCCTCATGGATGTAGCGCCCAATCGCCTCGCCCAGACCGATGCCCTCAGCGGCTCCGGCGACGGCGGCGATATTGACGGCCCGGCCGGTTTCGTCCCAGGCGCCGAACCGCCCGATGGCGGCATTGCCGCGCACGGACTCGCTGCTTCGGCCGAGGTAGGCGAATTCCCAGTCGTGGATAATGCCCGCGCCCTGCGTGGCCAGGTGCGTCAGCCAGCCGTGCTCGATCAACCAGGTAACAAGCGGCCCGGCCCCGTTCTTAACCAAGTGCGCCCCGTAGGCGAGCATCATCGATGCCCGGCTCTGCCGGGCGGATCGCAGGCTAGCGGCCAGCGCGTCGACCTGGTCCAGCAGCCGCTGCGGCGCGGCCGGCGGGTCGGCCTGCGGATCGACGGCGATGGCCTCGATGTCGAGTTGGCTGTCCCGCTCGGCCAGCGGCCAGACCTGAAGATCGCGTCCGTTGAGTTGCACGTGAGGCATCGTCGCTCCGGGGCTGTGGTCTATGGTTTGCGGACGGTGGCCGTGCCGAGGACGTTGCGGAACGCTGTCCAGCCTGACGGCTCGCCGATGTACCAATAGCAGACGGCATGGCCATCCTGGGTGGTGATCAGCACGGTGGCGATCTTCTCGTTGCGGGTAGCGTACCAGCGGTCGTAGGTCGTCCCGCCCAGTTCCTGCTCGAAGTCCTCGCGGACGCGTGCCCCGCGGTCTTCGTCCAGGGCCGCCGTGAAGGCATCGCCGATCCGCTCCCTGTAGTCGCTGTAGACCGGCGACTGACGCGACACGCACGCCGGACCCACGCCGAATCCGAGCGTCGCGCGGCCGTCCATCATCTCTGCACGCAGCCGTAATTGGCAAAGGTCGTTCATCGGGTGACCGTCGCCAAGAGAGTCGATCGTGCGGGAACGCGGCACGTCCCAGTCGATGGACTCGGCGTCGATCGTGGTCGTTGTATCGATGTTCGCAAGTGCTTCGCTTGGCTCGGCGGGCGGTGCTTCGCTCGGCTCGGCGGGCGGCGCTTCGTCGACCGGCGCCTCGGGCGTCTCGCCCGGCGCGGTCGAACCGGCGATCACGCGCTGGCGGACGTCGGCGGGTACGGGCGCACCGGGCGTGGCCAGGTGCAGCAGGGTGTCCTCGCGGCCGACGGGAATGCGGATCGTCCCGCTGTGGCCGATCAGCGGGCAGGCGACGCGGACGGCCTCCAAACTCGATGCGGTGAACTCGCCGCTGACGGCCAGCCACTGATCCTCCCGTACGTCCCGCAGGTCGACGTCGCCGCCGAGCCCAGCCGCGGCCTGCAACGTATATGTCACGGTCAGCCTCACGCGGCCGGCGCCTTCGCGCGCCCGCCCGGACGCCTCGGGCGGAACGTACGCATCGCCAAAGGTGATACGGTTGACCAGCTGCTTGCCGTCATTGGAGAAGCGTACCCGCCCTACCCAGCCGACGATACCTTCACGCCCCAGTCGACGCGTGAGTCCGCGTGAAAAGACCTCCATCTGCCTCGTGATGCGTTCGCGGATAAGCCGCTGGCCGTAGGCGTTCTCGCCGGCGAGGTCGGCGGTGGCTTCCATCGACTGGTAGAGGGCCTCGCCGATGCTCCGCTGGACCGGCGAGAGGCTCTCGCGAACCTTCGCGGGCACATGCGCGAACATGACGGCGGGGCCTTCCGTGGAGGCTTTGGGAGTCGGCTGCTCGGCGGCCCGTTCGTCGCGCCGCTGGCGTGACTGTCGCCGCGGCGCGGTGTCGCCGTCGTCTTCCTTCATCGTCTCGCGAACCTCGTCGAGGCGGCTTGTGCGATCCTCGCCGTAGTCACACCCGCCGAGCGGCGCCAGCAGCACCGCCGGGGCCAGCATCGCCAGGATTCTCGTTGCGTTTGTCACCGGTCTCTCGCTTCCTCACAGGGCGGCGCGCGTCCGGGCCTGTGTTAGCAGCCCGTCTAGAAAGCCACCGCTGCCGCGGTCGGGCCATTTTCCCAAACGGACGGTTAAGTCAGTCTTCCTCACCCTCCAGAACGGCCATGAACGCCTTCTGCGGGATCTCGACGTTGCCGACCATTTTCATGCGACGTTTGCCGGCCTTCTGTTTCTCCAGCAGCTTGCGCTTCCGCGTGACGTCGCCGCCGTAGCACTTGGCCGTCACGTTCTTGCGGATGGCGCGGATCGTCTCGCGCGCGATAATCCGCGAGCCGATGGCAGCCTGCAGCGGCACCTCAAACTGGTGCCGCGGGATCTCCTTGCGGAGCTTCTGGATGACGGCCCGGCCGCGCGGGTCGGCCTTGCTGCGGTGGCAGATCAACGACAATGCGTCGATGCGGTTTTCGTTGACCAGGATGTCCAGCTTCACCAGATCATTGGCGCGACAGCCGATCATCTCGTAGTCCATGGTGCCGTAGCCGCGCGTCCCCGATTTCAGCTTGTCGTAGAAGTCGTAGATAATCTCCGCCAGGGGAAACTCGTAGCTGAGGATCACGCGGTCGGAGGAAAGGTACTCGGTCTTCTGGTACTCGGCCCGGCGCTCCTCGGCGATCTGCATGACGGCGCCGATGGCGTCGGCGGGCACGATGAGGTCGACGCGTACGAACGGCTCGCGGATTTCCTCGATCTGGTCGGTGGGAGGCAGTTCGCCGGCGGAGTCGACCTCGACGACGCTGCCGTCGGTTTTCAGCACCTCGTAGCCGACGGTCGGGGCCGTCTGCACGACGTCGGCGTCGTGCTCGCGCTCCAGGCGCTCCTGGACGATCTCCATGTGCAGCATGCCCAGGAAACCGCACCGGAAACCGAAGCCCAACGCGTCGGAACTGATCGGCTGGAACGTCAGGGCCGCGTCGTTGAGCTGGAGCTTTTCGAGCGCCTCGCGCAGGTCGGGGAACTGGGTCTGCGGGCCGCAGAAGAAGTCGCAGAAGACCATCTGCTGGGGCGGCCGGTAGCCGGGCAGCGGCTCGTCGGCGGGGTCGGCGTCGAGCGTGAGCGTGTCGCCCACGTGAACGCTGGCAATGCTGCGGATGTTGGCCGAGATGAAACCCACCTCGCCTGTGCCAAATTCCTTGCAGAGCGTCCGCTTTGGCGTGAATTTGCCCATCTCGGAAATCTCGTGCGTCTCGCCCGTGCCCACCATGCGCACCTCGTCGCCAACCTTCAGCCGGCCGTCGAGCACGCGAACAAAAACGATCACGCCGCGGTAGTCGTCATACGTGCTGTCGAAAATCAGCGCGCGCGTCTTGCCCTCCGGATTGCCGGCCGGAGCGGGCAACTGATCGACGATGGCGTTCAGCATCTCGTCAGTGCCTTGGCCGGTCTTGGCCGAGGTGAAGAGGCAATCCTCCGCCGGATGGGCGATGAGGTGCTCGATCTCCATGGCCGTATCTTCCGGCCGGGCGGCGGGCAGGTCCACCTTGTTGACGACCGGCACGATGGCCAGCTCACTGCGGGAGGCCAGATGGGCGTTGGCGACGGTCTGGGCCTCGACGCCCTGGGCACAGTCGACCACCAGAAGGCAGCCCTCGCAGGCGGCCAGGCTGCGGCTGACTTCATAGTGGAAGTCGACGTGGCCGGGCGTGTCAATCATGTTGAGCACGTAGGTCTTGCCGTCCCGCTCGTAGTGGATGGTGACAGCCGAGGCCTTAATGGTGATGCCGCGTTCGCGTTCGAGGTCCATATCGTCGAGGAGTTGCTCGCGAAACTCCCGCTGGGTAATGGCCCCGGCGCGCAGCAGCATGCGATCGGCCAGCGTGCTCTTGCCGTGGTCGATATGGGCGATGATTGAGAAGTTGCGGATTCGGCTCTGGTCCATAGGTGCTCGTTGCGGCCGGCGTATCGCCGCGAGTGTTCATCTGCCCGTCGGTTGAGCAGCAAGGGCTTCCAGCAGTACGCGGCGGCCCGGTGGGGGGGCCGTCGGTGCGCTACCCACCTGCCCCGACAGCCTGGGGGTCGATGGCCATCAGCACGTGGCGATTAATCATCTGCCGCATGTACAGGTCGGCCTTGGTGTCGCGGTATTCCTTGATGGCGGCCACGGCGGGCTTGCCGAACGGCCCGAGCGACTCCAGCAGCTTCAGCGCGCCTTCGGGTGCGAAATCAAGCTCGTCGACCGCCACATTGAGCAGCTGCTGCTTCATGGTCCGGTCGAGGCGGGGATTCTCCAGCACCAGATGGCTGAGAGTAAGGAGGATACTCTCGGTGCGTTTCGGCCCGGGCTTGGGCTCGCGGGTCCGCAGCACCTTCAGCAACAGCTCGATGGTCTGGGCGGCCTGGTCGGCGTGGTTGATCAGCGCATCGGCGGCGGCCCGGTGCACGATCGCGCCGCGGTCGTTGACCAGCAGGTCCACCAGCTTTGGAATCACCTGCTCGGGCTTGTACTTCAGTGTCTGGCCGAAGACCTGGCAGGCGGCCGCGCGGACCTCGTCGCGCGGGTCATTGAACTGCAGGAAGACGCGCTCGGCCACGGCGGGGTCGTTGCGGATCTGCTGCTGCAGATACGCCGTCGCCTGATTCGAGATCAGCGGGTCCCAGTGGCCCATCGCCAGCAGTGCGTCGCGCTCGTTGCGGATTCTGAAAGCCGGACGGTCGGCCAGTTCCAGCCACGCCGCGATCGACACGGCCAGCGCATCGCCCGGCCGCTTCTTGGCAATGTAGGTTCGCATGGCCCTCATGATCTCGGACAGCTCGGCGACGTCGTCGTCCTTGTTGGCATACCGCGCGAGGGCGGCCTGCAGCATGTGGCCCAGCAGCCGCTGCTCGCCATAGGAGACGTGATCGTAGCCGGCCAGGTCCACCAGCCGCTGGGCCAGCATGTGCAGCATGCGGCGACGGGTCTTCTCGCTCAGGGCCGTCTCGTATTCCGGCCGCACGAAGTGGAAATACGACCGCACGAGCACGCGCTGCTTCCAGCTGCGCTCGGGGTTGAAGACGATCTCGCGAACGTCGTCGAGGGGCAGGCCGTCCCGCCCGAAGAACTTCAGGGCCGTCGTGTTGATGACGTCGTCGCCGCCCCACTCCATCATGGCCGCTGCAACCGGGACGCGGTAGTCCTGGCGCAAGCCCTCGACAAGCTGGTTGAGTTCCGTCCACGCCTGGCGGAACTCGGTGCTGTTGCGATCGGTCTGCCGAATGGTCTCCCACAACTGATCGGCCCGCCGGGCCTCGGCGATATCGGGCGACCACGAACCGGGCTTCGTCTGCCCGGTCTGCGCAAAAAGGTCACCCGGGGCAAGGGCCAGAATGAGAAGCAGGCCCATGGCTGGCAGGGTCGCGTCTTGTCGCATCGGAATCCTTTCTTGCCGGAAATGTCCATCACCACGCCGACTCGCATACTACCTTACGCACAAAGGCTCGGTGATGGCAAGGGAGATTGTCAGGCGATGCGAGATGCCCCGCCGCGACGGGCCGTCACGAATCGGCCGCCCTGGCGACGGCGTCGATGACTTGCTCCTGCGTCGACCCGCTGCGCAGCGGCGGCAGGGGCTCGCCCTGCGGCGGGTAGACCAGCGTCAGGGGGATCTGCAGGCCGTATCGAGGTCGCAGCCACTGCGAAGCGGGGGCGGAGGCGTCGGTCACGTCGCCCTTGAAGTAGGCTACATCGTTGGCCTCGAACGCCTCGGCGACCGACTCGGTATTGAAGATCTCGTAATCCTGCTGGATGCACTTGGTGCACCAGGCGGCGGTGAACTTGACGACGACGACCTTGCCCTCGCTGCGGGCCTGCTCGATGGCGGCGAGGTCGAAATCGCGGCCCGTCAGCAGCGGCGGCGCCGGAGGCGTGAGCATCCACCAGCCGGCAGCGGTGACTATCGCCACCGCCGTCCCGCGAACCAGCAACTTGCCTCGCAGCGGCGCATCGTAGCGCAGCCAGTTGCCCCACATCCACAGGCCGGCGACAAGGACCACCATCCACGCCAGGACCCAGAAGGCGTACGTGCCGGCATCGCCGCGGAGCGTCGCCAGCAGCCACGCGCCCACCAGCAGCAGCACAAAACCGGTCGACTGTTTGAACAGCTCCATCCAGCGGCCAGGCTTGGGCAGCTTCTCCACGAGTTTCGGGAAGGCCGCCAGCAGCGCGTGCGGCGCACTCATGCCCACGCCTACGGCAAGGATCACCAGCGTGCCCTCCCACAGCGGATGCGTGGCGGCGTAGGTCATGGCCGCGGCGAGGAAGGCAAAGCTGCACGGCGTGGCGAGGACCGCCATCATCAGCCCCATGCCGAAGCTCTTGCCGTGCCCGTTGCCGACGGACTGCAGATCGTTCTCCAGGCCGGCGAGACGACGAGGCACGACGACATTAAAGACGCCCAAGAGGTTCGCCGCCAGGGCCACCACGATCACCACCAGCGCGACGCGAAAGCCGGTGAACTGGAACAAGCGATTGAGGTCGAAGGCCTCGCCCGTGGTGAGTTTGAGGATGATGTTGAGCGCGGCGATGACGGTAAAGAAGAGCATCATGCCGCCGGCAAAGCTCAGGCCGAGCGTGACGAAACGCCGGCGCGACTGACCGCCCATCTCCACGATGCTGAGGATGCGGATCGGAATCACCGGCAGGACGCAGGGCATGATGTTGAGAACGAGCCCTGCCAGCAACGCCAGCGGCAGGGCCAGGGCCAGGCTGTCGACGCCGCCGCCGGCGTCGGCCGGCTTGGGCCGATCCGCCCGATCGATCCACACGGCCCGCAACGAATCGAGGCCGTGCGACGTCGCCAGACCACCGGCGATGGACGGTTCGTTGGTCCAGGCGGGATTAGCCACGGACTCCTCGGCAATCGTGACCGTGGTCGAGGCAGCGACATCCAGCAGCGGAATGCATGCCTCGCCGCATATCTGTCCCAGCGGCCGAAGGGTAATGGTTACCTTTCGGCCGATGTCTGCATCGGCGGGAACCGACAGCCGCACGTAGACGACGGCGTCCCCTTTGTAGACGCGAATGACAGCCGTGCCCTCCCCGGTCGGCGCGGCGTAGTTCTCACCGGCGGGCCAGCGGACCTCGCCGACGGCCAACTCGGGCGCCTCGACGTTCATGCGTGCCGGCTGGAACGGGAACTCACCGTCGTAGTTCAACTCGGCGGCATACCAGACCCACTGCTCGGCCAGCGTCACCTCGGCCGCAACGTGAAACGTCTGGCCCGGTGCGACGGCGGTATGTGACGCCACGGCCCGGACGTCAAACTGTTCGATGCCGGCCGGCTCCCCGCCGCCAAGCGGGTCGCCGCCAAGGCCGTCGAGCCCCCCGAAGCCCTGCCCGAAGGCCGCGCCGGCCACCGTCAGCACCCATAACGTTGTCACGAATCGGTTCATGGCTTTGCCTTTCGCTGTCATTCTATCGGCATGCGCCTTGACAAACGGCGGGCGCCCTGGCGAGGTTCCCCGCGAAGCGGCGTGAAGAAAATCCGCAAAAACCGCTCGAAATCACCCGGCGACGTGCGTTAAGCATAAGTAGGGAGTTGCCCATGAAGCGAATCGTGATCCTGCTGTCTCTATGCGTGGCCGCGACGTCCGCCGCGGCGGAGACGGTCTACCTCAGTGACGGCCGGCAGATCGACGGCAAGGTGCGTCGCGAGGGAGAGACGGTCTTCATCACCAAGGACGACGGCAAGGTGGTTGAGGTCTCAAGCTCCGACGTGCTCTACGTTGCCGGGACGACGCAGCATGTCGAGAAGACCGAGACGGCCGAGACGACACCGCAGGCCGGCTTGGCCGATCAGCCCGGAGTATCGTCCGACGACATGACGAACGTCGCGCTGGGCGAGGCGTCCATGCCGGAGACGTTCATCTGGACGTATCTGCGGCGCGGCAAGCCCGAACTGGTGCGGCGCTATCGCGCGTTGGCCCACGACCGTCAACGCAAGATCGGTTCGACGTGGCTGAGCCCGGAGGACTTCGTGCGGCGCCGCGCGGCCGTTGCCGAGCGGCTCGCCGACGCCGCTGCAACGTTTGACAAAGCTGACGACCTCGATTGCGATGACGATGACGTAGATAAACGCCGACGCAACCGCCAGAAACACCAGAAGCTGATGCGCGTCGGTTCGGATCAGCTCCGCCGCGCCGCCGCCGGCTGGCCCGACCCGCTGATCCGCAAGTTCCTGCTGGGCGCGGCCGAGTTGCAGGCCGACCGTCTCGGCCAGGCCATCGGGCAGTTTCGCGCCTGCCTGCGGGAAGCGCCGCAGATGGCGGTGTTTCACGAGGGCCTCGGCCTGGCGCTGATGCGCGACGAGCAATACATGGACGGGCTGGAGCACCTCAGAAAGATGGTCCGTCTGCGACCGGACGCCGAGGAGGGCGTGACGATGCTGCGTGAGGCCATCGAGGCCACCCCCGGCACGTACATGAACCGCTCGGCCTTCACGGCCGCGAAGGAACTGGCCGACAGTCTGCCGACGGCCCGCCGATCGCGCCGCAACGGCGACCGGGAGATTCCCTGGCTGCTGCCCGGCGACGTCCAGGACGTCGACGCCCACGCCCTGCCCGTGCCCGAGGAGGACCGTTACGTCTTCCGGCAGGCTATCGCCGTGCCGGTCGGACCCAACACACTGCTTGTCGACCGCCAGGCCGTCTACGGCGCACTGACCGTTCATGTTGACCTCGGAGTGGGCAAGCTGGTGCAGGCCGACGTGCCGCGCCGCTGGCGACAACGACGCGAGGCGACCGACCTGCCGGTCATGCTGCTGGACGTGCCCGCAGCCGCCTTCACGTCGCGGGTGGACGCCGAGGCGATTGACGATGCGCCGCCCCCGCCACCCACGAACGCCACGGGCGTTCAGGTCCACGCCATCAATCTGCTGGCCGAGATGGGCTCCGTGCCGCGTGTCTTCGCGACGGAAGTTCAGGCCGGCCAGGGAGCGGTTACACTGCTGAGGGGGCTTGCTGCGGGCGAGGCAACGGCGCCGGTGTTCGATGCGGAGGGTACGTGGTTGGGCGTGCAGGCCGGCAAGACCGATCCCGATCCCGAGAAACTTGTCGACCGTTTCATTGCTATTGGCGGCATGGCGGAGGTGCTGGGGAACGTCCGCAGCCGACGTCGGTCGAGCCGCGACGACGATCGCGAACCGATCCAAACCGACGCAAAAGTCCTCCTGGTCCGTGCGACGCACGGTGAGCGTTTCCAGGTCGACCCGTGATTGGGCGGCGCAGTGAACCGTTTGGAACGCTGTCCGCGGTACAGCCCTGCCAACGGCGTCCCGCCGGGTGTGCCGCCGCGCGGCCGGATGCTGGCCTCTGATGTCGGCGACGATCAATCGTCATCGTCGTCGCCGTCTGGGCGGCGGATGATGATGACGCGCTTGGACTGGCGCTTCTTGTCTTCCTCGTAGACCTTGGGATCGTCGGCCAGCCCGCTGTCGATGATGTTCTGAAGCTGCTTCTTGACCCACGCATCCCGTTCGGCCTGGGCCTGGCGGTCCTCGGTGGGCATGATGTTGAACGGCAGCCGACTCGAAAGCGTCCACTTGCCGCGCTTGCGGAGGGCTTTTTCGCCGTGCCGTCGCAGCCATTTGCCAACAAAGTCTCGCAGTTCGCGGTCTTCACTGAGCGTCCAGGTCGGTTCGATATGACTGTAGACGTACTTGATGGCTTCGATCTCGGCGTTCTTCTCCGGCACTTTGCCGGGCCAGTGCACGCTGGGCCACTTCTCCGGGTCCTGGAGCATCTCGTGGAGCAGCAGGGCGCCGCAGCCATGGGCACAGCCGCGGGCGTGACACTCCGTCGGGTCGTAGGGATCCAGGGAATTCAGGCGGAACATCATCGTAAAGAGGCGCGACTTGGGGCTCGTGTGATACAAGGCCGTCATGTCGGCGTAGAACTCCTGCATGTTCCGGTAGAGCATGCCATGGTTCCGGTAGAGTTTCAGCACGGCCCGCGTGTTGAGCGAAATTGTTATGTAGTTGTGCCCCAACTCGTGCCAGACGATCGTCTCAGCCATCGTCCCGAGCGAGAAGCCGAACTCCTTCGACCGCGTGGGCGTCAGACCGTAGATGTTCATGATGTCTTCTTCACCGAGCGGCTTGGGGTTGTCGATATACAGCGGCCGCCAGGAGACGATGACCTGGATGTAGGGCCGCCCGCGACGGTCATAGTCGATGCCAACCGGCGCCTGTATGCCGAGCATGTCCGACGGCATGTAGTTGGCGGTAAAATGGCGGTTCCATATTTCCGCCTTGAAGGAGATGTTGCTCGCGCTGCGGCATTTCTCCCACCAGCCGGGACGGAACTCGCGGGCCGTCTTTTTCATGTAGATGGCGTTGACGCGATGCTGGCGTGTCAGTTCCCGCAGATGCCGTCGGCCGCTGGCATCGAGTTCGACGTATTCATCCCAGCGAGCGTTCATGTACGCCGATTCGAGCTTGTCGTACCACTGCTCGGCCTCGGACTTGGGAGGCGCTTTGGGGGCGGCTTCCTTCTCGTCCTTCGGCCCGTCGAGTGCAGAGGCCTCAGCCGGCGCATCGGCTTCGGCGTCTCTGGCCGCCGGAGCAGATCCTTTGCCGGGGGTCTCGTCGGTCCGAGCGGGAGTCCATACGATCAGCAGTGCCAGGGCCGCTACAAGCCATAACCACGACGCTTGACGTTTCTCAAACATGATACTGTCCTTTCCCCTGGCGCCGCGCGATCCGCTGATCAGTGGCCGACCTCCCACGGGTCGACCTGCCCCGCCTGGGCTATCGCGACGCTACAAAAAGGGCGATCTCTTAGCATGCATAAATGTACATTGAAAGCCACGCTCACTCAAGCCGATTCCGCAGCGGCCGGGGTGTTTTGAGCCGACCTACCCCTTGCGTCGACCGGATTGGCCCGATACAGTGAGTGCATGATGATCGAACAGGCAACACGGGAGCAAATGATGGAGCGACTTGAACAGGCCGATCCGGAGATCGCCCACCTGATCCGGCGGGAGCACCAGCGCCAGAACGGCACGCTGGAGTTGATCGCCTCGGAAAACCATGTATCGATCCCGGTGCTCAACGCACTCGGGTCGGTGCTTACCGACAAGTACGCCGAAGGCTACCCTGCCAAGCGGTGGTACTGCGGCTGCGACCAGGTCGACAAAGTCGAACAGTTGTGCATCGACCGCGCAAAGGAACTCTTCGGCGCCGAGCACGCCAACGTCCAGCCGCACAGCGGCACGAGCGCGAATCTGGCGGTCTACCTCGCCGCCCTCAAACCCGGCCAGAAGATCATGGGTATGGACCTCGCCCACGGAGGGCATCTCTCGCACGGACTGTCGATCAACCTCAGCGGTGCGGTCTACGAGGCCACCCACTACGGTGTGCAGGACGACACCGAGCGGCTGGACATGGACAAGGTCCGCGAGCAGGTTCTCGCCGAAAAACCGGACATGCTCGTCGTCGGGGCCTCGGCCTATCCGCGGACCATCGACTTCGCGGCTTTCGGTGAAATCGCCAAGGAAGCGGGCTCGCTGCTGCTGGCCGACATCGCCCACATTGCCGGGCTCGTGGTCTCCAAGATGCACCCCGACCCCGTACCGTACAGCGACTTCGTGACAACCACGAACCACAAAACCCTCCGCGGCCCGCGGGGCGGGATCGTGCTGTCGACGCAGGATTGGGCCACCAAGGTCGACCGGGCCATCTTCCCCGGCATCCAGGGCGGGCCGCTCATGCACGCCATCGCCGCCAAGGCCGTCGCGTTCCTCGAGGCCATGAAACCCGAGTTCAAGAACTACGCCGGCGCCATCATCACAAACGCCCGCGTGCTGGCCGAGGAACTGCTCGGCCGCGACTGGCGACTGGTCTCCGGCGGCACGGACAACCACCTGATGCTCGTCGACCTCCGCAGCAAGTTGCCCGATGTCACCGGCCACCAGGCGGCGATCTGGCTCAGCCAGGCCAACCTCATCTGCAACAAGAACGCCATCCCGTTCGATCCGCGGCCGCCGGTGCAGACCTCCGGCCTGCGACTGGGCACGCCGGCGATTACCAGCCGCGGCCTGGGCACGCAGCACATGAAGCAGATCGCCCAATGGATCGACGAGATCCTCATGTCCCAGGGCGACCCGAAGGTCATCGACCGGACCGCCAGTGCGGTCACCGAACTTTGCCTGGAGTTCCCCGTGCCGAATCACAACCTTTAGCAGTGCCACGCCCCGTGCCGCCGGGGCCGCCACCTGTCACATCACAGCAGTACCAGAAACCGCCAACCGATCACGGACGGCCCACCGACGTACCGTCGGGGAGGACACGAATGCGCGAGATTTATCGCATCCTGGACGCGAATTTCAACCGGGCACGGGAGGCCCTGCGGGTCATCGAGGACTGCGGGCGTTTCGTGCTCAACGACCCGGCCATCACGGCCATGGCCAAGCACTTTCGAAGCGACATCAAGGAACTGCTCGACCAGATGCCGCAGGACGAGATCATCGCCAGTCGCGACACGGCCGGCGACATCGGTACGGACCTGACCAGCCCCGCCGAACCGGTTCGCGAGGATATCGCCGCCGTCGTCACCGCTGCCTGCAAGCGACTCACCGAAAGCCTGCGGACCATCGAGGAATACTGCAAGATCGTCGCGAACGACCAGGGCCTCGCCGTCGAACGCATGCGTTACGACGCCTACACGCTTGAACAGCGCGTCGCCGGTCGCTTTCTCAACGCCGAGAAGTTCCGCAACGTCCATCTCTATGCGATGCTCAGCGCCTCGCTGTGCAGTCAGGGCAGCCTGCGGGACGTTGCGCGGTCCGCCATTGCCGGCGGCGCCGACGCCATCCAGCTGCGAGAAAAGGACACGCCGGACAGCCTGCACCTGGCGATGGCCGCCGAGCTGCGCGAACTGACGGACGAAACCGGCACGCTGCTGATCATCAACGACCGCCCGGACATTGCCACCATCGTCGGCGCCGACGGCGTCCACCTCGGCCAGAACGACCTGCCGGTCCGCGAATCGCGCCGCCTGCTTCGCCCCGACGCCATCATCGGCCGAAGCTGCCACTCCATCAAGGAGGCCCGCGACGCCATCAACGAAGGTGCCGACTACGTCGCCCTCGGGCCGATGTTCGCCACGACGACCAAGAGCCGCCCGCCCGTCGGTCCCGGCCTGCTGGACGAGTTCAGCCAGGCCTTTACCGAAATCGCCCTGCCGGTGGTGGCCATCGGCGGCATCAACGCCGAGAACGTCGGCGACCTGATCGCCCGCGGCGCCCGCATCGTCGCCTGCTGCGGCAGCGTCAACTGCGCCGAGGACCCGCAGGCCGCCGCCAGGGCGATCAAGGACCAGCTCGTTGCCGCCCGAAAGGAAGACGAGCAGAACGACGACCGTGCGTGATTCCCATGATTCGTTCGGCCGTCGACCGCACGTCGACGCTCCCGCGCGCATGAGACGCGGCGCCGGCGCGACATTCATTCTGCGTGCCGCTGCACATCGATGTCCCGAGCAATTGGCGACATCGGAGGGACAATCCGCGTGCGAGTGGATTTCTCGCGACGGGAAGACGGCACGAGGACGGCTATGACGGACAATCCGCGTGCGAGTGGATTTCTCCTATAATGGTACACAACGCCCAAAGGAGCGGCCCATCGACACCCCGACGTCCATCCCGCAGCGGCGGCTCGGCCAGGCCGTCCAGGCCGGTCGGTTGCCGTTCCTGACCGTCAGTGTCCTGCCGGCGGCCGTCGGTGCGGCCATGGGCGGCGGTGCGACCCGACCCGCCCTGGCGGGGCTGGGCGTCCTGGCCGTGGGAGCCGGGCACCTCAGCGCGAACCTCATGAACGACATCGGCGACGCCGCGACGGGCGTAGACGCCTTTGACATGCGGCACTTCGGCTTCTTCGGCGGCAGCAAGCTCATCCAGCGTGGGCAGGCGTCGCGACGCGCGTATTGGGCGGCGTCGCTGGCCGCGGCGGCGGCGTGCCTGGCGGCCGTGGGGACGCTGGCCTCGGCGCG
>JAAAOJ010000079.1 GCA_009908915.1 Planctomycetota bacterium
TGCTCCTCGTAGCCGACGCGATGACAATTCTGGCAATGCACGCCGGCGAGTTTCGGTGTCGTCTCGACGGTATAGAACCCGCCCTCCATGCCGAAGCCAAGCGTGTGACAGCCGACGCAGTTCGGATCGGTCGTTCGTCCGACGCGCTGCAGCGACTCGTAGGCATGGGCGTGGGGTGATTGTTTCCACATCTTGTACTGGTAGGCGTGGCACTGGCCGCACTGGGCGGACGGCACCATGTCGAAGCTCTTCTCACGCTTGGCGTCAAGGGCGATCCGCATGGCCTCGTGGGCGTAGGCCTGGTAGAGTTCCAGCATGCGTTTGTCCAGCGGCCATGTGTCGCCGACAACCTCCAGCCGGTACTCGGTGTCCGTGACCTCGCCGCTCGGGGAGATCCGCAGCGCCAAAGCGGCCAGGTGCTCCGAGCCGCCGACCTTGACCACCGGCTTGCCGGCCGCTGCCAGAAGCTCCTTTGCACTCTGCTGCGAGTGGCCGCGCAGGATGACGTCGGCGGGCATCTCGCCGGCCGCCTGCTCCAACTCCTCGCCCGATCCGTGGACCACGGCAACGACGGCGAAGCGGTCGGCCTTGAGTTGCTGCATGATTTGCCGAAGTGCGTTGCGTGGCATGAAATCAAGCTCGTCCTGCCGGGCGGCATCGAAGAACAGGAACGCATCGGGGCGAATGTCGCTGACGATGGCCAGCTTCGTATTGCCGAGTTGCCGGCGAACCACGCGTGCCAGCGGCACCTCCGCCTGCTTCGAGGCAACCGTGGTCGACAGCCAGGCCGTCTCGCCGGGCGGCATGACTTCGGCGAGCATGGCATCGGGGGCGGCCCATTCCTGGTCGCCCAGTACAACCGCGTCGTAGCCCATCTGGCGATAGCCCTTGAGTACGTAGCGGTTGCGGACATCCTGCGGCTTGATCCAGAACACGTCGCCGGTATCGATCAAAACGGTGCGGTCCGGAAACGCCTTGCGATAGCTGATAACCAATCCGCTGCGGCGTGCAAGACCGCCGGGCATCGGGCCGGAGCAGTTGCAGACCTCCATCATGCCGTCGGTCGAACCGGTGACCAGCAGGACCGCGTCGGGCTGGCCCATCGCAAAGGGCGGCACATTGATGGCCTCGGGCGCGGGCGGCGCCGGACGCCCGTGCCCGCTGTCGCTGCACGCAGCGGCGACGAGGAGCAAGGCCGACAGGATGGCCTGATGGGATCGCACAACATGATTATGCCATACCACGCCACCGGAAGGCAATTGACTCGCGGCCTTGATTTTACGAGCCCCGCTCCTGCAGAATCCGTCGATGCGGGCGAGTTGGGCAATGCAACGCTCCTGAGCGGCTGGAACGACGACGGGGTGGACCTGTCCGTGCCGGAAGTCGCCGTCTACGCCAAGCTCAAAGAGACAGTCAAGACGCTTCCCTCAAAAGTCAGATGGCCGGAAAAACAGATCCTTTCTGTGACGCAAACGAAGACGTTACGTCACCAAAATGGAGTTGAGGGTGCTGCCCTGGAGTTCTGAGGGAGCCGTCAGTCAAAACGTCCCCCTACGTCAAACCGAGGTCAAGAAGGCCGCCTCCGGACGATCATGTGCCAGCAGGTTTTCGCGACGATGACCCGCACGCAAAGGGCCCGACCGCAGCAGCGATGGCTTTTGAAACGGGCTGCTATGCTATGACCCGGCGGCATCGACCGCTTCGGACGCGACACTTTCGGTGGTCATCCCGTCGCGATGCAGGTCCATCATCCTCAGCAACAGCACGGCCGCGTTAAGCTGGATGTCTGTCTCGTATAGCCGTTCGAGGTCAGCCTTCAGAAGCTCGGGGTCAAAATCCTGCAGCAGATCGGTCTTGCGCTGCAACGTGATCCACCGGCGCATCTGCTTGGGCGTCAGGCCGACCGCGACGTCCGGATCGACGCCCCAGTCCGTCGCACCCGGCTTGCGGTGAAGCAGCCGGCCACGCGGCAGGTAGTAGTAGTTCGTGGTCAGCTTGAGAAAGGCGTCTCGGCCTCGAACGGGGATGACATTCTGCACGCTGCCCTTGCCGTAGGACCGCTGGCCGACGACGATCGCCCGGCCCCAGTCCTTCAGCGCGCCGCAGAGAATCTCCGCTGCGCTGGCCGAATGCTGGTCGACGAGGCAGACCATGTCGCCGTAGAGAAACTGCCCGTCGCTGGTGGCTTCGATTTCCCGCCGCGGAACCTGTCGGCCCTTGGTGAAGACGATGCGCCCCGTGTCGAGAAACTCGTTGGCAACGGCCGTGGCGCTACGCAACAGGCCTCCAGGGTTGGCCCGCAGATCGAGCACGACTGAGTCGATGCCCGCCGACTTGAGTTGCTTGAACGCTTCGACCACGTGCTCGTGAGTCTGCTCGGTAAACTGTGTCACGCGGACATAGCCCGTCCTACCGTCCGGCAGCACGTAGTCCCACTCGCCGTCGGGCTTGCGCTGCCAGCCCTTGACCGTCCGCACGTACACCTTCTCGCGGACAACGGGCACCTCGAACGGCTCGGCCACGCCGCGCCGCTTGATGGTCAGCACGACGGTCGTGCCCTCCGGGCCCATGATACGATCGACGAGTTTGTCGACCGTGTATGTCTTCGTTTCGGTGCCGTCAACCTTCACGATCAGGTCGCCGGCCTTAATGCCCGCCTTGAACGCCGGCGTGCCCAGCAGCGGCGTGACGACCTTCAACGGCTTGTTCTGCTCCTTGGTGATCTGCACGCCGATGCCCGTGAAGTTGCCCATCGTCGCCTTGTTGAAGTCAATCACGTCACTCGGCCAGACCATTGAGCTGAACTGGTCCAGTTCGTCCAGGAAACCGTCCGCGAACTCGACGGCCAGAACTTCCATCGGCAGCTTGACCGTTTCCTGGGCGCTGTATATCACCTGGTTCAAGGCCATGTGCAGGTCGACGTGGTCGACGCGGTCCTTACGTTGGAGGTCTTCCTGTTCCTTCTCGATCGCGGCGATGAACGCCTGCCGCTCGGCGTCGTCCTTCAAGCCAGGGAAGGTCTCACAGACCTCGGGCGTCTCGGCAAGGATCCTGACGCTCTCCAGAGCGCCCATGGCCAGGTCGCGATAGTCGACGGCCGCCACGTAGCCGCCGTCGAGTTTACTAATGGCGGTCCGCACCATTTTGGCGTCGACGCCGGAGACGAATTCCTTCCAGTCTTCCTGGGCCACCGCCGGGGCGTCCTCGTCATCGCCGTTGTCGGCATCGTCGGACTTCTTCGGCGAGCCATACATCCGGATCACTCGCACGTGCCGGCTGGCCAGCTTCACGCCGTCGCGGTAGGCCGCGTTGCCCGGCTCCAATTCCTTGAGGGCGGCGTAAGCACTGAGAGCATCGTTCCATTCGTCGTCGGCGACAGCCTCGGCGGCGTGGCGCTTGGCGGCCTTCAGGAGTTTGGCGTACCAGTCGGTCTTGCGGGCCGCTTCGCGATCGGGGGCGATCTCCGCGGCGAGTCGTCCGTGGAGCAAGGCGACTTTCCACGGCTTCCGGGCGACCATGACCTCGACATCGGTCACGGCATCGGCAAGCTTCTCCTCGACCTGCTGTATCTTCAGCGCGCCCTGCCAGCGGCTCTGCGGCGTGGAGGGGTCGACGTCCTTCCAGACGGTCGCTGCTTCACCGAGACGTTCCAGCAGTGTGGTCGCTTCGCTCTTGAAGGCCTTGCCGTAGGCGTTATCCATGCCGGTCAGCAGCGACACGGCTTGCTGGACGGCCTTGCGGGCCTTCTCGATGGCATCAAGGGAGGTGGCCTTCATCGTCGCAGCCAGGTCGGCGGAGCTGTCTTCAAATGTCTCGGCCGTGCCGATGTCCTGGTAGGCATCGCCGAGATCCTCATTGATGCTGGTGCGCAGTTCCTTGGCGAAGTCCTTCTTGTTGAGTTCGCCGCGATATTCCTGGGCCAGCAGGCCCCACCGCATGCGATCGATTTCGTACCGCAGTTCCCGCTGCCGCTGGATGTCCGCGGCGGCCATCCGTTTGAGATAGCCTTCCAGGATGGTGATGGCTTTGTCGACGGCAGCGTCCTTGTCGTCGGTCTTTCCGGAGACCTTGCGCAGCTCCTGCAGGCTCCTGTCAAAATCGCCCTTGAGGGCCAGATCCATGCCGGCATTACGCAGCTCCGCCACTTCGTGGGCGGGGTTGAGTTGCGGCTCGACAGTCTCGGCGTTCTGCTCGGCCGAAACGCCCGCGGCAGCGAGCAGCAGGCACAGCAAACCGACGACAAGATTTTGCGTGACGGCAACGGCTTGATTCACGAGTGGCTCCTAACGTACATCAGACTCTTGTGGCCTGACTCTCCCGTCGAGCCAGGCGAAACCGATATTATACGCGAAAGGCGCCGCGCGGGTTCCATGGAAATCCCAGCACCGGCCTCTGACAGGATACAACTCCATGTCGGAGCCATTCGTTGCGGGCGTGAAGGAAAAGTCTGCCCGCTGCGCAGGTGCCGGCCCGACCGAGATGCTATAATGCGGCCCGAAAGGACAGACTTCATGCAGTTTACCAAGATGCACGGCGCCGGAAACGACTACGTATATGTCAATACCTTCGAGCAGCCCGTTGACGACCCGCCCGCCGTCGCGCAGACCGTCAGTGACCGGCACTTCGGCGTCGGCAGTGATGGCCTGGTGCTGATCGGTCCGGCCGACGACGCCGACGTGCGCATGTGCATGTTCAATGCCGACGGCAGCGAGTCAGAGATGTGCGGCAATGCCATCCGCTGCGTGGCCAAGTACGCCTGGGAACACGGCCTCGTGCGCACCAACCCCATGCGCATCGCCACCCGCGCCGGCGTCAAAACCATCGACCTGACCGTCGAGGACGACCGCGTGATCGCCTCCAGCGTTGACATGGGCGAGCCCATCCTCGACCCCGCTCGCATCCCCGTCGCCCTCGACGACACGAGCGTCATCGAGGCCCCGCTCGACATCGGCGGGCCGCAGACATGGCCCGTCACCTGCGTGTCCATGGGCAATCCCCACGCTGTGACCTTCCTGAACGACCGCGACGCACTGGCCGCCCTGCCGCTGGCGACAATCGGCCCGCGTATCGAGAATCACGCCTGGTTCCCCAAGCGGATCAACGCGCACGTGGTCGTGGTCGACGGTCCCGGCGAGCTGACCATGCGAACCTGGGAACGCGGCACGGGCGAGACACTGGCCTGCGGGACCGGAGCCTCGGCCGTCTGCGTTGCCGGCGTACTGAGCGGACGAACGTCGCGCGACGTACAAATCCACCTGCCCGGCGGCGACCTGGAGATCGCCTGGCGAGAGGCCGACAATCACGTGATCATGACCGGACCGGCGGTGGAGGTCTTCTCCGGCCTGTGGCAAGGCGCGGTCGACGAGGCATAGCAGCAGCCCGTTTCAAGAATGACCGCGCTTAACAAGAGCTTCTTGTGGCAAAAACACAATCCGCTTGATTTTTCTACCATTTGCGCCTACAACGGGACGACGACACGCAGAACGCCGTTGGCAGCCGGCCGACGGGGTGGGCACAGCCCCGCCAGTTCTGGGATGGAGGGACATCCTCAACGAAGGGCCTCCTTGTATCGTCACGAACAAGCCGTGTTCGGCCCGACCAACCGAAACGTGACAATAACGACGTAATCCAGGCAGCGAGCGTCCCGCGTCGCTCTTCGGTGCCGCCCAGAGCTTCGCGGCACCGAGTAGCGGACAACCTCCGACGTCCTGGTAGGCTGCGTAACTCGCTTACGTACCCTCTTATACCAAGCATACGAAGCTCGTGCATGGTACATGCGTTCGTTATACGCGGCGTAGCGGGTGCGACACCGCGCCACAACTTATCGTATTCCGTATTACAGTTTGTTTGCCCGCGACCGCTGAGTCTACCTCTGTTGAAAGGAGAGAACGTATGTTTACCAGACGGACCCCCTATTGTGCCGTTGCCGTCCTACTGGCAGCCATGACACTGCCGGCCGGCGCACAGAACCTCATCAGCAACAGCGGATTCGAAGACTGGGACGCAACGCAGACCGTCTCGCACCCGGGCGGCGCCTATGACACCGATTCCACCTCAAGTTGGGCCGGGTCGTGGAGCGATTTCAAAGCCTACACGTCAGCAGGTGAGAACGTCGAGTGGCTGCGGACCGAGGAACGCAACCTCGAAAGTGGCGGTGCCGCGGCGATCATCAACCCCTCCGACAGCGAAGACAGCGGCAGCTACGTCAACAACAACTACCTGCCGTCGGAGGGCATCGCGGGTTGGGACGTGTTCGGCAATATCGACGTCAAGAGCAGCTATTTCGAAACCGAAGACGTCAACCCGAGCACCTTCGACTCGCCGCAGAACGACCGCATCTCGCTGGACCTGAGCTGCACGCGTGGCGGCGGCGTCCAGCAGTCCTTCACCGTCACCCCCGGCCAGCGATATACCGTCGAGTTCGACATGTCGGTCAACATGTACGGCAACGGCGGCCCAAGGCCGATGGTCGTGCAGGTCGGCAGGGGCGACAAGAGCGTCTACACCTCGGGCCCGTCAAGCGTCTACGGCAACTTTGTGCCGCTGGCGCTGGACAACTACTCGAGCGTGGAGGTCTTCGACCACGACACGAACGTCGACGCCGACGTCAACGTCTGGAACGCCCTGACCGACCAGGGCGGCAGCCAAGGGACGCGCGTGGCCTACAGCACGCTCAACCTGACCGACAGCCAGGCCGAGAACGCCTCCGGCAGTACCGTCATCGTCGACGGCTGGGGCAACAATGCGACGTTCGGCGAGACGATTCTCGCCCGGGACGCCGACGACCTGACCCCCACGACGAACGATGGCCTGGAAGGCCTGGTTTTCTGGTTCGACTGGGACGGCGGGGGCGACGGGCCGTCCGGCCAGCCGGAGATTCCCACCGGCATCGCCGGCGCCGATTATGCCGACTGGACCACCGTGCGGCTCCAGTTCTACGCCGACCCGAACGTATTCGGGTCGGAGGATCTGGCCACGCTGTCGTTTCTGTCGATCGAGGGCGGTCTGGACGCTTCGCCGAACCAGGGGCCGGCCCTGGACGACGTGGTCGTCACGCCTGAACCGGCAACGCTGGCGATGCTCGCCGGCGGCGGGCTGGTGCTGCTGCGACGACGACGCAGAGCCTAACAGCCACATACGGTCAAAACGCAAGCGCGGTTCTTCCCTGCGAGGGCCGCGCTTTGCTTTTGCCCTCACACAGACTGTAGACCGCACCGCCGGTCTGTCTCAGACCGCCTCGCCGCGCCGGTAGGCTGTCGGGCTCTGGCCCATCCGCTGGCGGAACTGCTTGCTGAAGGCGTAGACGTCACCATAGCCAATGGCCTCGGCGATGTCCGTAATCGATCGGCCTGAGAACCGCAAAAGGTCGCAGGCGCGTCGCACACGGGTGCGGATGAGGAACTCCCCCGGCGTTGTCTGGCGGACGGCCTTGAACACGCGGATGAAATGATCGGTGCTGTAGTCGGCCCGGGCGGCCAGGTCCGCCACACGGCGGAACAGCCCGATGCTGCGTTCGGCCTCCCGACAAAGCGTGTCGATGAGCCTTGCCTGTTCACGCTGCAGGCTGGTCTCCAGCGGCCGGGCATCCTGACGATGCACCTCCATGAGAACCGCCCGCAGCCACCGCGCCGCATCGCCAGGCCGCTCGCTGTCGTAGGCCTCGACGCATCGGCCGATCAACTCGCCCAGGAAGCCCACGCTGTCGACGCGGCGATACAGCGGCGGCAGGGCGCTTTCCGGCGGCGGGTCGGCCGCGCGTCCGTCGCCATCGAGACACTCGAAGCAGATCCACGGCACGAGTAGCGGATGCGCTGCATCGTGGCCGGCGCGATGGGGCACGACATGACGAAACACGAAGCAGTCGCCCGACCGCACGGCCAGTCGCCGGCCTCGCCGCTCCAGCCAGCCCTGCCCATCGGCGACCAGCCAGATATTCGCCTCGGTCGCGAACGCACCGGTATTGATCCAACGCCAGTCCGCCTCGCACGGCGTGACGGCAGCGCGGGTGACGCGAACATCGAACTGTCCTGCCTGCTGCGACATGTCGATAGTTTACAAACTCCTGTCGAGCATCACCATTGTCAGTTCGCCCGTATACGGCCATAATCGTCCGTGCCTGAGGAGCCAATTCACAAACTGCGCACCCGCCGACCGGC
Source organism: Planctomycetota bacterium (assembly GCA_009908915.1). Taxonomy (GTDB): domain Bacteria; phylum Planctomycetota; class Phycisphaerae; order SM23-33; family SM23-33; genus JAAAOJ01. The sequence goes on from JAAAOJ010000079.1 coordinate 8,157, forward strand.
CCGGCCACGGTGCCGCGCCGAGGCTGCAAGGACCAGCAATGAACGAACTGACGTCCCGCGAACGTATCCAGCGAATCCTCGATCTCGAACCCGTCGACCGCGTCGGCCTCTTCGAGAGCTTCTGGGACGATACGCAGAAGGCCTGGATCGAAGAGGGCCACCTGCAGGAAGGCGAAGACCTCGCCGGGCACTTCGGCCTGGACATCCGGCTCGCCGGTGGGCCGAACCTCATGCCGGTTCTGGACTACGAGGACGAAATCCTCGAGGAAACCAACGAATGGAAACTGGTCCGAAACGCCAATGGGGCGCACCTGAAGTGGTGGAAGCACAAGGCCGGCACGCCCGAGCATGTCGACTTCGAGGTCAAGGACCGCCAGGGCTGGGAAGAGATGATCCGTCCAGGCCTGCTGGACGAGAGCCTCGTGCCGCGACGCTCGCCCGTCGAGACCTACAAGGCCGCCCGCCAGATGTGCCAGGACAACGACCTGTTCCTCTGCTGGGGAGGCCTCAACGTCTTTGAGCTGATGCACCCCGCCTGCGGCCACGAGAACATGCTGATGGGGATGGCCCTGGACCCGGACTGGGTGAAGGACATGTGCGAGGTCTACAGCGACTTGATCATCAAGGTCCAGGAAGACCTCTTCAGTCGAACGGGCACGCCGGACGCAATTTGGTTCTTTGAGGACATGGGCTTCAAAAACAAGCCGTTCATGAGCCCCGCGATGTACAAGGACATCGTCTGGCCCGCTCACAAGAAGACATTCGATTACGCTCACAGCATCGGCTGCAAGGTCATCATTCACTCATGCGGCTTCGTCGACGCGTTCGTACCCGGGCTCATCGAGGCGGGCATGGACTGCCTTCAGGCCATGGAGGTCAAGGCGGGCATGGACCTGGTGGACCTCAAGACGCGGTTCGGCGATACAATCGCCTTCTGCGGCGGCATGGACATCCGAACGCTGGAGAGCAACGACACCGCCCAGGTGGAGGCCGAACTGCAGGCCAAGTTGCCCGCGGCGATGAAAGACAGCGGCTATATCCTGCACACCGACCACAGCGTCTCCAGCCGCGTCGACTACGCGACGTACAGGTACTTCGTTGACCGCGGCCTGGAACTCGGTACGTACAAGTAGGTCGCCGCGCACTGCGTTGGTACACGGCGGCCCGTCCGGACTGCCATGTCAACTCGTGTGCATATTTGCCGGTTACGCGCATCGACGCGCTCGCCGGGGCCACCGCTGATCGCTGGCCCTCCGTTGCCGGCCCCTCGCGTCGATTCTCTGCAATGTCTCCGCCCCCTGGGACGTTATACTGACCACAGAAGCCCGTTTGCAAATGGATCGCGTCGCGAGGTCGAGGCGTTTTTCATATGAGCATATCATATAGACGGGCTGCCGCTCCCCGCGCCGGCACGGCCGGCAGGATGGCCCATATGATCCGACACATCGCACTGACCGCACTGGCCCTGGCACTGTTGGCCGGCAGCGCTCTTGCCGAGCCGTTTGAGAACCCCAAGGTCAAGCCGCCCCGGGCCAAGCCACACCGCCGGGCCGCCGCCGAAAGCCTCCCTCCCCTGCCGCTTCCGGCCACGCCGCTGCGACGCTCCGAACGCAAACGCGAGCCGGCCCCGCCCGCGCTGGTCGGCATGATCAATTTCAGCGCCAAGACCGTCCGCGTCGTCGACGGCGAGCGGAAGCGCGTCGACGCATTCCCGACGACGCAGGTCGATATCGAGCGGCTCATGAAGCATGCCAACAACAAACTGAAGATCCGCTACCGCTACCTCACGACCGATCTGGAGACGTTCAGCGGGGACCCGACCGAGCTGCCGCTGCTGTACGTCACCGGCTGGACCCCCATGCCGACACTCAGCGAGGAAACCGTCACCCGCCTCCGCCGCTACCTCTACGACGGCGGGACGCTGGTGCTCCACGCGCAGTGCGGCCGCCCGGAGTTCTGGAAGTCAGCCAAGCGGCAGGTCGCGAGGATCTTTCCCAAGCGCGACACCGTCGCCCTCGACACCGACTCGCCGATCTACCACGCCTATTACGACATCAACACCGTCCGTTTCCGCAAGGACGACGAACCCATGCAACAGAAGCCCCCCTACCTCGAGGCCGTCTACCTCGGGCTGCGGCCGGCGATCATCGTCTCGCCGATCGACCTGAACTGCTCGTGGAACGTCACAACAAAGCCCATCGAGGGCGGCGTCCTTTACCATCACGCCGACGGGCTGGCCATGGGCACGAACATCATCACGACCGTGCTGGCCAACGTCCAGTACGCCCGCGCGTGGGGGCGGGAGAAGCTCTACCCCGAGCAGGACGAGTCGGTGCGCGACCAGCTTGTCATCGCTCAGCTCATGCACGACGGCGACTGGGATCCCACGCCGCACGCCCTGCCGAACCTGATGAAGTTCATCCAGACGACCACCACGCTCAACGTGCAGTTCAAGCGAGAGACCATGCGAGCCACCGACGTCGACCTCTTCAAACATCCGGTGATCTACATGACCGGCCTGCGGGATTTCACGTTCACCGAAATAGAAGTCGCGCGGCTGCGGACGTATCTACAGTCCGGCGGGGTGCTGATCGCCGACGCGGCGGCCGGCCGAAAGGCCTTCGACGTGGCACTGCGGCGGGAAATCGCGCGCGTGCTGCCCACGTGTGAACTGAAACGCCTGCCGCTGGATGCGCCCATCTACGCCACACCCGAGACCATCCGCACGGTTGACTACTCAGATCTCATCAAGGCTGAGCAATCCGACCTCAATGCCCCGCTGCTGGAGGGCATGAGCATCGACGGTCAGCTTGCCGTAGTCTACTCACCCGTGGGGCTGGCCGCCGGGTGGGAGCAGCTCGGCTTTGCCTACAATCGCGGCTATGCCGACGCCGACGCCCTGCGACTTGGTATCAACATCATCACCTACGCAATGATGCACTGACATTCACGAGCAATGCAGGTGCCTGTTGGCCGGCCCGGCCGCGACACCTGCCTCGGGAAGGCATCAACTGCAGGCAGGCACATGGACCGGCAGAAGAACCGCATTGATTCGGCTACTGGCGGTCCTCGTCATCCTCGTCGTCCCAGTCTTCGTCGTCCTCATCCTCATCCATGTCATCGTCTTCGTTGTCGAATTCGTCTTCGTCAATCTCATCGTCCGCATCTTCTTCGTCATATTCATCGCCGTTGTCGGCGGCCACGTCGTCCGCCGGTCCGGACTGCTGTTCTTCCGGCGTGCGGAGTTCGTCGACGCGCGGAAGGTCGTCGAGGCTGGCCAGGCCGAAAACCTCCAGGAATGCCTTGGTCGTGCCGTACAGCATGGGCCGGCCGATGACCTCGGCGCGACCCACGATCTTGATGAGGTTGCGTTCGAGGAGGCTCCGCAGGACCTCGCCGCAGGCCACGCCGCGAATGGCCTCGACGTCGGCCCGCAGGATCGGCTGGCGATAGGCGACGATAGCGAGGGTCTCCATGGCAGCCTGGGAGAGGCGAGCGTCCTTGCGGGAGGCAAAGAGCTGGCGGAGGATGTCGTTGTACTCCGGCAGCGTGAGCATCTGGAACCCGCCGGCGATTTCCTCGATGCGAAAGCTGCCACCGACCTCGGCGTAGCGTTCGTTCAGAGCGGCGATAGCCTTCTTGACCCGGCCGCCGGGCAACTCGGCCACCGAGGCGATACGCGAGGCCGGCAGCGGCGCGTCGCTGGCGAAGAGGAGGGCTTCGACGGTGGCGGCGACTTCGGCGTCGCTCGCGTCAAGGCCTCGCTTGGGCGCGCGGGCGGCGGCCTGCGCGCCGGTCTCGGCACGGCTGGGTGTATCGGACGGCTCAGGCTGGGCGTCGTCGTCGGGCGGGTTCGGGTCGTCGACCTGCGGTTGGCGATGTTCGCCCGGTGCCTCGTCCGTCGGCGTATCGAGGGGCTGGTTGTCGTCAGTCATAGTCGGTCTCGCTGGGCCACTATCTCGCAGGGCCTCGCCGTTTTCAGCAGGGCCAGGACCCTACCCGCCCGTCGGACCCGATGCCCTGCGTCCACAATACCGACGTCGATCCACACGCCCCGTCGCCTCGCGTCGTTTTGCGCGAAGGATACCTGTCGCATGGCGGTGTAGGTCAGTCGTATTCGACTTCGTAGCCATCGGGCGTGACGAGCACTTCCTCGGGCATCGGCATAGAATGCCGCGGGGCGGGCACGCTTACGGGTGGCGCCGTGGCCGATGCCCTCGGCGCCGGCTCGACGGAGCCGGGCTCGGACGTCTCCTTATCGGGCTCGGCGACGGCCACGTCGACGTCGACGTCGACGCTCTCCTCGGGGTTCATGTCAATGGGCGCGACCGTGACGGGTCGGATGGCCCTGACGTCCTCGTCGTCGGACTCCATCTCACCGGGCTCCCTATCGACGCTGACGTCGACGGCGGGCTCGGTCTCGGCGGTCGCGGGTTCCGGCTCGACCGGGGGCGTCACGGCGACGGGCCCCGGTTCATCAGCCGGTTTGGGGGTCACGGCTGCGGGTTCGGGCGTCACGGACGGCTCGGGCGTCACGGCGACGGGCTCCGATTCGCCCGCGGGTTCCGGCGTCACAGGCTCCGGCATGGGCGCCGGCTGGGGCGCCGTCGACGGCTCGGGCGTGGCCGCGACCGGTTCGGGCGCGAGGGCTGGTTCGGACGTGGGCGGCTCGGGCGTAACGGCCACCGGTTCGGACCCCGGCGCGGGATCCGGCGTCGTCGACTCGGGGGAAGAAGGTCCGGGCTCGACGGCGACGGGCGCGGACGGCTGGACGACCGCCGATTTGGGGGTCTCCGGTTCGCTTGTCGGGGTGACTTCGGACTCGGCGGGATTGACGGCGATCTCAGGCCGCGGCGGCTCGGGGGCCGTCGGGGCCGGGATGTCCGGCGCGGGCGCAGGCTTGGGCGGTGATGCCTCAACAAGGGGCTCGGGCATCCTCGCGGGTGCGGACGGCGCGTCGGGGACCTCGGCCTCGCCGGGCACGGCCGCTTCGAGCGGGGTCGGCTCGGCGGGGGCTTCGCTCGGGGTCGGCAGGTCGATGGGTTCGAGCAAGTCGGCCACGGCGGGGTCGGTTACGGGCGTGGGCGCCTCGGACGTTTCGGGAGCCTCCGGCCTGATCGAGCTTGGCGGTGCGATGTCGGGCGAGGAGACAACCGGTGCCCCAGACGTAACATCCGACGTGGCGGTGCCGGCTGTTTCGAACGCGCCGCGACGGTCAAGCACGACGACGTCCTCGACCTTCAGCACGTCATAGGCGATGGTCCGGTCGTAGGCGACCTTGCCCCGCAGGCCGACCTCCCGGCCGACGTGGGCGGTCAAGTCGGCGGCGTCGCTGGAGACGGCATAGCCGACGACGTTGTCCGTGCCGGGATTACGAATGACGAAGGCCCGCTGGCCGGCGTCGGTGGGCGGCAGCTTGCTGACCTTCAGCAGACCTCGCAGGTCGTAGCCGCGCGGTTCGGTCTCCGGCTGCGGGGCGGGCGGGATGGTCTCGCCGGCGAGGACCTGCTCGACGAGTTGCTGGGCCTCGCGGTATTTACGGATCTGCGTGATTTCATTGTCGACGTAAGCCAACAACGCATCGTATTGCTTGCGGAAGCGGCTGTCGGCAGGGATGTCGATGGCCTGGGCCTTCTCGAGGATCGGTGCCAGGTCGCGCTCGGCGACGGGCTTTTTGATCTCGGCGTTGACGTCGGTTTCGATGGCCTGGAGGGCGCGGCGGAGTTCAACTTCCTCTCGCAGGCTCAGACCCGGGGCCGTCGGTGGCGGCGCGGGGGTTCCAGCGGGCGTGGCCTCTTCGTTCGATGCGTCCTGCTCACCAGGCTCGTCCGTCCGGTCGACGGGCGTCATGCTGGTGTCGTCCGGTTCCGTTTCGCGGGCCGCCGCGGGCCGGACGAAATCGCCCGATATCCAGAACGTCGCGCCGTTGGGCGGTTTGACGACATACCACTGGATGCGGTTGCGTTCGGCGGTGGCGTAGACGCGCCCGATGATGCGGACGCGGTCGCCTCGGCTGAGTCGACCCTGTGGGGCATTGAACGTCTTACGGGCCAGTTGCGCGCGCCCGGCGGCATAGACGGTGACGTTCTGTCCGGTGATCGCGCCGATCTTGCCGGTGGCGTCTGGCGTGACGTACTGGGCCGAGATGACACTGTAGCAGCCGGCCACGGGTTCGATGCCAAGCCAGCCAGCCCGGCGGTCGATGACGCGGACCTTGGTTTCGCGGTCCACCTGCGTGATGGCATAGGCGCGGACACTCGGCCCGCAGCGCACGTAAACGCTGTCGCCGGTGACCTCGCCGTCGTAGGGGGTGGCGGGCGTCTGGCCCTTGGTGCTCGGGGCGACCAGCAGCAGGGCGAACGTGAGGGCCAGGCAGGTAAGGATGTCGCTGTGTTTCATAGCCGTGCTCCTTGTCATGGGCGCGGAATCGTCCTATCGTCTTTTAGACGCGCGCAGCCACACCATCGGGTGATCAACCGCACTGTCGGGCGTCGATCGGCATCGTAAAGTATTGTGTGGAACGACCCTGCGCAGATCAAGTTTTTCTGAATTTACGGGAACCGATTTGCGGAAAACAAATGGCTACAGACAGACGCCTTGCAGGAGGCCCGGCGGTCTCAGGCGGGCAGGCGAAGCGTGAAGGTCGTGCCGATGTGCGGCCGGGATTCGACCGCGATGTCGCCGCCCATGCCGTCGAGAATATCACGACACAGCGCCAAGCCCAGGCCGTTGCCGTCCCGGCCGCCGTCACTGTCGCGCGTGCTGTAGAACGGCTCGAAGATGCGCCGGCAGTCCTGCGGCTCGATGCCGATACCGTTGTCCGTCACGTCGAGGAAGACGCTCTCGCCGACGTTCTCGGCCGAGATAACGATGCGGGGCGGCTCGGCAAGACGCTTGAGGACCGCCCAGCGTGCGTTGATGAGCAGGTTGAGAATCGCCTGCTGCAGTTCGACGCGACGGCCGTTGATACGCAGGCCGTCCGGCACGTTGCAGATCAGTTCAATGCCGTCCCGCTGCGGGTCGCGAGCCATGGCCGTCAGCGAGCTGCGGACCACGTCGGCCAGGTCAACCACCGTCGGTTCGGAACGCTCGTCGCGGGCCATCCCGAGGATCGCACTGCAGATATCGGCAGCTCGCTGTCCGCTGGTGACGGCCCGCGAAATCGCCTTGGGCGTGAGCCGGGGGTCCTGCTGGGCGAGTTGGGCGTAGCTGATGATCGGCGTGAGGAGATTGTTGAATTCATGCACCACCATCGACGTCATCGTACCTACCGACGCCAGCCGTTGCGTATGGCGAAGCTGCCGCTTGAGGGCACGGACTTCGGCCGTGAGCCGGTCGACCTCATTGACATACTGGCTGCTGTCGATCTGGTGGCTGGTGGTCACGCGGCTGACATCCTGCGGCGATGACTGCATACTGGCGGCGGGTCGGGCTCGCCCCGTATCATGTATCGGAAGCCACACGGCGGGACTTAAGACCTGCCTGCCCGGAGAGGCGATATGGACGCACATGCCAAGCTCAGGGAACTGCTGGACCTGGCCGAATCGCTCGGCCTGGAGGTGCGGCGCGTCTCGGGCGTCTCACGATCCGAGGATCGACCCGGCGGGGCGCTGGTGCGCGTCCGCGGCCGGGAGGTGCTGTTCCTGGACCCCACCGCCCCGACAGGCGAACAACTGGCCGTCGTCATCGATGCGTTGCGCGGCCGGAGCGAACTCGCCGAGCAATGGCTGCCCCCGGCCATTCGCGATCTTCTGGATAATGCCCCCCCGGCGTAGGCCACGTCAAGGTCCGCATCATGGAACGACCCGTTTACCCGGCTTCCGGCTCCGCCCGTGCGGGCTCCGCCTACACCCGGGGTTACCGTCCAGCGGCTCTTCGAGCCTCAAAATCTGGCAGGTTAAGGGGCATGACTTGAGGCTCGAGCCCCGATAGCGGGGGGATAGCACGTCGTTGCGGCGAGGTCAAATCCTGAGGGCCGAAGGCCCGAGACAGCAGTAGCCCCCGGCGCAAGCCGCGGGGAGCCGCCCATATGAAAGGCCGGCCCCGAAGGGGCGGGACAAAGGAAACGAGGTGTAGCCACGCGGGGCTTTCATTTCTAGGGCCTTCTTCCGTGGGCTTCCGCCGCCGACCAGGCTATGGCGAGACACGTGCGCCCACGGCTGAGGCATTTCCTATGCCAAGCATACTAAGCTCGTGCATGGTGGAGCAGCCCCGTAGGGATGCCGTCGGCACGGCTCCACCATGCTATTTCATGGTATATGTGTCAGTTACGCGCGGCGGGGCGGGTGCTACACCGCGCAAGAACTTTTCGTATTCCGCATTGATCAGTCCTTGCGGGACACCTGATCGATCATATTTCCCCTGATGAATCGCTCATGTTCATGAGGTATGTTGAAAGGTTGACCTTGGTGTTGGTCAGCCGGAGCTTGCGACGGATGTGCTCGCGATGCACGCTGACTGTTCCGGAGGCAATACCCTCGGCAGCAGCGACTTCCTTGCTACTAAGGCCGCGGCGGATGAGGTTGCAGATGCGCAGTTCCATTGGCGTGAGCGACTGGAAGTGTCGGGCAAGGCGGTTGGTGAAGGGCGCGGCGATATCGTCAAGTTCGCGGGCGATCTGCCGCACCATCGGCTGAAGGTCGGCGGGGGCCTTGGCCTCGATACGGTCGATCAACGGCGCGATATTGCGATGGATGTTCTCGTGGATGGACGCGGCGATGCGTTTGCGCTGCTCTTCGACCTTATCCAGCACCTCGCGCAGGGCGATATTCTTGGCTTCTACGGCAGCCTGCTGGCGGCGCAGGTCCTCGTGAGCCTGCCAGTGGGCGGTAACGTCGATCATGACGCCCTCGAGGTATTGCTTCTCATCGAAGAGGCGCGCGTTGAAAACGACGTGGACAACCTCGCCGTCGACGCGGGTCAGCTCGGCCTCGAACTCGTCGACTTCGCCATGCTCGCGAAGCCCCCGCAGGAGTTCCTCGCGACGGGTGGGATCGACGTAGTGCTCGCCGGCCCGGTAGTGTCCCACGCACTCGGCGACCGTCCTATAGCCCATCATCTCGGCCAGTCGCTGGTTGCAGTGGAGGATCTCGCCGTCGGCAACCGCGCTGCGATACAGACCGGCGGGCGCATTGTCAAACACCGGGTAGAAGCCGTCCCCGGTTCGGTTCTCGGCTGTGTTGTCGGAACGGTTATTGAATGAAGGCATGTTGTCCTGCTGTCACATCGGCGGCGGAGCAGACGGACGGTGCCGCAAATCCCCGCCGCACCGCCATTTTGTACGTTCAGAGTATTATATGCATCTGTCGCCGTTTTCAAAGGCCGGGCCTTGTCGAGCATATGCACGGTCGGCTATGGTCGAGGCGATTCGACAATTCACGCGCCTGCCTAGGAGTTCACGCACATGCCCGATCCGTCCGACCGACCCAATGTCATCTGGGTCTTTGGGGACCAACATCGCGCCCAGGCGATGTCCTGCATGCAGGATCCCAACGTCCAGACGCCGCACCTCGACCGCCTGGCCACCACGGGCGCGCACTTCACGTCCGCCGTTGCCGGCATGCCGCTGTGCTGCCCCTTCCGCGGCAGCCTGATAACGGGGCTGTATCCGCACAACTGCGTGCCCGGCCACGAGTGTCCGCTGGACCCGTCGACGGCGACGATCGCCCACGCGATGAAGGACGCCGGCTATCACACGGCCTGGTTCGGCAAGTGGCACCTGGACGGGTGGCACGAACGTAACGGCCGGGCCGCCATGCACATTGTCGCCCCGGAACGTCGCGGCGGGTTCGATCGGTGGGTCGGCTACGACAATAACAACGCCCAATGGGACTGCTGGGTGCATGGCGGCGAGGGCGACGAGGCGTTCCACCACCGCCTGCCGGGCTACGAGACCGACTGCCTGACCGATATGCTGCTGGAGCACATCCGCCACCGCGCCTCCGACGATAGCGGCCAGCCGTTTTTCGCGGCCCTGTCGGTCCAGCCGCCGCACGACCCGTATCTGGCCCCGCCGGAATACATGGAGCGTCACAATCCCGCGACGCTGCAGATGCGCCCCAACGTGCCGGACACCACCGCCCGGACGCGCGGCAAGGCCCGGCGGGAACTGGCCGGCTATTACGCGCAGATCGAGAACCTCGACCACAACGTCGGACGGGTCGTCCAGACGGTCTGCGAACGGGGGCTGGGCGACAACACGTGGATCATCTTCTTCAGCGACCACGGCGACATGCACGGCAGCCACGGCCAGTTCCGCAAGATGTCGCCGTACGAAGAAGCGCTGCGGATTCCGTTCATCGTCTGGACGCAGCAGGCGCGATACGATCTGCGCTGCCGCGTCGGCGACGTGCCGGTCAACCACGTGGACATTGCCCCGACGACGCTGGGGCTGTGCGGCATCGACACGCCGCCGGCCATGCAGGGCACGGACTACTCCGGGCTGATCGTGCCCGGCCGCGACGCCGGCGAGGTCCCCGACTCGGCCTACGTTCAGTCGGTCGTACCGACCGGCCACGGCGACAGCGTCGACAGGCCGTGGCGAGGCGTCGTGACGCGCGACGGCTGGAAGTACGTCTGCCTCGAAGGCCAGCCGTGGATGCTCTACGACCTCAACGACGATCCGTACGAACAGGCCAACCTCGCCCACAACACGATTTTCGGCGGCCGTCGCAGGGAGCTTCACCGCCGCCTGGCCCGCTGGGTCGAGGCGACCGGCGACGAATTCGCCCTGCCGGAGATCGGATGATGCCCGGCAGGACGTGTACCTCTGGCGTGCCGCGGGCAGACATGCGATCGCTCTGGATGCGCTGTGAAAACCCTTCGCGCCCGGCTGCCGGGCGGGTAAGATTCACCGCATGAGCATCAGCGCACATGGCGTGGACATGGTCGAGTGCAATCGCATCGCCGAGAGTGTCGAACGCTTTGGCGAGACGTTCCTCGATCGCGTCTACACCCCCCGGGAACGCGACTACTGCTACGCCCGCAAGAACCCCGTGCCCCACCTGGCCGGACGTTTCGCCGCCAAGGAGGCGGTCCTGAAGGTGCTCGGTACGGGCTGGACGAACGGCATTGCCTGGACGGACATCGAGGTCCGCAACGACGCGGCCGGCCGCCCGAGCGTCCACCTCGACGGGCGCTGCCGGGCAATCGCCGACGAGCAGGGGCTCGCGACCATCCACATTTCCATCAGCCACATTGCTACCCACGCCATCGCCTCGGCCATCGGCGTGGGCACCGACCCGTCAGGCACCCCCGGCGTGCTCGGCATGGGAGGCTAGTGTGAGCGACGGCCCGCGTATCTTCCTGGCCGCCGCCGAAGCCAGCGGCGACCACCACGCCGCCGGGCTCGTCCGTGCGCTGAGACGTCGCTACCCGACTGCCGACCTGGTGGGCGTGGCCGGGCCCGAGATGCGGGCCGCCGGCTGCCGGACCGTCGAAGACCTCACGCAGCAGGCGCAAATGCTCGGTGGGGCGATTCTTGCACTGCCGCGATGGCTGGCGACGGTCAAACGCCTCCAGCGAGCCGTTCGTGACAACCGGCCGGACGTCTTCGTGCCAGTCGACAGCCCGGCGCTGAACTGGCATCTCTGCAAGGCCGCCCGAACCGTCGATGCCCGTATTCTGCACTACGTCTCGCCGCAAGTCTGGGCGTGGGCGACGTGGCGCGTCGGTAAGCTGCGGGGGCTCACCGACCGTGTCGCCTGTATCCTGCCGTTCGAGCAGGACTACCTCCGCGAGCGCGGCGTGCCGGCAACGTTCGTCGGCCATCCGCTGTTCGATGAATTGTCTCCCACCCCCGACGAAGCCGCCCTGCCCGACCTCACCGAAGCCTGGATCGACGGCCGGTGGCGCGTGGCCCTGCTTCCCGGAAGCCGCCCTGTGGAAATCGCCCGCCACGCCATGCCGTTGCGCCAGGTTGCCGAGCGTATCGTTCGTCGCTGGCCGCACGCCCGCTGCACCTTCACCGCTCTGGACGCCACGGCCGCCGACCGGATCGCCACGGCATGCGACGGCAGGCATCCGGAAATCGCCGTCGGCCGAACGTCGGAGGTCCTGGCCCGATCGCACATTGCCGTCGCCGCCAGCGGGACCGTCACGCTCCAGGTCGCGCACTTCGGCGTGCCGATGGTGGTCCTCTACGGCGTGGGCGGCTTCGAGCGGGCGATGTACCGGCTTATCGTGCGACACCTGTTGCATACACGGTGGCTATCGCTGCCGAACATCGTGGCCGGCCGACAGATCGTGCCCGAACTCATGCCGTGGCACGGCGACGACGGGCAACTCTGGGCAATGGTCGAGGAATGCATGAACGACTACGGATGGCTCTGTCAGACCCGGCGCCGCCTGCTGGAGTTGAGCCGCAGTCTCCACGCCCCCGACGGCTCCGCCGCCGAGACCACCGCCGCCCTGCTGGCCGACCTGAGATCCGCCCGCAAACGCCGCTGGCAGTAACGCTAGACAGTGCGTTTGGAAATGGATCGCGTCGCGAGGTCGAGACATTATCTACACGAATGGGATGCTCGCAGTCCCTACGAGGTCGGGGCATTTTGCCGAGCATCAAGGAGCGGACAAGCAGGCGAATTGGCACATTCGTCAAGTGTTCGCGACGATGACACGCGGGCAGACAACCCGACCGTAGCAGCGATAGCGTTCTAAACGACGTGCGGCTAGGAATCCTCACCGGATGATGTCACATGCAATTGGCCTATCTTCGAGAGCCGGTTGCGTTGTGGCATCGAAGAGTGCCGCGGGTTTTTCGTCCGCGCGTGACGAAGGTGTCCTGCCTTCGTTTCTTCGCCAAGTCACGCCTGTCGCGGCCAGGATGGCCGCGAGACGCGCGGCCGTACGGACGCGACACTGACACCGCAACCGGCTTCTGTCGTCGATGGAATCGCCTTGAGCGCGCGAAGATTCGTCGCTAGAATATCGCCGCGGCGTCGGCTGCAACGCGAGTACCTCCGACGTCCCGGCCGCACATGCCTGATGTCCGTCCGACGTCAACAGCGCGACGTCGCGAGTCTCGCCGGAACTTGCGCTGACATTGGACCGCCAACCCATGACGATTCGCTCCGTTATCATCGGCCTGGTCTTTGGAGCGTTGATTGCCGCATTCGGCTTCTACAACGACTTCTATCTCCGGTTGAACTTCATTGTCGGCAATCACTTCCCGATCATCGTCTTCGGCGGGATCATCGCCGTGATGCTGCTGATCAACCCGCTTGTGGCCCTGCTGAGCCCGTCGCTGAAGTTCAGGAGTTCGGAACTTGCCATCATCATGGCCCTGGTGCTGGCGGCCTGCAGCGTGCCCGGCAGCGGCCTGATGCGTCTGTTCCCGACGTCGCTGGCAGCGCCCATGCATCAGCAGAAAATGAACCTGGGCTGGGAGCAGAATGAGCTCGTCAGTTACGTGCCCGACCACCTGCTGCCCAACGAGGGGCAGATGACCGGCGAGGGCTACAGGCTGACGATCGGGGGCTTCATCAAGGGCTTGAACATTCGCGACGAAGCCGACCGACCGGTCGATGTGACGCTCGGCGACGTGCCCTGGGGTGGCTGGTCGAGCGCCCTGTGGTCGTGGATGCCGCTGATCGCTGTCTGCCTCGTCGGGGCAATCGCCCTGGCGGTGGTGGTCCACCGACAGTGGTCGACCCACGAGCGGCTGCGGTATCCGATCGCCAACGTGGCATCCATGTTCATCGAGCAGGACGAAGGACGGTTCTTCGGACCGCTCTACCGCAATCGCCTGTTCTGGCTGGGAACGGGCATGGTGCTGTTCGTCCACCTCGTCAACGGCCTGAACGCCTGGGAGGTCTGGCAGTTCAAGATCGACACGACATTTCCGCTGGGCACGATCATCTACCAGAAATATCCGTCGTGGGGGACCATCCCCGGTGCCCAGTATGTGTTTACGTGGAAGATATTCCCGGTTGTCATCGGCATTTCGTATTTCCTGGCTTCGGATGTGGTATTCAGTCTCGGCATCAGCAAATACGCGCTGCTGATTATCCTGCTGCCGATTGTGACGGCCGGCGGGGACCTCAGCGGCAACTATATCGCCGGCAGCCCCATGGGCATGGTGACCTTCGGCGGATACGTCGGCGTGGCTCTGACGCTCCTGTACACGGGTCGAAACTACTACAAGCGGGTCTTCAAGACGGCCTTCCTGTTCCGGCGCGATTCGGAAATCGAATCGACCAGTACGTGGGGGGCGCGCGTCTTCGCCGTTTGTGCGGTGGCAATGGTCCTTCTGCTGTGGCTGGTCTTCGAACTGGACCTGATGCTGACGATTCCGGTCGTGGCACTGGTCTACCTGATGTACCTCGTGATGTCGCGCATCATCGCTGAGACGGGCCTGTTCTTCATACAGAGCGAATGGCTGCCGTTCATCATCATCGCCGCCTTCTTCGGTGCCGCCGGGCTCGGCCCGACGCAATTCATTATTCTGGGCCTCGTAAGCATCGTCCTGACGGGCGACCCTCGCGAAACGCTCATGCCCTTCGTCATCAATGCACTCAAGATCGGCGAGGACAACAAGGTCCGACCCGGCCGGACCGGCGTGGCCTCCGGGGCGTCGCTGCTGCTGGCCCTGGCGGTGGCCGTACCCGCCGTCCTGTGGATGCACTACCAGTTCGGCCTGAGCAAGGACGGCTGGGGAACCGGCGCGCCGAAACTGCTCTACGAGGCCATGGACAAACAGGTCGACACGCTCAAGCGGCAGGACATGCTCGCCGAGGCCGAGGATACCAGCGGCCTCGACCGTTTCGACCAGATGCAGTTCGATACGAAATTGATGGGAGCGGCCGGCATCGGCCTGGTGGCCGTCCTCGCCTTCAGCTTTATGCGCCTGCGTTATACCTGGTGGCCGATCCATCCGATCATCTTCCTGGTGTGGTATACCTTCCCGATCAACCACTTCCACTTCTCGTTCCTGCTGGGGTGGCTGATCAAGGCGGCCGTGACAAAGATAGGTGGCATCCAGACCTATCGCAGCGGCCGGCCGCTTATGGTCGGCCTAATCGCCGGTGATCTGCTGGGCGGACTGGTGTTCAACACGGGCGGCATCATCTACGCCCTGATGGACATACAGCAGGAGGCCTACAACGTCTTGCCCGGGTAGTGATACCCGCCAGCATGCACAGACTTGCCACATTCTCCTCGGTCTGCAGCCCATCCGTGCGACCGTATGGGGCCGTGGACGTGCTTGCCCCGCCATAGGAGTCCGCTAGAAAAGGCTCGCGATCGCGCGCGCGAGTCGTTAGTATATCATCCGTATGCGGCCGTCTGCTCGACGTGCCGCTGGCTCGACATCCCGCTCAACCCAACCGCAGGCCCCGGATGGGCGCGCCACTGTGCGCGCCAGAACGCCTGGCCGAAGGAGAAGCATGACCATGCGCTCACTGCTGACCGTCCTCGCTACCGCCGCACTGATTGCCGCACCCGCCGCCGCCGACTACGACCAGCCCTGGCTGCCGGACTGGTCGGCCGAGCCCGGCTATACCAGCCAGTTCTGGGGCCTCCACGCCGTCGACGCGGCCGAGCCCGCCCAGCCGCTCGCGCCGGACAACGACAGCGATAACGCCTGGGGCACGGCGACGGCCTCCTGGGAGACCAGCCCGTACAGCGAGACCTTCCACATGTCTCACGTGCAGTGGGTGGCCGAGCCGATGGGCCAACACCCGGCCTGGGTCGACGAGGTCTACGGCGGCATGGTGGACTCGGCTCCTGCCGACGCCGACGGCGCGTACTCACTGAAGGCGTCGATGCCCGCCATCAGCGGCTCGGGCAGCCTGAAGGTATTCGTCCAGTACGACTGGTACGAATACGGCGGCCCGGGGGCAAGTACAGTCACGCCGGATGTCGTCGACGCGACGGACGCAACGCCCGGCAGCTACGTCGACGTGGAACTCGGCCGCAGCGACAGCGACACGCCCTGGTACCGGACGACCCGCGTTTTCGAGTTCGAGAGGAACCCCGGCGCGTTCGACGTGGACCTGGTCATCGACGGCCTGGCCCCGATGATCGACTCGTTCAGCGTCACGACCGCCCTCGATGCCGACATTCCCCAGACCATGCCCGTCCCCGAACCGACCTCACTGGGCCTTCTCGGCCTCGGCGCCCTGGCGCTGCTTCGACGTCGCCGGTAACAACAAGAGTGGGTCATCGAGGGCTCGACGCACCCGATTACGGCAGCGGCCCGACCGAGAGCCCGTGCGGCACGACGCCGCCCGGTCAAGAGCCCAGGCGTGCGTTGGGACGCCTACAACGCCGAGGCGCTGCCGGCCAGAGGCACGCCAAGGCCCCGTCAACTGCCGCCAATCGGTACATCGTGCGGCGAACGCCGAATCGCCAACCCACGCCCAACCAATCCCCACCGCATCATTCCAACATCACAATCCACTTCAATCCGCGCTGACTTGAACTTGACCGCCCTGCTGCGGGCCTGTACACTCGGTACGTCTCGGGGCGTGGCGCAGTTTGGCTAGCGCGTTGCACTGGGGGTGCAAAGGTCGCAGGTTCAAATCCTGTCGCCCCGATTCAGCCAAAGGCCGAATAGAGCAGGTCATCCCCGGCTATCTCCCTACTGTGAGAAACTGGCAGAATTGAATACCTCATCGACCCCTGTGCAGCTCGATGCGACAGCTGGCGAAAACGAGAATGTCACGCGGCTCATGAGCATGGGCTTTGAATCAGTTCACACACTCGCTAACGGAGGGCAGCTTTGCCCTTCGCCGCTTCCTCGGCCTTGGTCTTCGCGGCCTGTCCTGAGCTTGCCGAACGGGCCTGCCCTGAGCTTGCCGAACGGGCCTGCCCTGAGCTTGCCGAACGGGCCTGCCCTGAGCTTGTCGAACGGGCCGCCTCGGCCATCGCATCCTTGGCCGCGCGGGTAATCGCTTCATCGGCCAACGGAATCAGGCCATGTTTCTGATACGTCTCCATCATGGCCTTGACGGTGTCGGCGTAGGGCATCGCTTCCGAGCCGCCGCAGGTGGCGATAAACCTGGCAAAGTCCTTGGCCGTGTCGCTGGCCTTGGGATGGACGTACAGGAAGTACCGCTGCGAAAGCGGGTACATCGCGCTGCGAATGTTCTCAGCCGTGGGCGCGATGTTCCTGGCCTTCTCGCCCTGGCCGAACTTGATGGGCAGAATCTTAACGCTCTGGCCGCTTGCCGGGATCGCCGTCAGATCAACGAACGCAATGGCCTGCGGGTCCATACTCACCGCCGCCACCGCCTCAGCCGTGTCCTTCTTGTACTTCACCTGCTTCCACTTGTTGCGCGGGACGGCTTCCTTCTCGAAGATGGCCGTAGCGGGCTCCCGCGCATACAGGCCGAACGCGTGGATATCCAGTGTGCCCGGCCTGCCTGCGGTGAGCGCAGCCGAACCGCCGCCCGGCCCGGTCGGCGGCGTCAACTCCGTCCCGCCGACGATGGCCCAGTCATCCACGTCGCCCTGGAAGATGGCCTGAATCTGGCCGAGGGTGAGCGATTCGATTTTGTTAGCCGGGTTGACGATGATGGCAGCCGCGCGGCCGGCGATCATGTGCTCCTTCGGCCCGGTGCCGTCCGGCTTGCCGTCCCTGTCCACACCCAGCGAGTTCCACGTCTCGCCATGCAATTCCATCGCCCGAGAGCTGGGCTTGTCGCCGAGAACCAGAAGCTCCCGCACTGACGCCCCCTCGCCATTGACGAACACGCCGATGGAGAACACGTCGGAATCCACGGCGGCGTAGGAAAGCTGGACGACGGCCTTGGCTCGAACGTATTCCATGGCCAAGCCTTGGAAGGCGTCGCGACCATCACCAGTGCCCATGACTGACAGGCGGACACCTCGGCCGGCCTTCATTTCAGACACACGCTTCTGGCCCACTATATGCGCGTGGTGAAGGGGCGGCACAAAGCCAAGACTTGCCACGATCTCAGCGCCCTTCTCCCCTATGCAGAACCGGCAAAACACCTTGGCAGCTTCATCCCCACCCGGCTTCAGGTTCAAGACCAGCATATCGGCAAGCGGATAATCCTCGACGATTATTTCACCTTCGCCAGGAAGCACGGCCTGGCTCTTGGCGTCGGCTGCAATAGGAACGAGTTTCACGCCGCGAAGGTCTTGCCCGTTGTACAGCACGAAGCCGACACCATTTCGATCAGCTCGAATCTTGGACGCCACCTCATCCACCGAATCAAGCTCATGCAAATCTTTGCGAAAATTCAAGTACCCAGTCGGATACTTCGGCCCAAGCATCATGCACGCTTGGCGAAGTACGTAGCGACTCGCATCCTGGCCCTTCAGGCCGTAGCATTCGATGGTACCGCCGCTGCCATTGAGCTCCTGCCATCGGGTTCCGTCACCTTTCGCCGATAGCAGATGTCGAATTTGCGGGATCGTCAGCATTCGCAAGGAATTAGCCGGATTAACAATGACAGCCACCTTCGCCTGGCCGATGAGGTATCTCTTACGTCCAGCCGTAGCCGCAGGCTGAGACGCTGGCTGCGTAAGCCCTTTCCATTCGTGCTCTGCAACCATTGGTGTGACGAAACGCTTGACGGACAAAGGCAGCGGCCCCCAATCGATATCCAATGATAGATGCGGATCATTCGCACTTTTTGCGAATACCTTTCCAATATCTCGGAGGCACGCAATCCCCCATGCATGGTTCCCCCGCACCACCAATCTCTCCTGGCCAAACGCATCCGCTGTGACGATGCCGCCACAAATAAGTGCGCATACCAGCCACGCATGTCCACGCCACAGCCTCTCGTCGCGTCGGAACGACCTATACCGCACATTCGACTTACCTGCCATATCCGTCTCCTGCTTCACCCCTCATCTCGCGGCCATACGCACATTTATGGCGCGGGGTTCGACGCAGGGAATCGGGTCTTCAGGTTTGGAGCATGACTATCAATCTTCACCGCGTAGTTCCGGTCCTTGCCTCCGGTTGTGCCATTCCCCGCCTCATCTTCATACCCGGACCATGTGCCATTGGTATAGGTGCCGTTGGGTGTGAAGGTTGGGTTAGTTCCCAATACGCCGTCGAGATTCTGCGCACCGGTGGCCTTCCGCTCGGTAGCAGTCACGCGGAACCATCTTTCCTTGCCATAGTACGCGTCATTCTCCATCAATGCCTTTGTCAACAGATCTGCCTTTTCCCAAATCGTGTTGTCTGATCCCGCCTTGGCTGTCAGATTCCCGAGGTTGCCCCATGATCCATCCTTCTTCAACAGCTCGACGCTGGGAGAATCTGCCATCGCCTCACTGAATTCGGCCTCGATCTTCACATTGCCGGCAGAATAGCTGATCCACTTGGAAATGCTCTCGCCCTCACCTGTGTCCAGTTCCAAGCCCGTCAGATCATCTTTGAGCTTCCAGCGTTTCTTCTCAACACAAATATCATTCCCCGAACCATCCGTGCCCTGATATACTAAGACTCGCTCCAAGCGGGGCTTGAAGTCAATGGCATGATTCGTGTCTTCCGCGTCAGCTGTATTGTTCCCGTCTGCATCGAGCGTCTTCTGGACGAGATCACGGAAACAGCAACGGAACGCCACATCTCCAATGGCTCCTGATTGCGTCGTGATGTTCGCGTCGTCGGGGATATGATACACAATCGTCACGGTATCATCCTCGTACACCGAGCTACTCCAAGACACGGAATCATGGTTCCCGGACACCAACAGATTGCCCTTGTCATGCCCCTTGTAATGCACATTAACATACGAGCCGGCCCAGCCGGTGTCCATCGACTCCGAGAACTGAATCCGAACGCGCACCTCATTATCCCGTTCCATCAAGTACCCGCGAAGGGCGGTATCAATCAGGCCCGTCTTATTCGGATAGACAGGATTAGCGGTATTCTCCGCATAGGTAACCCAGTTGTAATCATACACGGTTCTGAAACCGGTAATGCCCGGCACGTTGACTTCATAGCTGAACTTCACAATCCGCGGAGCCCAGTTATCCACACGAATGTCCCATCTGCCATCATCGGTGTTTGACGTGTGGTCTTCCGCATCCTTCAGCTTGACATTCAACCGATACACGCCATCTGGAAATTCCCATCCCGGATGAGTTGGATTCTGCTTTCTTAAGGGGAACTGAGCATCAACAGTTCCTCGTTGCCACTCGCGCCCTGATGACGTGTCGCCAGCCTTTGTATTCCAAATACCATCATTATGGATGGCCGCCGTCGCTCCGCCAGAGACGTTGTGATTA
Source organism: Planctomycetota bacterium (assembly GCA_009908915.1). Classification (GTDB taxonomy): domain Bacteria; phylum Planctomycetota; class Phycisphaerae; order SM23-33; family SM23-33; genus JAAAOJ01. The sequence goes on from JAAAOJ010000079.1 coordinate 28,368, forward strand.
GCGAGATACCCACGAGCAGTGATATTGCACAACATAATACAATATCGTAAATATCCTCCGTTATCATGGGCCGGATCCCACAGGATGTTCATGTCAGCACCTGACAAGGGATTGCCACGAAACTCGATGAACCAAGGATCGCCACTACTTTGAATATTGCGATCCGTCGTGCCATCACTCATGCCGTCAATCCAGTATTCAACCCGGAATGGGATCGCGCTATCGCCGTTCCATCGGTTCGGCCGGCGCACCGTGCCAGAGGAATTGGGCCACGCATGTGATTCAGCAATGTTGAAACTGCCAGCTCCACCTCCGACCACATCCTGACCAGCCCCCATGTCATCGGTAACCTCAACTGACAAGTCCAAAGCACCACAGGCATACAGGGGAGTCCTAGATGCGGGATCGACTTCGGTAGCACCTTCTTTCACGAACAGTGGCCCGATTTGAGGGTTTTGGTCCAACGGATCATAACCTTCATCATATCCGAGCATCGTGGCCGGATACAGAGGGTTTTGAACATTCGCATTGTTGTTTGGATAACCTCCTCCAGAGCTAACATTGAAGTCTTGAACTGACGTCATAAAATGGCAATGATAGAAGTTTGCACCGCCGACGGGGAGATCGATCGTTCTTCGCCAATGATGTGATAGCTGCCCAAAACGCTGTGCGTTTGACAAGGACAACCTGGATCGTCCGTCGGGAGCGCCATTCTCCGGTTCGGTAGCATATTCACAGTTGCCATCATTAGCATTCGTAGGGTCTGTTCCATTATCATATTCAGCATCTCCGCCATCACGATAATAGAAACTCCCGTCAAAGACATCAAAATACAGACCAGTCGCTGCATCACGAGCTGGGACAGTATCGCACCAGCCATTAGGGCCGCAGTTGATAAAGGCTGGGGTTTCGGGAGGAGTGGCGGACGGGTTGTAGACTGCTCCTGCCGAGTTCATGATCACATCATCTCCACCACGATTGGCGACCGTTGCCGGATTAAGCGCAACGCCGATTCTCGGTCGGATACAACGTTCTGTCGGAGAGATCGTGCCCGCAGACCTAACTCGACGATGACGAAACAGCACGACGTAGCTCGCGTCATCAAATGGCAACTCTACTGAATGGGCATATGTTACGTGTTTGTTTTGCGCAGTATGCACGAATGCGGCCTGCAGCTCTCGTTCATTCGGGTTGAAATCACTACCTGCTGTGCGCCCATACCCGATGCAACTCTTCTGGGCAAGGCTGTCGGAACAGCCAAGCAGACTGGCTCCATTTGGCGGAACACCTCCATTCCCCGCACAATCAACGCCATTATGAAAACCACTCTGATAGCTACCATAGCACTGTCCTACTCGGTGCTCCGACACATCAAGCGGCCAGGAAATGCTGGCACATCCGCCCAACAAGGTGGTTGCTGCGACAATCAATAATCCATGTAATGCAACTGATCTATGATGAGACATTGTTCTCCCTTTCCAACTACTGACAAGCAAATGATACAAACGATCACTTCTTTAGCTCTTTGCCATCGTGAGAGTAACTAATGGCCTTGCCTCTTATATAGAGTGTAACATCGGCCCCATTCTTCGGCTCTGCTAAGAAGGATGGTCGGCCCTGATCTCGCGTGAAAAGTGTTTTCCAAGCCAGCTTGTCAGGGGTAGCGTATCGGCGAAGTTCATAGCCATCACGCGGAATATTAATCAGAACCGCGTAACCTGGATTATCTGAAAAAAACACTTCCATTGGCTCCTCCAATGCCAGCACCTTGAGCGTTCCGTTTTTATTGAGGTAGATCGTCTGTGGATTAACTGATTCCCCAGGCTTTGCCTGGCGCTCAAATGCCGCGATGCGAAGGAGCGCTTCCCCACGGTCGCCTACCCATAGTGAAGCCATATGCTGGCCTGGCTCTCGAGGCAGTTCAATGCGAGCAATCTCTTTGCCTTCTGTGTCATAAAAGACAACGAACGGCTTCTTGCCTGGCGGCGCGGCACAGGCAGCAGCAACTTGGCCCAAACGGCCAATCTGCACAGATACCAGGCCTTGTGGCCAGTCAATCCGCTTCTCTTTCTTTCCATCCGGCCCACCAAATACCGCATAGCTTCCAGGATGGCCCACGTCCGGAACAATCAACCTCTGCGTTGTTGGTGGAATAAATTGCGGCTGTGGAATAATTACCGGCCACGACCAGTAGCTAGGTTGATATTGCAGCACATTAATAGACTGGCCGTCCTGAGCTATCCAAGCTATACGGTCAGTTCCTACAGCGATGACTGGCGCAGAATCTTCGCGCGTGTCCCACGGAAGCGCCCAATATCCGCGAAGTATGTTGCGATGATCCAATAGAGCTAATGTCAGCAAGCTCTCTCCAGTTAGTCCTGGAGAAGTCTGCTTCATGAGTATCCACTTGTCGCCATGATTCGTAGCCCGAACCCACAAAACATCGGATCCTTTCCCACAACAACCAAATGCTTGTCCAGAGAAATCCCGTATCACCTGCCGCTCAATACTAATTGGACGATCCTTGTGTTCCTGGCGGCGATAAATAGACAAATAGGATACTTTGTTGCTCTTGGCAGCCTCTCGAAGCTGAAGGAATGGCACATCGGCAGCTCCGCCAATATGCAGTTTCATCGCATCCAAGCCAGCGGTCTGGAGCTTATCAATGCCTTTGTACAGTTCCGCCAAAGAAATGGATTGCCGTGTCAAAACATCGGCCAGTCGCGGTCCTGCGAACAGCAGGGCGATCACCTCCTCAGAGCCGGGAAGTTGGTCTTTACATTCGGTCGACCATTTGCCTGCCGCCAGGGAATATTTCTGTAGGAATATCTTCGCACCTTTTCCACCGGAAGCATCTTCGGAAGTCAAATTATACCAATCATCGCCATCAAAAAACTCACCGACAAGTTTTTGTCCAAGTGGCACAGATATCTCGGTTTCCATCGACGTGCCGTTCTTCAGCGGAAACACTGTCAGCCTTCGTCTATCCCTGCTTTGTACCCAGAGAGCATCTTTTCCGATCTCAATTCGCGAGGCATCTTTAGTCACAGAGGGCTGTGTTGTTGTTATCACAGAACCATCTCGCAAAGAAATCTCAGCGAGAGTGCATGAGCTAGCCTTCTTCACCACAACATGCATCCTGTCGACCAGAATGCAGCCTGCCATGAGTGTCGCATCTTTAAGGAGTGATTTGCCATCTTCACTTAGTGTCACCCGTGACATGCTGCTGAGCGCAGAAGGATAGGTACTTCCAGCAGCGAGAAAGTCACCTACAACCTCGGCAGGTTTCGTAGTTGCACTCCCCAAGACACTCAGTGCCACATCAGGCAGCACCTCCACTTGGAGCGATTCTGCACGACGACGAACCATTAACGAGAGGGCTGCGGCGACACCAGCGTGTTCTTTCGGGTATTGCATACCCTTCCGCCAAAACCTAAAAGCAGTCATTCGGTCATCATCTGAATAGGCGAACAACCCTTCGTTCAGCCAGATAACGGAGCGTAAATAGACTGGTATGCCGAGAAGCTCAGCGACTAAGTCAGCATTGGCTAGCTCTTTTCTCGCAGCACCAAAATCGCCAGTTTCTGCCTTGCTAACAGCTTCGTTGTTCATGCACAAGGGAACGAGCGATAGGGTGGCGAGCTTTCTGTTCGTTATTCTATCTTTGATAGGAGAACGCTTTTCCGAAAATACCCACGACAACGGAATTTTGACTTCAGGTACGGATGTCCATGTCAATAGGCAATGCCCCTGCCCGAGCCATTGATGCAATGATGGGCGTACCGTTGCTGCATACGACCGCAACGGAAGGCGCGATGACGATGAAACGCATGCCCAAGTCGCGTTCTTGGCGGTCACAGTTCCGTCTGGCGTCAGTGTTACGAGGATTCCTTCACGATTACACGATCCATCATGATTTCGCCAAACAACAGCAATACCAAGTTCTCGCGACTTCCCTAGGGATAGCATAAACTCTGCCGAAACTTTCCTTCCTGCGGCTATCGGGAGGAACTCATATCGTTTTCCTTCTGGTATCGTCTGGTCATCCCACAACACAGGAGCAACTAGAATATCTCCTGTGTTGCTGGCCCTATCAATTATTACAGAAATGCGGCTCACCTTATCAGAACGGATATCTGCGGAAACACGGGCCTGTCCAGCCCTGAGGTCAAGTGCGCGTTCATCGCCAAATGCGGATATTGGCACAAGGGAAACGGCCAGTAACACTACAACATGCATGATATGTGACACTAAACTTGCCATCATAATACTTATTCCTGATAAGATTGTGTTGTCATTCATCATAGAGTATTCTCCGAAGCACTGTGGGGTGCTCCAACCGAAGTTACATGTGCTACCTTAGGCGTATAGGCCAATCCTCGATAACACTGGTCGGATCTTCGTCGGGATCCGGACCAGTATTGCCGGCCTGGTCTTTGAGGTTCATCACCGTCACGGTGTAGTCGCCGGCATCCACTTGCGTGGAGACTGTCTGGACGATCTCGACTTCAGCAATTTCGTCTCCGGGATCTCCATCCTGATTCGTCTCTGTGACCGTTCCGTACTCGAATGTCGAGCTAAGGATAACCTGGTGGCCCTCAGAATCTTGGAAGTCGCATCGAACGCGGAAATCGCTCTCTCTGGGATCGCGAAGCCCGCTGGCATGTTCGGCATCAGCTCCGGCGAGTGTCTTGTACTGAACCATCTCTTCTTGGACGGTGATGCGAAACACCAATTGTGTCGTGAACTCCTTGTTGCCGGAAACCTTGTATTCCTGACTGTCCAGCGGATAGACGCAGAAGGCACCGTAGGTTCCGTTCTGCGGATTGGCGTATGCCCCAACATGATCTACCGTCCATTTGGTCTCCTGCCACGTTTCGGTGTGCAACCCGGCGGTTACATTTGTAAGGGCGGCTTCATGAACGGCAACATAACTACCGCCGGGGCTGATGCTGTGAGCAATCCGGAATGTGAGATTGGGTAGCGTAATCCCGGCTGGCTCAAGCGTATATTCAAAGGTGTAATCCTCGCCGACAACAAGTGGGTCCGTATGTTCCGATGTGTCCTTCAGGATTCGCCCCATCGTCACCTGGAAGACGGCGAAGTTGATCTTTCGAGGATTGTCGCCATTGAGGGTGACGTTCAGAGAGTAGGAGCCTACATTCAGGTCATTCTGGCTCATCGTGTAGTCGTTATCCTGATTCAGATAGCCAGAAGCCACCGTCGTCTCACCTTGAGTGATGGACCACTCATATGTTCGATTCTCTTCAGGCTGCGTAACCAGCCAGAATTCCACGTCGCCCTTGCTGTCATCAGCAATGGGGCAGTAGAGCATCGGAGCATCTGCAGGCTCATCAGTTCGATCAGTAGCCGTCTCTTCCGTCAACTGATCCTTCAGCACCAAAGCGCCGGGAGCCTTCAAATCCTCTACGTCCGCCCAAAGAATTGTCTTTTCACCACCGCCACCGCCGCCACCGCCGCCACCACCGCCGCCGGGGACGACGGTGACCCAATACATGGCCCCGATGCCTTCGCGACCTTCCACGTCGACCTTGACCGGCCCGGACTCCTGCGTGATTGTCAGGAGTGCACCATCGTTGACGGGGTCGTTGTAGACGCCAGCGCCTTCACCGGTGACGTTTTCGTTGGTGACATGAATCTCGTCCTTGTCGCCGGTGGGATTCTGCTGGAATCGCCCTTCGACATCGGAAGGATTCTGTTGCGGATTGTCCTTCTGCTTGGCGGTGACCTCGACGGTCTCGTTGGTCGCTGCCCAAAGGGTCGCCGCCAGGCCGACCATGGCCACTGCAAGAACGCTCGTTATGAATATTCGCCGTGTCATCCCCGGTTCTCCTTTATGCCTTTCTGTGCCTGGGGCAGCAATTCGGTTTCCACGCGCTTCGTCCAGCGTGAATCCGGATACCGATTCAAGTATTCCGTGAAAGCCTCCGCAGCCTTCCTGTATTCCTTTGTCCGCATCGCCGTCAGCCCGTAGTAGAAGAGAGAACGCTCGGCCTCGGGATGCTTGGGGTTTCGCTTGAAGACGTACTCCCAATGCTTCATGGCGTCATCCGGATCCTGAGTGGCGTTGTACGCCCATGTGCCTATACGGAAGATGCCGTCAGCGGTCCACGGATACTTGGCGTACTTCGGGTCGTAGAGCCGCTTGAGATAGGTCATCGCCTCGTCGTGCTTCCGCTGGAACTCCAACGCCTGGCCTATTCGCAGGAAGAGATAGGACTCGACTTCCGGCGTGGGCCTTGGGAAGGGCCAGCCGCCGGACAGAAGCCGTTCGTACAACTCGCCGGCTCGTTCGGGATCGAACGTCATTAACGACAGGTCGGCCAGCAGGATGCCGGTCTTCTGCTTGTCATCCTTGAGAGCGTCGAGAAGTTCCTCGGGTGTGAGGGCATCTCTGGCCCCTTGAACGACAGCGATCATGCGGGCCATCGCCGTTTCGCCGCCGGATCGACTGCGAAGGGAATCGTCGAACCTGTCGGCCTGACGGCAGAATGCAACGGCCTGATCCTGCTGCTGCCGCAGATGCGCCACAAGCCCGGCCCATTGGTAGCAGTCGTAAAAGGTGGGCCTCAAAGATGCATAGGTGGGATATCGTTCGACCAGGCACCAGGCAGGCAGAAGCGGCGCTTCCGGCAAGCTGCCTCTGCCTTCGGTTATGTCCTTTGCCCAACCCACGGCCTGTTGGGCAATCGTGCTCGCCAGGTCCAGGTCGAACATTCGCCCTGTTGCCATGGAAACCTGCCGCACATACGCATCGCCCGCCCAGAGGCTCTTCGGGTAGAACTCGCAGAAGCGGTTGAGCATGAAGGCGGCGTCTTTCCACGCTTTCTCGGCCCGAGCGGCGGCGGTTCGACCCTGCTCACCGCTGGGCGCGACCTCGGCCAGTTCGCACAGCAGGACACCGGCGTTGTACATGGCCTGTTCAACGCGCGGGCTCTTGGGATACCTCTTCATCAATTCCTGCCAGTAGGGCAGGGCCTCGCCCTTGGCTTTCAGGAGCGTGGCGAGACGCTCTTCTTCGGCCTTGGCGGCGGCTTCGCGCTGCTTGGTTGTCAGCGGTTCGGCCTTGCTCACCGCAGGCGGCTTGGCGGAAGGACTGGCCGGTTCCGGTGCCTTGGCGCTTGCGGTGAGCGAAGCCGAACCGAACTTGGCGCTGGCGAGGTCCTGCGTGATCGTAGCGACTCTATACAAGGTTTCGTCGTGCCAGGAGCCGTCGCCGAAGGCCTTGAGCGAGGCCAGGAAGGCCTCCTTGGCCTCGGACTCCTTGCGATGGGCGTGCAGGACCGCCCCGCGGCCGAAGGTGGCAAAGGCGAGTTGGGCCCGCGTCGCGCCCGGCATGGGGCGTCGGCTGCGAACATCCTTCGATGTCGGATCGCCGGCGACGCGGCAGAAGAACGCCTCGGCGTTGTCGAGCCGGCCGACCACCAGGTGGATGACGCCCATCGACAGGGCCAGGGCGGCCTTGTCGGATGGCCCGGCTTCGCCTGCGGCTACGCCGTGGCCTCGACGGCCGCTGGCGCGGCAGTCTTCGGGGATCACGCCTTGGCCAGATTTTGCAGCCGCGATGAGGGCGTCGAGTCGCTCGGCGGTGGTCTTGTTGTCGGTGATGGCCTTGGCTCGCGCGAACGCGGCCACGGCGTCGTCGGACTTGCCGGTTACCAGCGAGACCAGACCCACACGGAGATGCACGTCGAATGCGGCGGCTTGCCACCCTGCTTCGCCCTTCGGGCTACGCAGGGCTACCGCGAGGGACGATTGAGCGAGTTGGGCGTATTTGCCAGCCTCGGGCAGGTCGAGTTGCTCTTCGAGACAGTAGTCGATGATCCTTATATAGGCCTGCGCCCGCCAGGGCCCGGCCGGCTTGGGCTCGATGAACTTTTTCCAATGTGCGACAGCTTGGGACTCTCGGCCGAGACCGAGCAGACAATCGCCGATGTGCAGTTCGCTGCGCGGGGCGTAGTCCGTATCGGCAAAGTCCTTGACGATGGCCTGGTATGCCCGGACGGCTGGCAGCCACTTTTCCTGTTTGCGGAGTTTCTCGGCGGCTTCGAACTCCTCCCGGCCGGCGTCGCGCTCGTATTTCAGCCGGGCCAACGCGGCCTTGGCGGCCTTGACCTGCGGCTGGACCATCGCCTCATCGGGCAGTTCCATGCGGATGAGCGTCCGCTTGTCGCCGAGCAGGTCGATGACGAACTTGAGTGTCTTCTCGGCGTCGTCGAAGCGCCTGGCCTGGACGTACAGCCGGGCCAGGTCGATCCCCGCCTCCGGCGTGGCGGTGCTGTTCTGCCGGTCCTTGAGAATCTGCTCCAGCAGCGCGATGGCCTGGTTGCGCTTGGCGCTATCAGAGGCCTGCCCTGAGCTTGCCGAAGCGGCGGCTTCGAGTTCCAGCGCCTGGGCGATCTTCAGCCTGACCTTGGTAACGTTGGAGGTGTCGACGCGTTCGATCTGCTTCCAGAGTTGTCGGGCCTTGGCCTGCCCACGC
>JAAAOJ010000072.1 GCA_009908915.1 Planctomycetota bacterium
TGAAACGGTCTGTTAACAGCCCGTCAGAGGTCTGATCCGTGCCGCGGCGATGCATGCGCCGGGCCGCGGCATTTGGTTGAGATTACCCCCTGATAACACGAAAGCGGACGGACCTGTCTGTCTGACACTGGTCCGTCCGCTCCCGGCTTATGTAGTAGACAAAGAACGCCGACGCTAACTAAACTCCAATTGGAACCTTATCGACGCCGTCGTCGAATAAGGACGCCCAAGCCGCCGAGACCCAGAAGGGCCATCGTCGTCGGCTCGGGAACGATCTGGAGACCGGCCACGCCGGCTTTCCACGACGTGCCGTTGTTGTCGACACTGATCGTCGTGTCGCCGCTCAGGCCGGAAAACTTCACATACGTGGATTCGCCACTGACGTCGCCGGAAGTTGTGGCGGTAGATTGGGTGTGAATTTCATCAAACCCGCCGATGTCGGCATAGTACGTGGTGGTCCCGTCGGTCGCCGTGATGATGTGCGAGCCTGTATGACCGCTGAACTCGGCATAATACACGATCACGTCGTACGTGGAGTAAGGCACGTCGGACAGTCCGATATCGACAGTATCGTCCCCACCCCCTCCGGCCTGAAGAAGGGAGCTCATCAGGACCTGGTCACCCGAGGATGTGCCTGTTTCGTTTCCTACGTTATTACCACCATAGCTGTAAGAAACGCTCAGGGTCGTCGCGCTTCCATCGCTGTCCAGGTACTCGTCGTTATCGGCCTTCGAGTCCCATTTGGTATCGGTGCTATTCCACTCTACGAGATGACCGCGGCCAAGGTCCCAGTTGTTCCAGTTGGACTGGGATACAGCCCCGGCGGTGGTACTCGAGCTTTTAATGCCATAGTCACCACTGCTCCAAAAGTCATTGAAAGTGTTGATCCCGATCGTCGCCGCCTGGGCGGCCGTGACTGTAGCCAACACGCATGCGACCGCCAGAATTTTGAACACTGCTCTGATTTTCATAATCGCTCCACTCCTTGCGGACTTGAGGTGGCCCTTGGCTTACTGCACCGGACCACCCGCCGCAGTGAAAACCTTGGATACCACACGCGATACCACCCTCAGGCAGACGCACCTGCCCTACCTCGGTATCGAATCCTAGTATTTATGCTATTGAAAAAAGATCGTCTTGCTTGTTCAAGATCAAGTCGTCACACGTCTCTTGACTCGTCTGACGCACGCTCGGGGTTGTCCCGCCGTCAACGGCCTGCATCGGCTTGCTGACGGCTGACCCCGCTTACGTAGCTATGCTATCACGAACTGTTATCTGACGTGTCTACCTTGTCATGCATCGATGCATCTTCGCATCGATGAAACCATTGTACCTCTCTTCTCCCGTGTGTCAACCCCCCCACAGGAAAAAACCACGTTATTCGTCTCCGTACGAACGCGGCACTGCTCTGCTCTTTTATTGTGATTGGCTCCTTTTTTTTTCTGGCCAAATCGCAACCGCCTCAGCCATCAGCCACGCCGAGGACGATGGGCTCGGACCTGCGGCCCGCAGCGACCGGCTCTACACCCGCCGCCTTCGACACTCCCGGACGTCCCGACCCGCACCCTCGCAACGTGGCAACAGTATGCACAATGCACTATAGGATTCAGCCCCACGGCCAGGCAAATCACGCCGTGAGAAAAATGACCGTCTCGCGGGCCTTGGACGGGACCGGGGCGGTCAGTGCGACCACGCGCGAGCGGATTCTCGCGGCCGCCCGGGAGCTGGCAGCCCGTTTAGAAAGCTATCGCTACTGCGGCCGGGCCTTCTGCCTGCGCGTCACCGTCGCGAAAACTCGATGAATGTACTCATTCACCTATGTTTTCGCTTCTTGATGCTCGGCAAAAAGCCTCGGCCTCGCGACGCGATCCATTTCTAAACGGACTGCTGGTCCTGCAACGACAGTTCAGTGATTCCTGTCTCCATGTTTCAAGGGCAACACACCCTCGGCACGCGCGCCCGCACGGATGCGGCACGAACTGTCGTTGTCGCACGAAGCGGGCTGACAGGCGTCGAGTCTCACGGCAGTCGGAGGACGCGCCGCAAGAGGAAGAAGCCCGGAAGATAGGCCACCAGGTATGCGCCCAGCCAGCCGAAGTCCCAGCCGATACCCATCCATCGCAGCGGCCGCCAGAACGGCTTGACCGAAGGGTCCACCTTACGGACGACCTCAACCTTGCGAATATGGCCGGGCAGTTCGGCCAGGGCGACCGGTGCGCCCGGCGGGACGGCGTCGCCGAGGCGAATGGGCATGGTGACGGCCTCGTCGCCGGTCCGGACGGTGACGTGGTATTCGCCGGACTGCTCGGGCGAGTCCATTTCCCATCGCAGTGTCTGCGGCGGGATAGACTCGCCGAGATAGCTGCGCAGGCTGGCGAGCATGCCCTTGCGCGCCTTGATGGCGGCGGCCTGGGCGTCCCACGGCAGGCCGGACAGGTCGGTGCGCTTCTGCCACTGCATCAGCAGATCCTCCAGCGTGGCTCTGATCGGCGGCAGCGACCGGACAACCGGCGTGCTCTCGCCGAGGACGAAGCCCGGCGGCGGCTGAATGCTCACCGGCTCCAGCCACTCGCCGTCGACGGTGGCCACGACGTTGACGATCCCGCCGGCCGGTGCGTTTGCGACCCCCCGCGGCAGGCGCATCATCACCCAGAGGAAGCTCCAGATCATCGGCCCCAACAGCAGCACGAGGGCCGCCAGGCTGCCCGCGACGACCCGCCACTGCACGCCGGCCGTCCGCGCCTGGAGTTCCGCCCGCTTCGGGTCGTCCGCCGGCAGCGTGCGCATATGCTTCTGGATGGCCTTCATGCGTTTCTGCGCGACGCGCAGACGCTTCACATCGGCGATGGCCCATTGGGCCAGTGCGATCACCACGCCAATGCCGACGCCCACGACGACCGCGGCCCCCACACGCCCGATCCACGGCACGAGCGGCCAGAAGATCTCATCGCCCAGTCGCAGCAGCGGGTCGTGCAGGACGTTGGGAGGGGCCAGGAACATCACCAGCAACACCGCCGTCCACACCACGAGCCCGCCAAACAGGATCCACGACGTCTTGCGCTCGGCCGGTCCGGGCGGAGGCGGCGGGAGCAAATCCTCGACGGGGGTCTCCACGGACTCCGGCTCGACGCGGCCTCGCACGACGCGTCCGCCCTGGCCGTCGATGGTTACCGCCTCGCCTTCGGTCAGCAGCGTCGTCGCACCCGGCAGGACGACGGCCGGCAGACCCATCTCGCGGGCGACGACCGCCCCGTGACTCAATGCGCCGCCGCGCTCCAGGACGAGCCCGCAGGCCTTGACGAACAGCGGCGTCCAGTTCGGGTCCGTACTCGGCGCGACCAACACGTAGTCCTCGCCAAGGTCGCCGGCTTCCGATACCTCCCGTACGATGCGGGCCGGGCCCGTTCGTACGCCGGTCGACACCGCAAAGCCGTCCATCGACTCGCCGTCGGCCGCCACCTGTGGCGTTCCCATTTCGTCGATATCCTCCGGCAGGATAACCTCCGGCAGGTCCAGGTTCCGCTCCACGCCGCGATGCTCGCGACGCAGTTCGATCAGGTGCAGCGGTACAATGCCGACGTTCATGGCGTCGATGAGTTCTTCTTCGCTCAGCAGGAAAATGTCCTTGGCCGGCAGGCCCAGCCGCCTCGCCGCCGACAGCGCCATGTCCCGCAGCAAATGCCAGCCGAGCATCAGCTTGCCCTTTCCGTCTTCCCGCCAGCGGCTGTAGCGGCAGGCGGTGCTCCACAGGCGCGTCAGTTCCTCGCGACGGCCGGCGGGGATGGCCTGGCGTATCTCGCCGAGACGTTGTTCGGCCTGGCGACGGCGCTGCGTGTGCGTCTCCAGCGGGCTGCGCGCGTTGGCCAGTCGTTTGGCCATGGCGGCGGCTTCGTCCGGCTGGTCGGCCCATCGCGGACTGGCGAGATCAAACTCCCCAGGCCCGCGGTGCCCGAACTCCTCCAGCCAGTCCTCCAGCGACCGCTCGCCGGTGCCCACACGGTGCAGGCCCTCGTTGCTCAGCAGCGTTCCGTCCGGCTGCTCGCCGACGATGACGGCGTCGGTCAGCGCGTCGGCGGGTTCGTCCCAGACCCACGTGGCCAGGAACTGCTTGAGGTCCTCCCGGGCCGAGGCGTAGACCATGCTCGGCAGGAACAGCTCGGCCCCGAAGTCGCCCAGGATTGTCTCCCGCCGCTGCCGCCAGAGTTCGCACCACTCGTTGACAGGCAGCGCGTCAAGGTCAATGGCCTGCTGCTGCGCGACATACGCGAGCAGCGCCGGGAGAACGTCGTTGTTCAGATGGTCGTCACAGGTTGCTTGCAGTTCGTGCAGTCTCGCGTCGACGGCCTGCAGCTTGCCCGCCGCGCGCCGGCGCTGGCCCAGCGTGCCCACCGGTACGGTCGGAGCTTCCTGGGCGGCCGAAGGATTCTCCGCGATGTAGTTCGGATCGTAGGCGAAAGGAAAGCCCTCGAAGAACATCTCCGTCGCTCGGGTCATGTCCATGTAGATGCCGCCGCCAAGCAGGTCGAGGAAGCCTTCGTCGCAGGCCGTCTCGGACGGTTCGTATCCGACCTGGCGATGCATCTCGCCCCAGCCGCCGCGGCCGGTCATGAACGGCCCGATGAGGCTCCACGTCAGCGGCGTGGGGTGCGGCAGCGTCTCGCCGATGTTGTGGCGGACCCACGGGCCCTTGCCCGCCGACGTCGCGCGGCGAAGACGGTCGCGCAACTCGTGCAGCACCACCATGCGCTTCTCGGCCTCTTCCAGCGTGGTGATCGGTCGCGACTGCAGCAGCCAGAGCGTCTCGCCGACGAAGGCCCATTCGATGTCCTGGGCCGAGCCGTAATAGTCGCGCACCTGCTGGCCGAGGTGATAGAGCTGGTGAATCTGCGCCGACGTCAGGCACGGCAGGTCCTGTTGCTCGTCGGCGACGGCCTGCTCGCTGCCGTCGGCGGCCACACGGGTGGACTTGGTGGCGATGCGTGCCTCTCGCACGCGGCCGGTCGCCCGGTCGAGGACGAAGGTGTCCGGCTGGACGTTGCCCGAGACCACCGACTCGCCGAGACCCCAGGAGGCCTCCAGCAGCATCTCGTCGCCGTCCGCCGCCTGCGGATTGGAGGTGAACAACACGCCGGCCACGTCGGCGGGTACGAGGCGCTGGACCACAACCGCCAGGGCCGCCGCGTCCGCGGCCGTGCCCTGTTGGCCAAGATACGTCTGTACGCGATCGGCCGAGGCGCTCGCCCAGCAGTGCGCGATGGCATCGGCCAGGGCCTGCTCGCCCTGGACGCCGAGGACCGTCTCGTACAGGCCCGCCATCGACGCGCCCGCGGCGTCCTCGGCCACCCCGCTGCTGCGGACGGCCACGACCGGCGCACCCATCGCGCGATACGTCTCGCGGGCCGCGTCCAGCACCTCGGCGGGAACGTCGCCGCTGCCGCCGGCGGACGCCCAGGCCGCGGTCGTCACCACAAAGCCGTCCGGCACGGGCAGACCCGCACGGATCAGGCGCCCCAGCGACAGGGCCTTGCCGCCGACCAGTGAGGCAGCCTCGGCATCGTGAAGCGATACAATCAGCGGATCGTCGGCCATTACTTCGATCCTCCCGTCCAGCACTGCAGGCCGCCGGTTTCCGAACCCACATACACCGCGTTGCCCACCACGAACGGCGAACTGATGCACAGATCCATCGAACCCGGGCGATCCTCGGCGTTGATGTAATGTTCCTCCAGCACCGTGCCATCCTCACGATCAACCACCACCAGATACCCATCGTTGCGAACGATGTAAATCGTGGCGTCGGTGACGGCCGGCCCGGCCATCAGCGGTGTGCCGGATCCCACATCACGCTGCCACAGCTTCTTGCCGCCTTCGGCGACGTCGATGGCGACAAGTGTGCCGTCACGCACCGGCGCGTAGGCCACACCGTCGCAGACGGCAATGGGCCCGAGCACGACGGCGGAGGTCTTGACCTGCCAGCGAATATCGCCGGTCTTGCGGTCAAAGGCGATGACCGCTCCCTCCGGATTCGGGGCCGCCTCGACGAAGTTGCCCTTACCGCACCCGATCAACACCAGATCGCCAGCAGCGCTGACGGGGCCGGTGGCCGGGTACGGCGTATCGGTCTTCCACAACAGGCGGTCGCCATCGAGTTTGTCCGGCGCGGCCGTCTTCAGGGCAACAACGGCGTTGCCGTTGTAGCCCGAGCCAATGTAGACCACGTCGTCGATGATCACGGGGCTGCTCTCCGGATCGGCGATGCTGTACGTCCATATCTCCTCGCCCGTCTCCAGGTCGACCGCAAAGACGTAGCCCGGGTTGCCCTTGGGCTTGTAGTCCGGGGCGGGCCCTTCGACGGCCCCCGCGCCCGCGACCACGAGATTGCCCGAGATGGCCGGGCTGCTCTCGACGTGCAACGGCGTGGGCACCGTCCAGCGGATCCGCCCGCTGATCGCCTCAACGCAGACCAGCGAACTGTCGACGTCGTAGTGCAGGCCCTGGCCGATCACCAGCGCCTTGCCGTCCGCCGAGAGGCTCGGACTTGAGAAAAAGCCTTTGAACCCGGCGTCCTCGTCGTCCTTGTCCGTCTTCCAACGCAGCTCGCCGGTGGCCGCGTCCAGACAGTAGATCGAGCCGAACGACCCCAGCGGATCAACGACGCAGTCGGCCACGTAGACCGCACCGTCGGCGACCAGCGGCGAAGAGAGAACCATCGCGGACTTATCCTTGTGAGCCCAGTTCAGCCTCAGGCCGCGCGGGCCTGTCTTGGTTGTGCTGCCGCATCGCATCGGCCCGCCGCGATACAGCAGCGACGTCTCGACATCCGCCTCCTGGCCGCCATCAACCGATGGCGCCTGGCCGTCATTGCGGCGGATGATCTCCTTGGCGACGGCCGTCCAGTCCTCCGGGTCGCCGCCGGCAATCTCTTCACCTTCCACGCCTTCGGCGGCCTGGGCGGGCGTTCCCGCGACGAGTCCCACCATCCATCCACCGGCGAAGTACACGCCCACGCCGATCAGCACGACAAGGACGGGCACGTAAGGCTTGCGGCGGCAGAGACTGAGAAGCTTTCGGGGGCTGGTCACCACGCTCAGCACACTGGCCAGGCCGGCCAGCAACATTGGTCCGAGGGCGGCACCGGCGCCGACCATGATGGGCACGACACCCAAGGTGTTGACGGATGGGAAAGCGGCAGTGAACATGGATCATCCTTTCGTTTGGGCGTAATCGTTCTTTTACGGGCGTGATCGCGTCGTCCGGCCGAGCAGCCGGGCAGCGAGGCAGGCAGGCGTTACACATGCACTGTGTTTGCGGCCCGTTTAGACTCTTAGCCGGTTCATCGGCACAGAAGGCCAGGAAGCAATGCTTCCCGAGGGGACCGCACCTGCATCACGGGGAATCCTTCGGCCGTTCAATGTTCTCGATTCTGCAATGCTTCGCCTCTCCGAAGACAACGGGAACGGTTCGACTGACACCGTCCGACCAGTCAACACGCAGCGAAGCCTTGCCCGGAATCCGCGTGGCGAAATTCACCACCGGAGGGCTACAGGAGCCAACGTTGACATTGACGCCCAACTGCCTCAACGCATGCACACGCCCCTCGTCGTCAAGGAGGCGCAGTGTGGCGCCGACCACACCGGGAGCCTGTTGCAGCGAGACGGTCACGATCCGGGTTTCCTGAAGCTTCTTCTCGTGCCACGTTGGGTGCTTGAACTCACGCTTGTCCAGCGTGCTGTTCACCATCAGAGACAGTTCTCCATTCGCCCCGCCCAGGAGAATATCGGGCGCCCCATCGGCGTTTACGTCGCCAGCGGCCATTCCAAAGGTTCCCTGGGCGTGGGCGGAGGGAAAGGCTTTCGGATTACGCTTGGTGGCATTCATATACGAACCATAGCCACGATTCGTGTGGTATGCATTGCCTCCGCTCCGACTGGCGGTGTAAATATCAACCCGCCCGTCACAGTTCAGATCTTCACAGAGCGTGGCGATCTGATTCTCCACGGGCTCGTTTTCGAGTTCATTGGTCTTGGTCACCACTTCAGTGAGTTCATCGTCGCCTTTAACGAACAGGGCGAAACTTGCGTCCATCGGAACTACCAGACTCAGGCGGTCATCCCACCATAACGGAGCCATGCATCCGGCGCCGGTCAATCCGGACTGACTTGCGTATGTCGAAAGATTCAGCCCCATGCGACCCGCCTTGAACGTCCCGTCCTTGTCCTGGAGCAGCAGCACTCCCCCCATGCCCTCCGCGGCATAGAACACGTCCATCAGACCATCGCCGTCAAAATCGCCCGGCGAGAAGAAGCCTGTCTGGCCGGCGCCGGCACGGTCGGCTGCCAGGTGCATGCTCTCGGTAACATCCCTGAAGGGCGTGGCGTCTGATTGGCCGGCATTGACATAGGCATGCAACCCGCCGTTTACCTTGGAGACCACCACATCCGGATAGCCGTCGCCATTGATCTCCACAAATGCCGATGACTTGACCTCGCTATCGGCCTCGTCCGGCAGCAGCTTGGTCTTGGTAAAGCCCTTCTCTGATCCGAGCAAGATGACGCCGCCGGCCAGCAGATCGACTCGTCCATCCATATTCACGTCCGCGAAGGAGCAACTTGGGCTCGCCAGGCCATCCAGACCCATCGCTTCGGTGCGGTCCTCGAACGTCATGGGTTTGGTCTGCAAGAACACGCGATTGCCCGCAGCGGAACACCCGTAGGCATCGAGGTCTCCGTCGCCATCAATGTCATATAGCGCCACGCCGCGCAGGGCTTGATCAAAACGTCCGACGATGATCTGCTCACCGAACTGAATGAAGGGCCGCGCCGGAAAGAAATCCTCCTTCTGTTTCATCTCCTGCACCATGTCAAAGAACCGTTGGACGTCGCCATTCCAACATCCAAACAGAGAGTCCACCTCCTGGCCATCAAGCACTTCCTCCCAGGTCCAGACATCCGGCGAGTCGGGCGAGAATGTCGCTCTCTGCCAGATAGCATTCCCCGTGTAGAAAAGGATCCTCTGCTGCTTCCTCTCGTATGCGACAAAGGCAACCACAGGTTGATTGTCGTGGATGAAGACAACTTCGTCATGGAGATCCTCCGTCGTGCTGATCTTCACAGTTTTCGGACTGAACTGCCCCTTGAAGACATCCGTCACCTTGAGCGTCATGGTTCCGTCGTCTGTGTTGCGTTCGACGATCTTTCCACCGATGACCGCCCGATGGACCTCCCACATGTGCTCCCTGGGCTGGAACTTGGGGTTAATCAGTGCAAAGGCATATCCGCCAAGCAAGACCCACGCTGCTGCCAGAATGATGACATGATTACGCATTGCTATACTCCTTCAGTTTGCTCCGACCGCTCAGGCCAGATCGGAAAACATCGTTTTACGGCATGAATCGCCAGGGCAATCGCCGGTGCGGTCTCGCCTTCTTCAAGGAACTCAGCGATAACACCGGAAGCCTTCTCGGCATTTTGCGGCATTTCGCGGCATTTCGCGGCATCTGCATCCAGCCTTGCCATGAGCGTCTACACCGCCACATTAGCGGCCGGTAGTATAACGCATCCAAACATAACACGGATTCGCAAATTCCAAAAAAATCGCTGCTTGACGCCTCCCTCAGCAATCCGAGGAAGTGCCGCTCAGCACCGTTTTCGTGACATAACTTCTTTGTTTGCGTTGCAAAATCGTTCTGCTTTTCCGCCCACCCGACTTTTGAGGGAGGCGTCCTGCTTGACCGCGGATAGGCGCACAATGTTGGCCACTGAATACGTACGATGGCAGGTAGCAATAGTGGTCGTCGGTGGGGGCGCTGGCAGTGTCGAAGAGGTCCGCGATCTCGTTGGCGGCGTTGGATGGTTGATTGCCGGATGTCCATGCGACGATGGCCGAAACCTCTTTCGGCATGTAGCTTACCGCGGCCAACCAACCGCCAGCCCTTCCTGCCCGTGAGAACCGCCACGCACGGCGCCCACAGTATGTACAGTATGTCAAGATGAAGATGAAGTAGCCGCCCCCCCCTTGCCCCCCGGTTCAATCCCCGGCGTAGAATGTCGCCCGACCGTC
>JAAAOJ010000052.1 GCA_009908915.1 Planctomycetota bacterium
GTGCCGGAGAGGTCAGTTGATCGATTGTCGAATGTCCATGCGACCATGGCCAAGGTCCCTTTCGACATGTATCTTACCGTAGACAACCACGGCTCGCCAGCATTCGATTGTCCTATTCAGTATGGTGTCCCCCGAATTCCTGGTGTCCCCCGAACTCAAGCAAGCCCTAATTAAGACGCCTCCCTCAAAAGTCGGGTGGACGAAAAGCAGAACGATTTTGCAACGCAAACAAAGAAGTTATGTCACGAAAACGGTGCTGAGTGGCACTTCCTCGGATTTCTGAGGGATGCGTCAACCAAGGGCTACATCTTAGGTCGACCGTGCAGGCCTCTGCAGCGGCTGAGTGCCTTCAAGGTTGTAGAATTGCCGGCGACCAAGGCCTCCTTCTTCTGGCGGGACCAGTTCTTGATCTGACGCTCACGGGCCACCGCGGCGGTTTCGGAGAGGTGCTCTTCCTCGAAGACGAGGGAAACCGGGCGTCGTGCGGCCGTCCAGGTAGCCCCTCTGCCATTCTGATGGCACTGCACCCGGGCCAGGACGTCTTCGGTGTGACCGACGTAGTAGCTGTCATCGGTGCAGCGCAGGATGTAGACGAACCAAGCCAAGGAGCCCCTCGACTCCCATTCGACTCGCTTCGCTCGCTCATGGTCGCTCGGGACATTCGACTCGCGGCCTGGGCTTCCATGGCCATCCCCGCAAGGAGAATGGCCTGCCATGAGCGAGCGGCCGCGATTCTTTTCGCGGCCGCGAGTCGAATGGAGGCAACCGCTGGGACTCAGGAACCTGCGCCTGTCTTGTGCGGCTGACGGCGGCGGGATAACGGCTGCTTGCCGACGTATCGAGAACCAGAGACAAGTAGGCTATCCGTCTCTGGGTCGTACTCGATGATGCTGTCGCTTCCGAGCCAGTACGGCTGCTCTTGCGGCGAATCCAGCAAGAGATGGACGCGGCCCTGATCGTCCAGGCTCAGCTTCCAGTGGCCAATCTCGCTCGGCGACTCGTAATCGGACTCAATGTCTTTGCGGTACTCGCTTGTGGGCAAAAAGCGATACACGATCCGTTCGGTCATCGGCCCGGCACCCAGCGTCTTGACCCAAGCATCCTCGATGATGATCCGTCGTAGAGACGTCATGCGTTGCTGAGGTGCACCTTGAGGGGCTGATGTGCTTGGGGGATTTGGCGGAGATGATCGACGTCCGCAACCGGCCAGCAAGCAGACTGCCAGCACACTGGTGGCGATCAGAATGACCCTTGCTTTTGCCTTTGGGCAGCCCATGGTCAATTGGACGAGCCAGACTGCGGGAAGTTCCGACGTCAGCAAGAAAAGCGGACGCTGTTCTACCAGAAGTGCCGGTTGGCGAAGGCGTGGCCGGAGCCCTGCTTGAGGTATAGCTCGAACTGCTCGGCCTTGCGCTTGTCGGCGAAGTGGACTGCGACGACCAGTTCCCACGGGGCATATTTGCTTGTGTGCGGCGATCTGCCGGCATTGTGATCGGCAAGACGTTTCTTCAGGTCGTTCGTGAGGCCGACGTAGCGCTGGTCGGGCCGCGAGAGAGAGCGAAGAAGGTAGACGTACACCGGCATCCTTTCCAAATGAGGTGTCCCACCGTGTTTGGCCCTGCTCCGCTCTTCTTCGCCTCAAGCAGCAGGGGCTTCGAAGAGCTACGCAGGACATCCCGCTTCTTGCTGCGCAATTCGCAGGACCAAGCTCCTGCGAAGCTCCCGGCCGCAAGCGGCCGGGAGCGAAGCAGGATGGAGGCGGCGGGAATCGAACCCGCGTCCCGTGACGTTTCAGCGAAGGCTTCTACGTGCATAGTCGCTTGATTGGTTCTCGCCGATCAGGCGCGAAGCGACACGCTCCGTTCACGGCCAGGACGACCAATGTCCCAAGCGAGTAACCGTCCGACACTCGCTCAGCAAGCCCGTTGGTTGGCGCCCTCCGGCCGGCCACGGGCCCAGCCAACCGGGGACGGGTCGCTATCTAAGCGGCCATTCGCAGTTGCGGTTTGGCAACTATAAATGTCCAGGGGTTTTACGAGGCCACCTGGAACCTCGGCACGCCACCTGCGCCTCAACTCGTCCGGTCGAATCCAGTTCGCCCCCGAAAATGCTCACCGCAAAGACGCAGAGAACGCAGAGGAAACCAGATCAACTCTTGATAACTTCATGAGCTGTCGCAGTCTGTAATTGTGATACGCAACATTATACACGTCGGTTCGATCTTCCGCAAACGTTGGTCGTGTCCCATTCGCAAAGAACTGACGCTCTGTGCAGCGAGGTCAAGGCTTGAGGGCCGAAGGCCTTGTACAGGAATAGCCCCCGGCGCGAGCCGGGGGTGAGGCGGCATAGAGAACGCCAGCCCCGAAGGGGCGGCACGACCCCGGTGAAGTCTCGCCCCTTCGGGGCTTCCATATTGAGACCCCTCAGAAATCCGAGGAAGTGCCGCTCAGCACCGTTATCGTGACATAACTTCTTTGTTTGCGTTGCAAAATCATTCTGCTTTTCGCCCACCCGACTTTTGAGGGAGGCGTCTATTGAGCCTCTTTTTCCGTGGGCTCGCGCCCACGGCTATTCCCGTCACGCCCCTTCGAAGCGAAGACATCAGCCATTCATGGCCATGGGAGCATAAACGAAGCTTCGGCGGGGATTCGCAGGGCGAAAACATCTCCGCCTCGGCGGCACGGGGGATATGACCCCTCTCCCGCGGGGAGAAGTCGGCCCAACCCCCATCGGCTCACGGACCAGCCATCTTGCCAAATGGGGAAGGGTTGGCGGGCCGAGCGATCTTAATCAACTCTTCATGCAGTTTGTCGTGCGGCGGGGTAGGCTGCACTATATAATTCGCTAAAACGCGAAGTGGGCCAGCCGGCTTGCGGATGGAAGGACGCAGCGATGCAAACGTATCTGGCGATCAACAAGGCCTTGTCGGACGAGAACCGCGTGCGGGTGATGCTGGCCCTGGCGGGCGGGGAGATGTGCGTCTGCCAGATCATCGAGCTGCTGGGCCTGGCGCCGTCGACGGTCAGCAAGCACATGCACGTGCTGCAGCAGGCCGGGCTAGTCGACGCCCGCAAGGAAGGCCGCTGGATCTACTACCGCCGAGCCGACAGCGATGCCGTCCGGGACCGGGTGGCGCTGTTGGACGAATCGCTGGCCGGCGACCCGACCGCCCGAAGCGACGCCCGCCGGCTCAAACGCATCCGCCAAATCAACCGCAGCAAGCTGTGCTGCCACTACCACTGACACACAACGCGGCGCAGCACCCGTTGGACCGCGGTGCAGCAGGTGCTACACCGCGCATAATCGCGCATAATCTGGAACGCTGACGAGGAGACAATGAGCGAGACACTCAAGGTACTGTACCTCTGCACGGGCAACAGTTGTCGCAGCCAGATGGCCGAGGGCTGGACCCGCCACCTCAAGGGCGAGCAGATCGAGGCCTACTCGGCCGGCATCGAGACCCACGGCCTCAGCCCCAGGGCCGTCGCGGTGATGGCCGAGGCGGGCGTGGACATCTCCGGCCAGCGGTCGCAGGACGTCAGCGAGTTCGCCGACGTGCCGCTCGACGTGGTCGTCACCGTCTGCAGCCATGCCCACGAGACCTGCCCCGTCTTCCCCGGCGAGGCCCGGGTCATCCACGTCGGCTTTGACGATCCGCCGGCGATGGCTGGGAACGCCGCCGACGAACAGGCCGCTCTGGACTGCTACCGCCGTGTGCGTGACGAGATTAGAGCATTTGTCGAAGCCCTGCCCGAGGCCTTAAATACACAGGAGAGCCCCTCATGAAGCCCACAGTACTGTTTCTCTGCAGCGGCAATTCCTGCCGCAGCCAGATGGCTGAAGCCTTTGCCCGAAAGTATGTCGGCGACCGCATGGACGTCCGTAGTGCCGGCCTGGTCCCCAAAGAGATACATCCCCTGACCTATAAGGTGATGGCTGAGGTCGGCGAAGACCTCGACGGCCATCGGCCCAAAGGCGTCGACGAGTTCCTCGGCACCCTGCCGGTGAATTACGTCTTCGTCGTCTGCGACAAGGCGGCAGGCAACTGCCCGAGCGTCTGGCCCGGAGCGGCCAACATGCAGCGGATCGTGCAGACCTTTGACGACCCCGCCGCCGCGACCGGCAGCGAAGAAGAACAACTGGACGTCTTCCGCCGCGTGCGCGACGAGATCGACAACAACATCCGGCAGTGGGTAGAGGCGACCCTCGCCAAGGATAACGACTAGCAAACAGCGGCGGGCAGGCATGTCCGCCCTGCTGGAAAGGCCATTATGGCAAGCGACGCATGCATCACGAAGAAGGCCAAGGGCCTGAGCATTTTTGAGAGGTATCTAACCGTCTGGGTGCTGCTGTGCATCGGGGCGGGCATTGTGCTGGGCAAGGTGGCCCCGGGCGTGGCGACGGGCCTCGACGGCATGGCCATCCGCGTCAACGGCGCGCCGGTCGTCTCGATCCCGATCGCGATCTGCCTGTTCCTGATGATGTACCCGATCATGGTGAAGATCGACTTCGGCGAGGTCATCCAGGCCGGCCGGAGCCTCAAACCCGTGAGCCTCACGCTGGTGCTCAACTGGTGCATCAAACCCTTCACCATGTATGCCATTGCCACCCTGTTCCTCGGCACGCTGTTCTACGGATTCATCGGCCCGGATGCCGTGGACCTCGTGAAGATGCCCCTTGGCGTGACCGACCTGGCCGTCGGCGACACCTACGGCTCGGGCACGGTCGTGCTGCACGAGGGCGCGAAGATGCTGGAAGTGCCGCTCTGGCGAAGCTACCTGGCGGGCTGCATCCTGCTGGGCATCGCGCCGTGCACGGCGATGGTGCTGGTGTGGGGGTATCTCGCGAAGGGCAACGACGGCCATACGCTGGTGATGGTGGCGATCAACTCGCTGACGATGCTGTTTCTCTACGGGCCGCTGGGCGGGTTCCTGCTGGGGGTCGGCTCGCTGCCGGTCCCGTGGCAGGCGCTGCTGTTGAGTATCGCCATCTACGTCGCCCTGCCACTGGGGGCGGGGTACGTCAGCCGCAAGGCTATTGTGGCCACGCAGGGCCAGCAATGGTTTGAAGAGAAATTCCTGCACGTGCTGACGCCGATTACGATCATCGCCCTGCTGGCGACGCTGGTGCTGCTCTTCAGCTTCAAGGGCGAGACGATCCTCGCCGAGCCGCTGACGATCCTGTGGATCGCGATTCCGCTGACGATTCAGACGCTGCTGATTTTCGGGTTGGGCTACGGGGCGTCAAAGCTGCTGAAGCTCAGCTACGAAGACGCCGCACCGACGGCCATGATCGGCGCGAGCAACCACTTCGAGGTCGCCATCGCCACGGCGACGATGCTCTTTGGCCTGGGCAGCGGGGCCGCCCTGGCGACGGTGGTCGGCGTGCTAATCGAAGTTCCCCTGATGCTCGCGCTGGTGAAGATCTGCCTCAAGACCGGCGGCTGGTTCCGTGAGTCAGCGGCCGGCGGGGCCGCTGCGCTATCCGACACCGGCGCGTAACCGTCCGCAACGAAGACCGGGGCACTGCGGCCATCACACCGCAACGCCCCGGATCGGGAAAGGAAACACTCGCAAGCCGGCGGCAATCGGACGCCGCCGTACTCGTTGTCTGACTGCAGCGTGTCGACTTTCTGCCGCTGGGCGTGGCTACGTGAATGTTCGACGTCGCGGACAATGTACATGACCACGCGATGGACATTCTCAGCCACCTGATGGTTCAGTTCGGCCTGTTCGTCGGCGCGGTCGACGGCCTTGCCCAGCATGCGGCCCCGGTGGCGGTTGGCAAGCTGGCTGGCGTTCGCGCGAAGCGATGGCCGAACTGTCCGCGTCTCCGTCGTTCGTCGCGACAGACATTAACCCATCTCAGATGCGTCTGGCAGAACCACGACCCGTTCCTTTCACGCCCGGCGGCGTTACCCGCAGCGCACTACACATCGGAACAGCCCCGGGTCGTCTATCATCCATTCCAAGGACACAGTCGCATGGCCACGGGTCGGGGCAGCGAACGGGCCCGCAAATCCAATCGGATTCACAGGCCCGCGCGGCCCAGGGGATCAGGGATTCGAACCCCGACTAAATGGACCAGAACCATTCGTGCTACCGTTACACCAATCCCCTGTGGGGATGCGGCACGTGTCGCCGCGTCAGTTCCTCCTTGTACTGAATCATCCGGCGCGATGCAACAGCATTTTGCAACGCATCGTGCATATCGGCACGTGTGGTACGTGGGTATCCGGCTCTTCCGGTGCCGGGTGGCCCGGGATGAAAGACGGGACTCCCATCGGAACCCCGGGCGCCCTCCCCTGCGCCAGATCTGCGGCGCACGACCATGCGTGCGACCATGTATGCTAATCCGGACCGTTCAGGCGGCCGAGCCCGGCCCGTACCGGCCTGCACGGTCGTGGGTGAATTGAAGCCCCAGCCGACAGCCCTCGCCCTCGCGACGGCAGCAGACGACCTTGGCTGTCACGTAGGAGCAGTCGCCGTTGTCCCGCGGCAGGGCCACCACCACCTGCTCGCCCGCCTTGTGGCGACGCGAGCTGACGACCCCCAGGCCGCTGTAGGAAATATCGACGGTCTCCAGTGCGTCCAGCCGACGCGTCTCGGGTGTCGGAAAACTCAGCGCCGTCAGCTTCACCCGCCACGGCAGGCGTTTGTGGCGGCGACGTTCGTCCTGGGCAATATGCAGCGTGGTAGCCATGAGCGACCTTTCGTACGGGGTGACTGCAGGCATTGTCGATGCCGCCAACCGAAACTTTAGCGGCAAGAAAGATCATCGCCTGCCTTGCCTTTGGCCCGTCGCCAGCAGGTCCGCACTGGTATCGCCGGGGCCCCCGCGATATGATGCACAATCCATTGCCACCACAGGAGTCACCCATGGGCATGACGATCACGGAAAAAATCATGGCCGCCCACGCGGGTCGCGACAGCGTTTCCCCGGGCGAGAACATCTGGTGCAGCATCGACGTGCTGATGACGCACGACGTCTGCGGGCCGGGCACGATCGGCGTCTTCGAAGAACAGTTCGGCAAGGACGCCAAGGTGTGGAACCCCGAGGGCGTGGTCATCATCCCCGACCACTATATCTTCACCGCCGACACCAAGGCCCACCGCAACATCGCCATCCTGCGAGACTTCGCCCAACGCCAGGGCCTGCGGTTCTTCTACGACCCCGACTTCATCGACACCGACGCCGACGGCGTGCCCGCCCCCTACGCCGACTACGCCACGACGAGCTATCGCGGCGTGTGCCACTCCGCCCTGCCGCAGAACGGCCACACCCGCCCGGGCGAAATCCTGCTGGGCACGGACAGCCACACCTGCACGCACGGCGCGTTCGGCGAGCTGGCCACGGGGATCGGCAATACCGATGCGGGCTTCGTGATGGGCGCGGGCAAGCTCTGGCTGCGCGTGCCGGAGAGCATGAAGTTCGTCTTCACCGGCGAGATTCCGCCGTACATCATGGCCAAGGACCTCATCCTGCACGTCATTGGCGAGATCGGCTTTGACGGTGCGACCTACTGCGCGATGGAATTCGACGGCCCGGCCGTCCGGCAGCTCAACGTGGACGAGCGCTGCACGATCTGCAACATGGCCATCGAGGCCGGCGGTAAGAACGGCATCATCGCGCCGGACGACGTGACGCTGGGCTACGTCCGCGACCGCGCGCGCGACGACGCGCCCGAGTTCACCGTCTACACCTCCGACGCCGACGCGAACTACGCCGCCAGCCACGAATTCGACGCCGGCGCCCTTGAGCCCACCGTCGCCCAGCCGCACTGCCCCGACCGCCGCGCCCTGGCCCGCGAGCTGACGGACGTCAAACTCGACCGCAGCTACATCGGAAGCTGCACGGGCGGCAAGACCACGGACTTCCTGGCCGCCGCCCACGTGCTCAACGGTCGGGAGGTCACAATCGACACCTACATCGTGCCCGCCACCACGGAGGTCGACGCCGACCTCGACCGCCTGAAGCTCGCCGGCAAGACGCTACGGGAGGTCTTCGTCGAGGCCGGCTGCACCATCGGCCCGGCCAGTTGTGCCGCCTGTCTCGGCGGGCCCGTGGACACCTTCGGCCGCGCCAACGAGCCGATCAAGGTCATCTCCACGACCAACCGCAACTTCCCCGGCCGCATGGGCCACAAGGACGCCGGCGTCTACCTCGCCAGCCCGCTGACCGCCGCCGCCTCGGCCCTGACCGGAACCATCACCGACCCCCGCGACTTCTACGACAGCGACACGCCCGTCGGGACGGTCGGGTAGGCGCGTAGGCTGCGCCAAGCCGTCGCGCTCGTCGCCAGGGGCGGTCTTGCGCTTTCTTGAGGCCCGCAGAACCGGCCATTGGCTTTCTTCAGGCCCGCAGGGCCGTGTGAATGTAGCCGGAGGTGGAGCGCAGCAGAACCTCCGGAGCCCGCCCGCACCTCGGACAGCCTCGAAGAGGCGGAGGGAGTGGTTCTTCCTGCGTTTCTTCGAGGCTCAAAACCACGAAAAACCGCTTCCGCACGTTCCGGCTGCGCCTTCACGTGCGGCTACTCTCAAACGGCTCTTCGAGCCTCAAAAAGGCACGTCCCCCTGAGCCTGTGCGCGGTGTCCCGCACGGGGCACCGCGTCATTCACCCGCGGACTTGGCCTGTTCCGCACTCGGTTGAGGTTTGTAGGGTTCTTCCATTCCGGGCAGCATGACGGTGGCAACGAGTTCCTCGTACTCGTGAAGTTCGTCGGACGGAGATACCTTGCGCGAGTCCTGTGGCTTCCATGGTCTTCCGTCGCTCACTGGCCTACGCAACGCCCAATACACATTTTCGACCGTATCCTGAAGGTCTGCCGGTGCCCCAGCCTTCTCCAGAAGACTGCGACGCTCTTTTGAATCGACTTTTGCATTGTCCGAAGCCAGCACCGCTCGCAGTGTTTCCCGCAATTGCGATGAATGGTCATTAAGGAACTCAACGAAGAACAGGACTCGCATCAATGCATATTGGGCGATCACGTCAATCTTGTCCCGCCGTTGGTACTCAAGCGCCTTGAGAAGTTCATAGCTGTTCAGCAAACGCGTCAACTGTCTGGGATTGTTGAAGCCAAAGGCCACCGTGAGGAAATGGAACCACTTAACTTCTTCCGGACTGTTCTGCATGACCCGCTGCAAAACATCACCACGCTGCGCGGACATCGTGCGTCGGCCAGGCACTTGCGAAATGGATTCTGCCGGCAGCTCTGGCTCCCGTGGTTCGGGGGGAGTAATCGGACCGCTGTCACCATCACCATCGTCGACGGGTTCTTGCCGATCACTATCTTCATCCTCCACTTGTGTTTCCGGCGCCTCCGGCAGAGAAGTATATTTAAGCGTTTGCGCATTCCCTGCAATGCTTTGGAGGTCGCTGGCATCAACGTCTTCCATAGACCCGAACAGTTTGTCTTTCACAAAGCCGACAAGGTGCTCCGGCTGAGACCGCCTAAGGAGGATGGGCATCTGGATGATCTTGCCCAGATAGTCGCGCGCGATATCCTCGGCCTTTCGGCCGTCACCGGCGGCCGAGGCGTATTGCTCGGCGACGGCCTGGAGGGCAATGCGAATATCGACACCGATCACGACGAAGACATCCGGCAGGTCCATGACCAGGCGAATCGCATCCAGCGTGTGACAAATGCAGGCATTCCCGCAGCGATCCAGATTATCCACAAACACGACCATGCGGCGCGGCCTGCGCCGCCACCAACGATGCCCAAGGCGAATCTCCAGAAGTGTCTTCAGATCTTCCTTGAGCACGGGCACCTGCCCGAGGTGATCAGCATATTTCGGCAGCTTCAGGTAGGTCTTGGCCGCCACTGCAAACGGGTGTTCCATGACGTACTTCAGACGGCGAAGCAGGAAGTAGGCCAGTACCGCACCGCCGAGCCACGAGATCGGTTCTAACCATTGCGCCTGTTTGCCAAGCGACTCAAGCGGGCCGGCTTCCCTCATCCACTCTGGATGTACGTAAACCACCGCCCATACCGCGCACAACACGACCAGCCAGAACACGGGCCACAACGCCCGGTGCCAATGACGACGAACC
>JAAAOJ010000020.1 GCA_009908915.1 Planctomycetota bacterium
GGCGAGAGCGGCTGCGGCAAGAGCGTCACCAGCTTCAGCATCCTCAAGCTGCTGCCGTATCCGCCGGCGTTCCACCCGTCCGGCAAGGTCACCTTCTCCCGGCAGACGCTCATGGACGTCACCGAAACCGACGACCGGACAAGACCCCGCGACCGAGGCCTGGGCGACAAGCAGATGCGACACATCCGGGGCGGGCAGATCGGCATCATCTTCCAGGAACCGATGACCAGCCTCAACCCGGTCTTCACCTGCGGCAGCCAGATCGTCGAGGCCATCCGCCTCCACCAGGACCTCACCCGCAGCGACGCACGACTGCTGGCGATCGACCTGCTCGACCGCGTGGGCATCCCCTCGCCCGAGCAACGCTTCCGCGAGTACCCCCACCAGCTCTCCGGCGGCATGCGGCAGCGCGTCATGGTCGCAATGGCCCTTAGCTGCAATCCCGAGCTGCTCATCGCCGACGAGCCGACCACCGCCCTGGACGTGACGATCCAGGACCAGATCCTCCGCCTCATGAGCGAACTGCAGGCCGCCAGCCGACTGTCGATCCTGCTGATCACGCACGACCTCGCCGTCGTCGCCGAAGCGGCCCACCGCGTGGCCGTCATGTACGCATCAAAAATCGTCGAGACCACCGACGTCCGCAGCCTCTACGCCTCACCCACGCACCCGTACACGCACGGGCTCTTCCGCTCCGTGCCAAAGCTCGGCGAAACCAAGGATCGCCTCAGCACCATCGAAGGCAGCGTCCCGAATCCGCTGGCCTTCCCCAGCGGCTGTAAGTTCCACCTGCGATGCCCGCTGACCCGCAAACACGCCGCCGAAGCCAGCCAAGCCGATACCATCGAGACCGCCGTCGCAGGCGGCACGGGCCGCGTGCTGAGACGATGCGCCGAATGCGAACCGGAACTGCGCGAGATCCGCCCCGGCCACTGGACCGCCTGCTGGGAAGTCGACGGCTACGAACGGGCCAAGGCGACCGACCCGTCCGAGCCGGCCGCTGTCCGCGAAACCACCAACCTGACGAAACCCACATGATCGACCAACCCGAGAACAATCCGCTGCTGCGTGTCCGCAGCCTGAAGACCTATTTCAGTACCCGCCGAGGCTGGCTCGGCCGATCCGTACCGGTCAAGGCCGTCGACGGCGTAGACCTCGACGTCACCCGCGGCCAGACGGTCGGGCTGGTCGGTGAGAGCGGCTCGGGCAAGACCACCGTCGGGCGAACTGTCCTGCGGCTGATCCCCGCCGAGGCGGGCGAAGTCACCTTCGACGGCGAGGACCTCCTGGGTGTCTCCGGCTCGCGCATGCGACAGATCCGCCGCCGCATGCAGATGATCTTCCAGGATCCCGTCAGCTCGCTCGACCCTCGGATGACCGTCGGCGGCATCGTCGACGAGCCGCTTAAGGTCCACATGAGCCTCTCGCGGCAGCAGCGTCGCAATCGCATCGGCGAGATGCTCGAACGCGTCGGCCTGGCCGACCGGTACATCAACCGTTACCCGCACGAGTTCTCCGGCGGCCAGCGGCAGCGCATCGGCATTGCCCGCGCCCTGGCCACCGAGCCGGATTTCATCGTCTGCGACGAGCCCGTCTCCGCCCTCGATGTCTCCATCCAGGCACAGATCCTGAACCTGCTGGCCGACCTTCAGAAGGACATGGGGCTGAGCTACCTGTTCATCGCCCACAACCTGGCCGTGGTCGAGCACTTCGCCGACATCGTCGCGGTCATGTACCTCGGCCGCATCGTCGAGATCGCCAGCAAGCACGTCATCCTGGGCGGCGATGGGTACAAGCAACTCAAGCACCCCTACACGCATGCGTTAATCCGGTCCGTGCCGATCGCCGACCCCACCGCCGAGCGCCAACACGAGCAACTGCCCGGCGAGGTCCCCTCACCCATCAACCCGCCGCGCGGCTGCGCGTTCCACCCCCGTTGCCCACTGACGCGCGCGCGAGCCGCCGAAGTCGGCAACGGCGAGACAATGGAGATCACCACCCGCGGCGAGACCGTTCGCGTCTGCCGGGCCTGCGTGGAGATCACCCCGCAACTTAAGCCGACCGGCACGGACCCCGCCCACAAGCACGCCTGCACGCTGCGACAGCAGGATAGCAAGTCGGACGCCCCCGCCCAGGAGGCATAGAGGCCCCGGCCGCTTACGGCTGTTTGGCATCCTGGCGGGTGACACGTGCGATGTCGTGAGCAA
Organism: Planctomycetota bacterium; assembly: GCA_009908915.1. GTDB lineage: Bacteria > Planctomycetota > Phycisphaerae > SM23-33 > SM23-33 > JAAAOJ01. Next base: position 2,208 of record JAAAOJ010000020.1, read on the forward strand.
CCTCCTCCGTCGCCGGTTCAAGGTTGTGCCGGTATCGGACGTACAGCATCAGGTCAACCCCCACCAGCAGAGCGTTCACCGCGTACAGCCCGGTGACGGCCTCCGGCCACGTTCCGTCGTGCCACGCCCGCAATAGCTTGTTACCCACCCCGCAGAGATAGCCTACGACAATCAGGCTCAGGAAGACCGGACTTTTACCGCGAACGAACTTCAGCCGCCAACTCTTGAGGATGCTGATCGGCCAACTCAGGCCAAAGAAGATCAGCATGGCGGCTTCGAATATCTGGGCCGTGGACATCAGGCTGGCTAACAGCATGTGACTCCCATCATGACAACGGTCTGCACGGCTGCGCACGGCCGGAACCGTCGATGTGCCGTCGACAGCTGCATAGCTGCGTTCGGTGTGGCCTTCTCGGCGTCGACGGCCAATCAGCCGTCGTGCGACAACCTACTCCCCGGTCTTCTTGCGGGTCTTCTTCTTTGTCGACTTTTTCTTCGGCGATGTCCCGGCGCTTCGCTTGCGGGCGGCTTTGCCTTTGGGCTTGGCGGCCTGCGGCTGAGGGAAGCGGTCGTCAAGGAAACGTCCGTCCTTCTGGATCAACGTCCCGTCGGCATAGATCTCGCCGCCGTCTCGAAGGTCGCAGACCATGTCCCAGTGCAGGCCCGAGCGGTTCGTGCTGCCCGTCTCGGGATAGCCAGCCCCCAGGGCCAGGTGGATCGTCCCGCCGATCTTCTCGTCGAACAGCGTGTTCCGCGTGTACGTCGTGATGTTGTAGTTTGTGCCGAAGGCGGCCTCGCCGAGTCGGCAGGCGCCGGCGTCCATGTCGATCATCGCTCGCAGGAACTCCTCGCCCTTCGACGCGTTGGCCTTGACGACCTTGCCGTCCTTGAACTCCAGGAACACGTCGTTGACCTCGCGGCCGTGATGTACGGCCGGGAAGCTGAACCGCACGTGACCGTTGACGGACTCCTCGACCGGGCCGGTGAATACCTCGCCGTCGGGAAAATTCAAGCGGCCGTCGCAGTTTTCCCACGTTCGGCCCTGGCAGGCGAAGGTCAGGTCGGTGTCGCCGGCGACGATACGGACCTCCTTGCAGCGGTCAAGCTTCTTCTTCAGCGCGGCCTGGGCTTTGCTGATGGCCTTCCAGACGGCAACCGGATCGGCGGCGTCGAGATGGCCGGCCTTGAAGACGAAGTCCTCGTACTCGGCAAGGCTCATCTCGGCGTCCTGGGCGTTGGCCTGCGTGGGCCATTGCGTGCCGACCCATCGCAACTCGCCCTTGGCCGACCGTTCGGAGAAGACCTTCGTGAGCTTTTCGTGAGCGGCCTGGGCGGTCGCCATCTTCTTCGGGTCGCAGTGGGTCAGGCTGCGGGTGTTGACCTCGCCCCAGATGCCGTACATCGCGTCGATCTTGCGATAGCGGCGGTCGGCCGTCGGGGAGATCCACTCCAGTTGCGCCGTCGACGCCTCCTTGTAGAAGATCTCGCTGAGGCCGTCGACGCTCACGGCAGTCTCGATGTTGGCCCCGGCCCGGACCGCGTGGCGGTAACATTCCTGGATCAGCGGCGCGGCGACCGACGAACCGCGAATCAGCACATAGTCGCCCTTGCGGATGCGGAGAGAGTACCTCGTCAGCAACTCGGCCAGCTTCGTCACACGGGGGTCAGGCATAAACACACCTTTCGTTGCACGAATTCGTGGCACGCGAAGATAACCGCGACCGCGTGCAAAGACAACGGTCCTGCAACCCGTTTGAGGCTACTCGCCCGAAGTGTCGGCGCCGACATCGATGGTGAGCATCTCCGATGTCCCCTGCCAGACCGTAAAGGCGTTCTTGAACGGACCGGCCGTCCAGGTGAACAGGACCGGCATGTCGCGGCGAGGTACCTTCAGCGTGGTACCCACCGTGCCGCCCGGGTCCATCGTCCCCAGCAGGCCCGTGCCCTCGCCGGCGCCGTTGAGATGCACCTCCAGCGCTCGATCCGACTGGTTCCGGAACGTCACGTCCACTTCCTTCGTCAGACATCCGGTCAGCGTCGTCGCCGCCAAGAGCAGCGCAACTGCAACGACTGCATGTTTCATCGTGTCATATCCTTTACTTCGCCAATAGGCCAGCGTGTATGGTAACGAGTTACTCCGCATTTGCAATGACTGGCCGGCCCGAAGGCATTCGGGCCGTATGTACATTGTGTTCAGACGGCGTTTGGGCTGCCCGCTTTCGTTTCCCGGCGACAAGCAGTAGGATGTTGCGTATGAGAGTAGCGCTGTGTCAATTCAACCCGATCATCGGCGAGATCACCGGCAACCGTCGCGCCATCGCCGAGCACGTCGACCGCGCCGCCGCGGCGAGGGCCGACCTGGCCGTCTTCGGCGAGCTGTCGCTCGTGGGCTACCCTCCGCGCGACCTGCTGAGCAAGGACGGTTTGGTCGCGGCGAGCGTGGCGGCCGTCGAGGAACTCGCCACCCACGCCATCACGACGGCGGCCCTGGTGGGTTTCGTGCGGCCGACCCCGGACAAGGAAGGCCGGGCGCTGCAGAACTGCGCCGCACTGCTCGCCGACGGGAAGGTCCAGCATGTGCATGTGAAGAACCTGCTGCCGACCTACGACGTTTTCGACGAGACGCGGTACTTCGAACCCGGCCCGACGCCGACGCCCCTCGAGTTCAACGGACGGCGTATCGGCCTGAGCGTCTGCGAAGATCTCTGGGACGCCGAAGCCCTCGGCCGAGCGATCTACGACCAGGACCCCGTCGACCGCCTGTGCGACGCCGGCGTGGACATCCTGATCAACATGGCCGCCAGTCCGTTCGAGGTCCACAAGGCCGGCCGCCGCGAGGAACTCTTCGCCCGCCGGGCCAAACGCTACGGCGTGCCGATCGCCTACGTCAACCAGGTCGGCGGCAATGACGAGTTGATCTTCGACGGCGGCAGTTGCCTCGTGGCCGCCGACGGACGCGTGATCGGCCGGGCGAGCAGCTTCCGGGCCGACCAGCTCGTCGTGGACCTGCCGGACAGCGGCGCCGCGCCCCCGCCGGGCCGGTGCGAAGACATCGGCAGTGACATGGCCCAGCTTTCGTCAGCCCTCAAGCTCGGCTTGCGCGACTACGTCCACACGTGCGGATTCGAGAGCGTCGTCCTCGGCCTGTCAGGTGGCATCGACTCGGCGGTCGTCGCCACGCTGGCCGCCGACGCTCTCGGGCCCGAGAACGTCACCTGCCTGGGCATGCCCAGCCGCTACTCCAGCGATCACAGCGTCAACGACGCACGACAGCTCGCCGAGGCGCTCGGCGTGGTCTACCACGAAGTGCCCATTGAGACGATGCACGCGTCCTACGAGCAATCGCTGGCGGACATGCTCAGCGGCGGCAACGTCGGCATCGCTGAGGAAAACATCCAGGCCCGTATACGCGGCAATATCGTGATGGCCTACTCCAACGCCCACGGGAACCTGGCCCTGGCGACGGGCAACAAGTCCGAACTGTCGGTTGGGTACTGCACGCTGTACGGCGACATGTGCGGCGGGCTGGCGCCGATCGGCGACGTACTCAAGACGGCGGTGTACGATCTGGCACGACAGCTCAACGCCGAGGCCGGCCGCGAGTGCATCTGCGGGCGGATCCTGACCAAGCCCCCGTCGGCCGAGCTCAAGCCGGACCAGACCGATCAGGATAAATTGCCACCTTATGATACCCTCGATCCGATTCTTAGGTTGTATATTGAAGAGGATCTGACGGCCCCGGCCATCGTCGAGCGCGGCTTCGACGAGATGCTGGTACGGAAGATCGTGCGAATGGTCGATCTGTCGGAGTACAAACGCCAGCAGGCGGCCCGTGTGCTGAAGGTCAGCCGGCGGGCATTCGGCATGGGCCGACGCGTGCCCATCGCCCAGAAATTTGTGCATTGAGGCCGCCATCCACAGGCCGCCGCGACGAGCTGTGACCTCTGACCTCTGACCTGTGACCTGTGACCTGTGAACTATAGGAACTAGGAACTAGGAACTAGGAACTAGGAACGATGACCTGCGATCTACGACCTGTGACCCGTAGGCAATGATTCGCCCGGAGATGTATCTCGTTTGCGGCCAGTGCGGCACGCTCAATGCCGTCACGGGTCCCATTGATCCGAGCATCGCCGCTGCGCGCTGCAGCAACTGCCAGCACGAAGTCCCCCTCGCCCTGCATCTACGCGGGCCCGAGCAGGCGGAGGTCGATCGCGACGGGCTCTTCAACCGCGGTGAAGTGGGCTATGCCACGCTCGCCCGCAAGGCCCTCCGCGAACGCATCATGGTCGTCTGCGGCAGTTGCCAGAGCAAAATGAAGGTCGGCAAGCGGCTGGCGGGCAAGACCGTCAAGTGCCCCTCCTGTTCAGCTGAAATCCGCGTGCCTTTCCTCGACGAGGAAGACCAGTTCGACATCTCACTGCTGATCTCCGCCGCCCGGCAGGAAGGCGAAGACCGCGACGAAGTCGTCGAGATGGACGAGTCCGACTACGAGGAAATCTACGAGGACGTGCTTATCGGACGCGGCGTTTTCAAGATCACGCGGACGCGGCTGATCTTGTTTGTCGCGAGCTACCTCATCATCATGATCGTGGTGCTCGCCGGCGGCATCCTGTTCAAGAAGGCCGCCGAGGACAACCAGGACACCCCCGCGCCCGTTGCCTCGCCCGCGCCGGTTGTCAACGTCCTCGAGACGCCGAATACCCCGGCCGCAGCACCGGCCCGGATGGACCTCAAGTCTGCCGTCTGGGACACCTTCGCATCCGCCGGCTATCGCCCCGCCCCGCCGGGGCGCTTGTACGTCAAAATCACCGTCAACCTCCAGGCCGGCAGCGAGCCGATCAGCCTCCCCAACACCGGCCGGGCCGTCACGCTCCGCATCAGGCAGACAGCCTATGAAAGCCTCGGTGAGCCCCTCGACGCACCGGCCGCCCCCGTCCCCGCCCGGCGCGAGACACTCCGTCTCGATCCCGGCCAGACAATGGCCGCGACGTTCCTCTTCGAGCTGCCCCCCGAAACGATGGCCGGCACGCTGCGGGTCCGGGGCTTTGACGCCCGGCCCGTCGCACTGTCGCGACCCGCCCAGAGCGAGATCAACTTTGCCGGAACCTGGATCGAGCAGCCGCCCCGCAACCTCAAACCGCTGCTCCGCCAACCGATCATGGCCCGCCTGCAGCGGGCCTGCGACCAACGGATGATGATTCGCCAACACGGCAACAACCTCCGCATCTGGATGCCGGACTGCCGTATCCACGGCCGCCTCACACCCGCCGACGAGGCGGGCATGGCCGACGTCAGCCTCCGCCACGAGGGTGAGCGCCTTGACTGCAGCGCGCGACTGACGCCTGACGGCCAGCGACTCGTGCTGTATCTTGACACCGCGCCGATGCACCAGATCACCTATCGCCGCGAGCCTGCGCCTGAGCCCACCGCCCAGGCCGACCGGAAGTAAGACCCCATGACCAACGTCCACACCCCCCGCCGGTTCAAATTCATCGGCTGCAATGTCCTCTACCGCGAGGCCTGCTATCTCGCCGCGACCTGCGCCAACACCGTCGACGTCGAGTTCCTCGAAAAGGGCCTGCACGATCTGGAAACCCTGGAGATGGCCGCCCACATTCAGGAATCCGTCGACACCGCCGACGCGGCGGGAACCTACGAGGCCATCCTGCTCGGCTATGCGCGGTGCAACGACGGGCTCGTCGGCGTGACCGCCCGCACACGGCCGCTGGTGATCCCCCGCGCCCACGACTGCATCACGCTGCTGTTCGGTTCGCGACAGGCCTACCGGACCTACTTCGACGAGAATCCGGGCACGTACTACGAGACCACCGGCTGGCTCGAACACGCCGAGAGCAAGGAAGGCGAGCTGGACACGCCGGCCTACGGCATGAACGGCGTGATGAAAAACCTCGGCCTCACCGACACCTACGAGCAACTCGTGGAGAAGCACGGCAAGGACAACGCCGACTACATCCTCGAAACGCTCGGCGGCTGGGAGAAGGCCTACCGGCAACTGTGCTATATCGAGATGGGCGTGGCCGGCGACGAAACGCCGTTCATCGAGCTGGCGCGGCAGCGGGCGGAGGAGAAGGGCTGGGCCTTCGAGCAGCGCAAAGGTGACCTCGGTCTGCTGGCGAAGCTTTTCACCGGCCCATGGGACGAGGACGTTGTGGTCGTCCAACCGGGCCAGTCGATCCGCCCGCGAAACGACGAATCGGTCCTCGACGCCGAGTGACCTCTCCGGTCGACGAGTCCGTGGTTGCTTGCAGGTACGTCATCGCCGAAAGCTGGCTTGACGCAGCCTGCAGGCTCCGGTAGTCTGAGCGACTCGCGGTGGAGTACGTCGCTGCTGTGCCACCGCTGGAAGAGGATGAGATGTTTCGGAGGTTGACTGCTTATTCCATCCTGCTGGTCGGGCTGACGCTGGGAGTCGGTTTGACAAGGGCAGAGGCGCCCGCCGCGTCATCGGCCGGCCTGGCCGACCTGCTCGGCGGGATGTCGGCCCGGCGACCCCAGGCCGGTCGTGACGACCGCGCGCAGGCCGCCAATCGTTTGGCGGGCAAGACCGTCCCGGGGAACGTCGCCGAGGCGCTGCAGACCGCCCGGCGCCGCTGGTTCGCCCAAGCCGAAGCCATCGTCACACGTCTCGCCGAGAAACAGGCCGACGACGTGCGAACGTGCTCCAAGCTCCAGGCCCTTCGCCACCGGGCCATCGTCGACATCGTGCTTCGCCAAGCCGACCTCGCCGACTGGCAGACAACCGTCAAGAGCCACGCCGCCGCCATCCGCAAACACCTGTGCATCCAACTGGACCGCCGCATGGACACCAAAGGCGATCTCGGCCGTATCGTCACGCTGCTGAAAGAACTGGACGGCTATGCCCGCATGCTTGGCCTGCGGGCAACCGGCGCAGCCGGCCCGGCCGACCGCCTGCGGGACGTTTACTGCCACACGGCCCTGCTGGGCGACGTCGAGCGGCGCGTCCTGCAGCACAATCGCGACGTCGCCGGGGAACTGTCCGCCGAGGAGCGCCAGTGTGTGGCCCTGCTGAACAACTACCGCATGCTGCTGGGGCTGCATCCGCTGAGAATCGACCTGCGACTCGTGCGGGCCTGCCGCAAGTACGCCCGCGAATGCGCCGCGCAGAACCATTACTCGCACGCCGGCAGCCTGCCCGGCCGGGAGACGCGCGACCAGCGGGCCGCCCAGGAGGGCTACCCCGCCCACGTGGCGGAGAACCTAGCCTTCGGTGCCCGCATCGCCAGCGGCGCCCAGGCGTTCGGCGCGTGGTTCCGCTCCATGCCGCACCACCGCGTGATCATCAACCGTCGCCACGCATTGCGGGCTCGCGGCGACGACGATGCCTGGAAGTACCCCCGCTACTATGCCGTCGGCGTCGGCCATACCACCGGCGGGCGATATCAGAACAACTGGTGCCTCTTGCTGGGCACGGGTGCCCGGCTCGACGCAGACGAGCTCGCACAGGCCGAGACCGACGAACAACCGAATCGCACAGATGAACAATAACGCAGGAACAGCCGCCGGGCATCAGAGGCCTGAAACCGATCGCCGGTCCCTGAGATCGACCCTCGCATCTATGTTCGGGAAGGAATTCGCGTGAATCAACAATTGCTCAGCAGGCAGTTTGATAACGGCTTGACGCTGCTGGCCGAACCGATGGAGACCGTGGCCTCGG
>JAAAOJ010000003.1 GCA_009908915.1 Planctomycetota bacterium
GAGCCGGATCGCGAGGAAAATCAAGCAGTCCATACCGCCTGGCAAGGCAAACGGATCGAGCCGGTCCCGCCGCGCGAGGCAGTGAGGGAAACGCACCGATGAAACGTACGCTATTTCTAAGCGCCCTGATCACTATCGCCCTGGTCGTTTCACTGTCTGCCCCCAATGCCTGGGCTGTTCTCATTAAGGGGGGGAATGGAACCGGCAATACGTCTGCCCCATCCGCCAGCGGCGTGGATATGCCGTACTGGGATTCCATCGGGCAGATCCCCAGACCCGTCAGCGGCACGCAGAATTACTCCGTTGGCGGAACCGGCGTGTACCTTGGCGGAGGATCCGTGCTGACGGCCTATCACATCCGCGAATATGACAACCCGACTGTGATCAACTTCGGTGGGACGGAATACGCAATTGACACCAGTAGTTGGCAGCGGCTGAGCAAACCCCCGGGCCCAGGCAACGATCCCGACCTTGCGATGTTTCAGATCAGTGGAACTCGCCCGAATGTGACCCCGGTGCCCTATGATAACATGCCGAACAGCATTTCCACTGGCACGCTGCTCTATACAATGGGATTCGGGCGGAACCGCGACGGTGGGCAGACCACCTACTATATATCCCCGGATGGCGCCGACAGCGACAGCGTTGACGACCTCTACACGTCCAGCCAACCCGACACGGATTACTCGATTGGCGGCTTCGATCTGCTGACGTCCAAGAGCCTGCGGTGGGGCACAAATGACGTCGAGACAACCACGTCCGTCGGAACAGGGGGAAGTGGCTGGAACGCCACGACAAGAGCTTTGGAGATTTCATTTGATGCCCTCGGCGGCGAGAATGAGGCTCAACTGACCAACGGCGATTCGGGCGGACCGGCCTTCATCTTTGACTCGAACGACAACACCTGGAAGCTCGTCGGCCTGAATATCGCCATGGGACCTTCCTACTCCAATCAGGGCATGTCCCGCCAGCCGTATACGTACCCCAATGACGGCGGATATAACCATGGCTATATTGCGGACCTAACGGAGTACCAGTCGCAACTGGTTCCCGAGCCGGCGACGGTGAGTCTGCTGGGCATGGGCGGCCTGGCGTTGCTGATTCGTCGGCGACGACGGCGGACGGTCTGACAGCAAAACGCCCAAGTACACAGCCAGACGCGGCGTTAGGACAGGGCGTCGCGTTTTGCTTTGCGCAGGGGGTGAAGACAGAAGAAGAAAGGACCCTCACCCAACCTCTCCCAGAGGGAGAGGAGTCAGACATGCGGCTGCGAGTTGAGCATGACAAACCCCTCCCCCTTTGGGGGAGGTGGCGAGTCTTCGAGCCGGTGGGGGCGGTCCGGAAGCAGGGCCTGAGTAACTGAGGCCTGCGAAGCCCTGCGTAGCCTTGGCGAAGCAGGGAGTGAAGAGAAGACCCTCACCCGACCTCTCCCAGAGGGAGAGGAGTCAAGGCAGAAAGACCCTCACCCAGCCTCTCCCGGGGGGATAGGGGTCAGGAAAGCTGATTCCCGCCGCAAACCTGACTTGGCGCCTCCCTCAAAAGTCGGGTGGACGAAAAGCAGAACGATTTTGCAACGCAAACAAAGAAGTTATGTCACGAAAACGGTGCTGAGCGGCACTTCCTTGGATTTCTGAGGGAGGCGTCTGACTTGGCCCCGCAGGGGCCAGACAGGAATAGCCGTGGGCGCAAGCCCACGGACCATGCCCCAAACGCTTCGAGCCCCGAAGGGGCGACACCGACCAGCCCTTCTGACGCCCCTTCGGGGCTGATCACACTGCGGCCGCATTCTTCGAGCCCCGAAGGGGCGACACCGACCAGCCCTTCTGACGCCCCTTCGGGGCTGATCACACTGCGGCCGCATTCCCCGGGCTCGCGCCCGGGGCTATTCCTGTCCCGGGCCTTCGGCCCTGAAAAGCACAACGCGCCGCAAGAACGGATACTGGCTCCACAGTGCTGCCCCTCCCCCTCTGGGGGAGGTGGCGAGCCTGCGAGCCGGTGGGGGCGGTCCGGAAGCAGGGCCTGAGTAACTGAGGCCTGCGAAGCCCTGCGTAGCCTTGGCGAAGCAGGGAGTGAAGAGAAGCCCCTCGCCCGGCCTCTCCCAGAGGGAGAGGAGTCTGGGCAGACGACCATGACCAGCTCTTCTCGAACATTCTCGAACAGACGGGGGAGATACAGACGGATTGCGTCCGAAGTGCATCGGCGTCAGGCGCCCAGGGCGTCGCCAACGCTGGCGTAGATGCCGAAAACCTTGTCCAGCCGCGTCAGTTCGAGAATTCGGCGGATCTCCCCGCTGGGATTGACCAGGCGAATCTGCCCGTGCTGGACGCGCGATAGCCCGCGGCTGACGAGCAGCATGTCCAGGCCGTCGGCCCCAATGAAGTGCAGGTCGGACATGTCCAGGACCACGACGGCCTCGGGCTGGCCAACCAGGCGACGAAGCTGCTCCTGGACCGACTCGACGTCGATCATCCCCAGCGAACCGCGCATCGCGACCACCGTCGCCGAGCCGCTCTGCTGAACCTGAAGGTCCAGCCCTTCATGTGCGAAATCCGTCACGCCTGCCGCCTGCCCGTATAGGCTCAGCCCTGCTCCACCCGTCGCTTCACCATCCGCAGCTCGTTGCCTTCCTCGTTATAGCTGACCTCGTCCATGTATGCCCGAATCAGCATAATGCCCCGCCCGCAAGGCCGTTCGAGGTTCTCGTCGGCGGTCGGATCGGGCACGTTGCACAGCGCGAAGCCCGGCCCTTCGTCGGCCACCGCAAACCTCACCCGGTCCGGCTCGATGTCGTAACAGACGGTAACCGTCTTGTCCGGATCGTAGCGGTTGCCGTGCTTGATGGCATTGATGAGGGCCTCCTCCAGCGCGAGCTTGATCGCGAAAGCTTCGGCATCACTATAGCCACAACCCTGGACCGTTTCCAGGACGTGCTCCTCCAGCTGCCGCGCCTCCTCAAGATCCGACTGGATGACCTTCTTGCTTAGCAACACTCACCCGCAACTGTCTCAGGATTCGATGGAGTCGACGGCCTCATCCACGCTCGGCTTCATGTCAAAAACCTCGTTGAGCCGCGTGATCTTGAAGACCTCTTCGATCGACGGCTGAATGTTGCATAGCCGCAGGTCGCCGTTGGCCTCCCGAACCCGCTTGTGCAGCGTGATTAGCATGCCTAGCGCACTGGAGGACATGTTGGTGACATTCGCAAAGTTAATGACAATCTTGGGCGGCTTGGATTCAGCGACCAGCCCATTGAGCTTGTTGCCGATTTCGGAAATGCTCAACTCGTCAAGAATCTTCTGATCGGCGAGGGTGACCAGCTTGACGCCGCCCTGGCTCTGTATATCCATCTTCGCAGACTCTTCGGCCATTACATGTTCTCCTTGCTGGCTGGGGACATTCGAATAGTAGCCCCACCGCGCCCCCGCTGTCAAGCGGACCCTGGCGTGCTTTCGTGGTCATCATAGACCCAGGCGGGGCCGATTTCGTCGCTATTTTCGCCGCGACGTGCCAGATGCCTCCGAACGGCCCAGCAGAGATGGCATTTGCCGGCATAGCCGACCGGTTCCGGCTGGAAGTCCCCGGCCAGGTCCAGCAGCCCCACCGGCCCGGACTCAACAAGCCGTCCGAGAACTGGCCGCGACGCACCGTCCCGCTCCAGCCGCTGCCAGAGATCAGCGATGCTCACCTCGTTGACATTGCCCAGCAGCAGACCCGCACACGTGCCCGGATAAACGCCGCCGTCCGGCAGGATATGCACGTGCTTGCCGCGCAGCAGGCCCTCCCGACAGTCCTGCCCGGCGAAGCTTCCGATCGGCCGGCGCGGCAAGGCGCCGGCCAGCTCGTCGGCGGCCCGGCCGTTGAGGCGGTCGCGCCCGTCGCGGAACCACTCGACGAACAGGTCGCGACGAGCGGCCTCGTTGAGGGCAGCGACGTCCAGGCCGCGTTCGACCCAGTCGTGCCAGCGAATCCGCCAGCGGCCCTCGCCGAGGATCTCCGCGGCAACCCCGGCCGCCCGCCGGACGCTCGCCAGCGGAACGAACTGCTGGTGGAACGGGTCAGCCGATATCAGCAGTTCGCCCATCGACGTCCCGGCCAGTTGCCCCAGCACATCGCGGGTGATTGCGTCATCGGCCGCCCAAAATGCGTTGGTCTCCACCTTCGCCAGCATCAGGCCCGCCCGGTCGGCCCGGCGGATCACCTCCAGCAGGCGCGGGATATCCCCAAACGGCTCGCCGCCGGCAAGGTGCATCCGGCAACCGTGCGGGCTGAAGGCCTCGAGTTGCTGCCAGACGTCGACGGCCATGTCGGGCGACATCCATTGCCCCCGACCCGGACGACAGGCGAGATAGCACGACGCACAGCGGGCGTTACACCAGTCGGTCAGGCAGATGCCCGCCGCCGACCAGTACTTCACGGGCATCGGCTCGCTGCGGTTTCGGCGGGTCATGCCCGCATTGTACACTTTGCCCAACCACTTCGCAGCGGCTACAATGGCGGCTCGCCGACGATGTATCCCCATGGCCGATGAATCCTTCAACCTGTTTGTCTACGGGACGCTGATGAGCCCGGCAACGTTCCGGGCCGTCTTGGGCCGACGCCTCGTGCCGAACCACGCAGACGCCGACGGCGTGGAGGCCTTCTACGCGCGCCACGCCGTGCTGGACGGCTACAAGAAAGTCTCGCCGGACAATACCTACTTCTACGCCGTGCCCGACCGGGGCCACCGCATCCGCGGGTATCTTATCACGAACCTGCCGCGGAACTGCCTCCCCGCCCTGATGCGGTACGAAGGGCGCAACTACGTCCGGCGAACGCTGCAGGTCCAGACCAGTGACGGCACGGAACGGGCGGTCGTCTTCGTCGGCAATCCGAAACGCAAGGAAGACGAAACGTTCGGCCACGAGTTCCGCGATCCGCTCAAGCAGGAAATCCTGCTGGAGCAGAAGATCGACAATGCCATCCGCGAAAGCGAGCGCGAGCAGCTCTACGCCGACGAGGAGCTCAACCGCCGCGCGTTTACCGAACTCTACGGACCCGCGATTCGCGACCTGCGGCGGCGGCACTTCGAGGCCGGCGGCATCAGCAACTACGCGATCCGCCACGCCATCAAGAGCCGCCCCATCCGCAACTGGGACCGCGCCCGCGAAGACACCAACGCCGCCCACTACGCCCGAAGTTACCTGCGGATGGTCATCCGCCAGGTCGTCTTCAACCAGTTTGAGGAACGCATCCGCCGCGAGCTGCGGTACGAACTTGACCACCTGCCGGTGGCCGAGCACTTTTACGACCGCATCATCAGTTCGCTGATCGCCCTGCGGATCATCAACCAGAGCTGCCGCGAGCCGCTCGATGAAATCGTCTGCGAGTACCTTGAAGACTTCGATTTCGAATCGACCAACCTTATCGACGTCGTCCGCCACGCGATTAATGCCGCCGATCAGCTCTACGACCCCCAGCCGGCAAGGTCACAACTCAACTTCATCCGCAGCCACATGGGCTTCGGCTATCTGCCGCTGGGCGCAGAGCTGGAATTCAGCAACATCGGCCACGGCGTGGTTCAGGACCCCAACGCCACGCAGATGCACGACCCGGTGTACGACGGCTTCCTGTACTTCGACGACTTCGGCCTCGACGCCCTGACCTGGCGGCTGGGTGGGCACATCGACGACCATCACCGCAAGACACCCGGCCAGCCGAGGCGCGGATTCTTCGAGGTGGCGCTGGGCAACCTGTCGATCGAGTCGAGCATATCCCGACCGATCACGCCGGACCCCTGGGTGCTGAATCAACTGATCCACCAGACGCGACAGTTCTACGAGGTCACACCGCACAGCGTGCATATGTCCATGCAACTGCGACGACAGTATAGACCCGACCGCGACCGCCTGCCCCAACTGCACATCCTCCAGTGTCTCTTCGCACTGGCCGGCGATACCATCCGCGACGGCGACGGGCGGTACCGCGTACACCGTCTGAGCACGGGCGAGATCATCCGCTTTGACCCCACGCCGAACATGCTGTTCTCGGAGATCTCCAAGCGCTACAGCCGCCACGGCGACGACGCCGGCGTGCCCGGGGCCAAGCGAGACGAGGGCCGTTACGTCCAGCAGTTCCGGTTCCTGAGACTGTCGGCGAAAACGAACTACGAGCCGATCATCATGGGCCTGAAGGGCATCCAGTTGAGTCTGCGGCCGGGCACGTTCCTCACGCCGAGCCAGTGGGAGAACTCGCCCCGTCATCGCGAGACATTCGAGACGCTGGTGGCGTGGGGCAAGGCGCCCACGCAGTTGGCACCGACGGAGATCGACGATTTCCTCGGACACGTGGAGGCGGGACTCGTCTCGGAGCGTCGCGGCAAGCCGGCCCACAGCCGGGCGTACATCGCCTGGTCGATTACGCAACTCGAAGCCATGCTCCAGCGATTCAACCGCTGGGCGATCGGCTCGCCCCACGCTGCTCAGCCCACTGAAGAAACGCCCTAGCAGCCCGTTTCAGAAAAGCATCGCTGCTGCGGTCGGGCCTTTTGCCTGCGCGTCATCGTCAGGAAAACGTGGTCTTCTTGCGAGTCAACCAATGAACGAACTAACCCATTCACGAATTGACCAATTCGCCTGCGTTTCCGCTCCTTGATGCTCGATCGAGCGCATCGACCTCGCAACGCGATCCATTTCTAAACGGACTGCTATTTGCCTTCTGTCGGTGCGTCTGCCGGGTTCTTCCCGGGAGCATTCTCGATAAGTTCGGCCGGCTTCTTGCCCGTCAGCACGTATTGAGCGTAGGCTTTGTAGATCGGATCGACGGCACCGTCGGCGTTGACGATCGCTTCGGCGTGATGCTTGGCCAGTTCGTTCTTGCCCTGGTTGTGGTAGATAAAGGTCGCCAGAAACCTGACGGGCTGACGCGCCTGGATCTGGGCCATCCACTGCTCGAGATGATGCATCTGCGTATGAAGGTCAAACCCTCGCGTTGGCAGCAGCGTGTTGAAGTCCAGTTGCGTCTCCATCAGGGCGGGGAACAGCTCCAGTGCGCGGCGAAGATTCACGGCCGCCGTATGATACTCGCCGGAGGCAAACGCGCTGAGGCCGCGGCCGACGAATGGCAACGGGTTGCGCGGTCGGTTCATGGCGGCCAGTTCGTACTGGCGAGCCGCCCGATAGAAGCGTCCCTGCCGCAGGGCCTCGCGCCCCTGCTTCATGAAGTCGTTGAACGTGCTGGGCGTCTTGCCTTCCAGTCGGTGGATCACGACGCGATTGTCCTTGGTCCGCTCGACGCGTCGGTCGATCATTGACTGAACCGGATCGCGGCGATCGATTTCGGGAAGTGCGCTTTCGTCATCGGACGGACGGTCGGAGGCCTCCAACGCCTGCTTTTCTCGAATCGCCAGCAGAACATCCAGGAAGACGTCCGCATCGGCCTCGGGCAGGTTCTGCTCGCCCCGTCGGCGGTTGACCAGGTCGTCTGGTCGCGCAAGTTCGTCGCCATCCTCGGCCAACTCTCCCTCGCCCGGGAGCTTCAGCGGTTCGGGGCGTTGCGGCCCGCGAAGTTCCTCGCCCACCTGCCGCGCGACCAGGTCCGCACCCTGCGGCTGGACCTGCGTGTCAACGGCACCCTGCAGGCGTTGGTCGGCCTCGTCGGCTTCGCCCATGCGGGCTTCGCGCAGGCGTTTGAGTTCGTCGGCGAGTTTCGCTCGCTCGTCCGTTCGCAGGACGCCGAACATCTCCGGCCCCGCGCGATCGGCCAGGTCCATCGCGTCCAGCCGCGCGCCGGGTAGGCCCGGCTCGACGAGGTCATTCCCTTCCGTCGCCGCAAACGCCAGTGCCTGATCGACATATACATCGTCCGGTTCATTCATCACCGGGCCATAGTCGGCCGTCGCGTCCACAAACAGCTTCTGTGCGACCCCCAGCGTGCTGGAGACCTCGCCCGGGACGGGCGCGATGCCCACCTCGGCCGCACGTGAGACGGTCCGAGGGGTCAAGGTCCGGCGGTAGGGGTCGTAGTAGACGCTCGACTGCGGATTGTACACGCGACCGCGCATCACATCGCCGACGCCGACGGACTGGCGTTCAAATCTGCTCAGCGCGTCCGTACCGAGTTGGCCCTGGAAGTCACCGCTCAAGGCTGCCGCGCCGCCCCGGAAGCCGCTCAGCCCGCGCGTGCGGGTGGCCGCATAGATGCTCGTCGAAGCCGGGGCATAGTTGTTCGGTACGTAGCTGTAGTTGCTCCCGCCCGAGCCCACCTGATAGTTGGCGTCAAGAGCGTTGCCGCGACGGACCGGCTGAACCTGCGCTTGGCCTGCCGCCGCACCCGCCAGACACGTTGCGGCCATGGCCAGGCTCGCGATACGTGTATATAAGGTATGCATGTGTGATCCTTTCGCTTCGTTTATGCCGGGCCACCCGCCATGTCAGACGTTACAACAGCGGGTGGCGTTCCACCAAACTAAACATTTACGCCGGACACACGAGCCTCGGCAAGCCCCTTTTCCCGCCGCGGGCTGGTCCCCGCCCTGCCGCTTGCCCGCTCGCCGGACGGACTCGGTCGTGTACTCTTTGAATCGACAACGCTTTCGCACGTACTTAATTATATGTGGGTTGAATCCGACTAGACCATACAAAGCCGCTGCGAGAGGCCACGGCGAAAATCATCTTCTCCGTCGGCTCGGCCCTTGGCCTGAGGATAACACGCCGATATGATGAACCGCTCCGTGGGAGAAGACCCCATGGACAACACAGCCACTGACCAAGGACGCCGACTATGCGACCGCTGAGAACCTTCACCGTCGAACCGGCCCTGCCGGAAAAACTCTCGCCCCTGCTCGAAATCGCTCGCAACCTCTGGTGGTGCTGGCGCGGCGAGGCCCTGGAACTGTTCCGGCGGCTGGACCCGCAGTTGTGGGAACAGCTCTACCACAACCCCGTGGCCGTGCTCGGGGCCATCAGCCAGGACCGCCTGCAGCGACTGGCCCGGGACGAGGGCTTCATTTCCCACCTGCTGCGCGTCTACAGCCAGCTCGAGTACTACCTCACGAACGACGGCTGGTGGCCGAAGACCTACGGCCCGAGTGACAAGCCGATCATCGCCTACTTCTGCGCCGAATTCGGTCTGACCGAGTGTCTGCCGATTTACTCCGGCGGCCTGGGCGTACTGGCCGGCGACCACCTCAAGAGTGCCTCGGAAATGGACCTGCCCCTCGTCGGCGCGAGCCTGCTCTACCAGCAGGGCTACTTCCGCCAACGACTCAACGCCGACGGCTGGCAGCTCGAACTCTACCCGCGCAACGACTTCCACAACATGCCCGTCGAACAGGTCAACGACGACAACGGCCAGCCGCTGATGGTCACGGTTGACTTCCCCAACCGCCAGATCCACTGCCACATCTGGCGGGCACGCGTCGGCCGCGTCGACTTGTACATGCTCGACACGAACGTGCCGGCCAATGCCGTCGAAGACCGCCCCATCACCGCCCAGCTCTACGGCGGCGACCAGGAAATGCGCATCCGCCAGGAAATCGTTCTCGGCATCGGCGGCGTGCGGATGCTCAAGGCGCTCGGCTTCGAGCCGAAGACCTACCACATGAACGAAGGCCACTCCGCCTTCCTGAGCCTCGAACGGATCCGGATGCTGATGGCCGAACACGGCGTGAGCTTTCACGAAGCCCGCGAGGCCGTCGCCGCCAGCAACGTCTTCACCACCCACACACCGGTGCCCGCCGGCAACGACGCCTTCGCCCCATGGCTCGTCGAGAAGTATCTCAGCCACTACTGGACACAGCTCGGCCTGGGCAAAGACGAGTTCCTCAACCTCGGGCGGAACCTCCCGCCAGCCGCCGATGAACCGATGAATCTCACGATTTTCGCCATGCGCATGAGCCGCAGCCACAACGGCGTCAGCCACCTTCACGGACAGGTCTCGCGCAAGCTGTGGTCGAAGGTCTGGCCGTCGCTGCCGCTCGACGAGGTGCCCATCAAGGGCCTGGTCAACGGCGTGCATACGCTGACCTGGATCAGTCACGACATGGCCACCCTCTACGACCGCTACCTCGGGCCCGGCTGGTACGAGAAGCCCGCCGACATCGAGGTCTGGCAGGCCGCACAGCATATCCCCGACGAGGAACTGTGGCGCACTCACGAACGACGCCGCGAGCGGCTGGTCGCCTTCGTCCGCCGCCGCCTCCAGCAGCAACTCGAACGCCGCGGCGCCGGCCAGTCGGAGTTGCGGGCTGCCGAGGAAGCCCTCGACCCCGAGGCGTTGACAATCGGCTTTGCACGACGCTTCGCCACGTACAAGCGTGCGAACCTCATCCTGGCCGACCTCGAACGCCTCAAGCACATCCTCGGCGACGGCGAGCGCCGCGTGCAGATCATCTTCGCCGGCAAGGCCCACCCGCGAGACAACCCGGGCAAGGACCTCATTCGCCAGATCGTCCACACCTCGCGCGAGGAGCCCTTCCGCACATCGCTGGTGTTCCTGGAAGACTACGACATGAACGCCGCCCGCTACATGGTCCAGGGCGTGGACGTCTGGCTGAACACCCCCCTGCGCCCCATGGAGGCCAGCGGCACCAGCGGCATGAAGGTCGCCGCCAACGGCGGGTTGAACGTCTCGATCCCCGATGGCTGGTGGGCCGAGGCCTACGACCCCACCGCCGTGCCCGCCGTCGGATGGTCCATCGGCGCCGGCGAGGAATACGAAGACCTCGACTACCAGAACTCCGTCGAGAGCCACGCCCTCTACGACCTGCTTGAGAAGGACATCGTCCCGCGATTCTACGATCGCGGCAGCGACAACCTCCCCCGCCAGTGGGTCGCGATGATGAAGGCCGCCATCACCCGCCTCGCACCAACATTCAATACCAACCGCATGGTTCGCGACTACTGCGAGCAGTTCTACGTCCCCGCCGCCAACCACTGGGACGAACTGACCTCCGACGAATTCACCCAGGCCCGTGAGCTTAGCGGCTGGAAACACAAACTCACCAGCGAGTTCGACAGCGTCAGCATCGAGTCGGTCAAGGACAACATGGACGGCCAGGACGCTCGGGTCGGCCGGGACATCCGCGTCGACGCCGTCGTCGCACTGGGCGGCCTGAGCACCGAGGACGTCCGCGTGGAGCTTTACTACGGTAAGCTCGACGACGACGGACAACTCACTCGAGGCACACCGCTGCGAATGGAACACACCGCCGAGCAAGGCGACAACCGCCACCGCTACGCCGTCGACATGCCCTGTGACCACAGCGGCATGACCGGCTATACCGTACGCGTCATGCCCGGCCGCCACAGCAGCGACGACACCCGTGTCAGCTCCCTCATCCGCTGGGCATAGCAATTCCGCAGATTTCCGGGAACCGTTGCCTCACCCGCGCGTCTGAGCAGGTAAGCGTCACAACATCCTCCCGGAGAACCGCCATGACACACACACGTTTCTGCACCGTCGAAATGCTGCTCATCCTGGCCACGGCCGCCCTTGCCCCGGCGGACGGCTTCATCGTGCCCGTCGACCGCCCCGACCACCCGCTGCCGGTACGCGGCGCCTGGGCCGTCAAGTATCACCACGTGGACGTCCGCGTCCGCGACCAGGTCAGCCACGTCGCCATCGACCAGGAATTCCTCAACACCACCGGCGGGATGCTGGAGGTCGAGTACTTCTTTCCCGTCCCGCCCGGCGCGGCCATCGACAGCATGACCCTCGTGGTCAACGGCAAGGAGTTCAAGGCCCGGTTGCTGGAAGCCGACGAGGCCCGACAGATCTACGAGGACATTGTCCGCCGCAAGAAGGACCCCGCCCTGCTGGAGTACGCCGGCTATGGGCTGTACCGCACGCGGGCATTCCCGCTGGAAAAGGACACCCCCGCCCGCGTCCAGGTGACCTACAAGCAGGTCTGCAAGAAGGACGGCGAGACCGTCGAGGTCTGGTATCCGCTCAACACCGAGAAGTTCTCGGCCAAGCGGATCGAAGACGTTCGCGTGACGGTGGACATCAAGAGCCCGGCCGACATCACGGCCGTCTATTCCCCGACGCACGAGGTGGACGTCAAGCGGGAAAACCCGAGGCACGTCATCGCGACATATCACGAAAAGAACACACTGCCGACGACGGACATCCAGGTCTTCTACAAGTCGGCCAACGAAGCCGTCGGAGCCTCGCTGCTGACGCACCAGCCGGAGGAAGACAAGGACGGGTACTTCCTGATGCTCGTCAGCCCCAACCCGCGACAGGACGCGGATAACATCGCGCCCAAGGACGTGGTCATCGCCGTGGACCATAGCGGCTCGATGAGCGGCGAGACGATGCGGCAGGCCCGCCAGGCCGTCAATCACGTACTGGCCCACTTGAACGCCAAGGACCGCTTCAATGTCATCGCCTACAGCGATTCGGTCCGTCCGCTGTTCGACGGACTTGTCGAGGCCAGTGAGGCCAATGTCACGCGTGCCTGCGAGGACGTCGACCGCATCGCCTCCTCGGGCGGCACGGCCATCTACGACGCCCTTCAGGCCGCCCTCGGCCAGTGGAAGGACAAGGGCGAACGGGCCAGGTACGTGATCTTCCTCACCGACGGGCAGCCGACGATCCCCGCGCACAATCGGCCTGAGACTATCGAGGAAGACGTCATCCTCCGCGAGACCGCCAAGGCCAACGAGCACGGCACGCGGATTTTCGCCTTCGGCGTCGGCTACGACGTCAACGTCCGGCTGCTGGACAAACTCGTCCGCGACAACCACGGCCGCAGCGACTACGTCAAACCCAACGAGCCGATCGAACGGAAGGTCGCCTCGCTTTACAACAAGATCAAGAACCCCGTGATGACAAACCTGGCCGTCAAGCTCCAGGGCGTCCGCGTGTACGACACCTACCCGCGCGAGATCGGCGACCTCTTCGAGGGCGACCAGATCGTCATCGCCGGCCGCTATGACCCACGCGACGCAGCCAAGCTCTCCAGCCCCGAGGCCGGTGTGCATACGACGCAGCTCGTCATCACCGGCACGTACCAGGGCAAGAGCAAGGGCTTTGAGTATCCGGTACGGCTGACCGCCAACCGCGGACGGCTGGGCTTCGACTTCGTGGAGACAATCTGGGCGACCCGCCGCGTGGGCTACCTGATGGACCAGATTCAACTGCACGGCAAGAGCGACGAGCTGATCGACGAACTCGTACGGCTGAGCAAGACGTACGGCATCATCACGCCGTATACGAGCTTCCTGGCCGACGAGACCGTCCCGCTGCACTCGCCCGTCGCCGTTCGCGCCAAAGCCGCCGAGGAAGCCGACGAACTCGCTCGCGACGTCGAGGGCTGGGCCGGCCAGAACGCCGCCGCCACACGCCAGGAACTCAACGAGACCTCCGTTGCGATGCGTAAGTCAGGCCCGGCGCCGACAGCATCGCCCGAGCCGGGCGCAGGCGAGGTCGCCATGGCCGATGCGCCCGCCATGTTTGGCAACGCCGAGCAGGCCGGCTACGAGCAAGCCAGGAAGGAACGCGTCGGCGGACTGCGAAATGTGGGCAACCAGGCCGTCTACCAGCGGGGCCGCGTGTGGGTCGCCGCCAACGCCGCCGACATCGACCTGGCGAAGGACGCCGAGAAAGTCCAGGTCGTCGAACGCTTCAGCGACGAATACTTCCAGCTCGTCCACCGGAACACCAAGCTGGAGAATGAGATCATGGCCTCACAGGGCGCGGACGAAGAACTCGTCATCCGCCTCCGCGGCCAGGCGTATCGAATCCGTTAGCAGTCCGTTTCGAAATGGGTCGCGTCGCGAGGCCGAGGCACTTTGCCGAGCATCAAGGAGCGGAAACGCAGGTGAATGAGTGCATTCATCGAGTTTCTGCGACGATGACGCGCAGGCAAAAGGCCCGGCCGCAGCAGCGATAGCTTTCTAAACGGGCTGCTAGGAGCTTCCTCTATCGGCTGACATTCGCCCAGCCGAGTGCGTGTGATGCCGGGGCGGCCCTAGCTCCAGGCCGCCCCGCTTGCTTTGCCCCGATGCTCCCGGGGCTGGGTGCGGCCGCCGTTCGGTGGCGTCAAGAACCCTCTCTGGCTCGACGACTCGCCATCTCTCCCAGAGGGCGAGAGGTCCTGCCCGGACAACGCCGGACTGTATGCCCCAGATTCCGACCGCACCCACCGGCCTCACACCGCCGCACCTTGCCGCTTTACACTGCCCGGCAGGCTTCGTATCATCGACCGCCGGTCTCTGCAGAAAGGATGCGCGCCCTATGCCCGCTTGCACCATTGGCCTGGATTACGGAACCAACAGCGTTCGAGCCCTCATCGTCAACACCGCCAACGGCAAGGAGGTCGCCTCGGCTGTCTGGACTTACGCCCACGGCACCGAGGGCGTGATCCTCTCCGACGACCCGAACCTCGCCCGTCAACACCCCGCCGACTACCTCAAGGGCGCCGAGACCACCGTCAAGCGTGCCATCGGGGGCGCCAAACGCTCGCTCAAGAGCTTCGATGCGGCCGACGTCGTTGGCATCGGTGTGGACACCACCGGCAGCACGCCCCTTCCCGTCGACCGCAGGGGCCTGCCACTGGCCTTCAAGCCCGCCTTCGACAACCACCCCGCCGCGATGGCCTGGCTGTGGAAGGACCACACCGCCATCGACGAAGCAGAAGAAATCACCGACCTCGCACGCAAGATGCGCCCGCAGTACCTCGCCAAGTGCGGCGGCGTCTACTCCAGCGAGTGGTTCTGGAGCAAACTCCTCCACTGCCGCCGGACGGCGCCCAAGGTCTTCGACGCCGCCTACACCTGGGTCGAATGCGCCGACTGGATCCCGGCCATGCTCACCGGCACCGAGGCCCCGGAGACGCTCGCCATCGGCGTATGCCCCGCCGGCCACAAGGCCATGTACAACAAGGCCTGGGGCGGCTACCCGGACGAAAAATTCCTCATCCGCCTCGACGCCAAGCTCGGCGACCTGCGCGCCCGCCTCGTCGAGAAGGCCCAGACCATCGACACGCCGGTCGGCCAACTCACCGACGCGTGGGCCGGCAAGCTCGGGCTGCAGGCGGGCATCCCGGTGGCCACGGGCGCCTTCGACGCGCACCTCGGCGCGGTCGGCAGCGGCATTCGACCGGGCACGCTGGTCAAGACCATCGGGACGAGCACGTGCGACATGATGATCGTCCCGCCCAACCAGAAACTGCCCGACATCCCGGGCCTGTGCGGCATTGTCCCGGGGAGCATCGTCCCCGGGTTCATCGGTCTGGAGGCGGGCCAGTCGGCCGTCGGCGACATCTTCAACTGGTTCGTCAATTACATCGCCCCGGGCGGCAAGACCAAGGGCTCGCACAAGAGCCTCACCGCCGAGGCCGAGCAGCTCCGCCCCGGTGCGTCCGGTCTGCTGGCCCTCGACTGGAATAACGGCAACCGCACGGTGCTGGTCGACCCGCGGCTGACGGGCATGATCCTCGGCCAGACGCTCTACACGACGCCGGCCGAAATCTACCGGGCGCTGGTCGAGGCGACAGCCTTCGGCGCCCTGACGATCGTCAACCGGCTGGAGCAGTATCACGTCGAGGTCAAGGACGTGATCAACTGCGGTGGAATCGCCGAGAAGAACCCCATGGTCATGCAGGTCTACGCCGACGTGCTCAACCGAACCATGCGCGTCAGCCGCTCCAGCCAGACCTGCGCCCTTGGGGCCGCCGTCGCCGCCGCCGTCTGTGCCGGCCAGTACCAGTCCATCCCCGACGCCCAGGAGGCCATGACCGGCCTGAAGAAAAGGGTCTACGAGCCGATCCCGGAAAACGTCGCCGTCTACAAGAAGCTCTACACGCTGTACAAGCAACTGCACGACGCGTTCGGCACGACCAGTTGGAAGGGCAACTGCCACAACGTCATGAAAGACCTGCTCGCCATCCGCACCGAAGCACGAGCAAGCTAGCAGTCCATTTACAAAGTGTCGCGTCCGTACGGACGCGTCACAACCTCTGCTTTTCTAAACGGGCTGATAACGAAAGGAATGATCCTATGGCCGGACTCGGCGTGAATATCGATCATGTAGCGACCATCCGCGAGGCGCGTAAGACCGTCGAGCCGGACCCGGTCTGGGCGGCCGTCGAGGCCGAACTCGGCGGGGCCGACTGCATCACGTTCCACCTGCGAAAGGACCGTCGGCACATCAACGACCGCGACGCCCGCATGCTCCGCCAGACCGTCCGCGGCAAGCTGAACATGGAGTTGTCGCTCGACCAGGAGATCGTCGACGTCGCCGTGGCGCTCTGCCCGCACCAGGCCACCCTCGTGCCCGAAAACCGCCAGGAGGTCACCACCGAAGGCGGGCTGGACTGCATCGCCCACGGCGAGCGACTCGCCGAGGTCACGCGACAACTGCTGGACTGCGGCATTGTCGTCAGCGCCTTCATCGACCCCGAGCCGGACCAGGTCGCCGCCGCCAGCGAAGCCGGCTGCAACGCCATCGAGATCCACACCGGCGCGTACGCCAACGCCTGCACGCCGCCGGACGGCTCGCTGCCGCACCCCCGCGACATCGACGACGCCCTCCAGGCCATCGTCACGGGTCTCGAAGCCGGCCTCGACGCCGATCTGGTCGTCCACGGCGGCCACGGCCTGACCTACCACAACATCGCCCCCGTCGCCGCGATGGAAGGCTTCTGCGAGTTCAATATCGGTCACTGCATCATCAGCCGGGCCGTCTTCGTCGGACTCCGCGAAGCCGTCGCCGAAATGAAAGACCTGGTCGCCTACCCCGGCGAGGTTTGAGCTTCCTCGATGTGTCTGATGCGGCTCGATATCATATGGCTTTCCATATTATGAAGACGACTGTGAACATCCCCGATGCGGTAATGCGGGACATCAAGGCCGAAGCCAGACGCTGGACAGGGACGTCGACCGCTTCGACGGCATCGAACGCGTCGACCCGTTCGCCTGACCGGCCCGGCCCGGTTCGCGGGGTGTGCGACACGTTTCGGTGGCGGCGAAGACATTCCATTGGCCAAGGACCTGCCGGGATTCAGAATGGCCGGCTCGTGCGACCCCAACAACGGGACGCCGGCATTTTATGTCGCACACGTTCGCGGGCGCATTTTGCGTAATCTGTGGACACATCGGCCTCTCGTCGGTAACCTGTTGGGCGTTGTGAACACTCCGCGAAATCGAGAGGCATTTTCCGATGACAGACCGCATGCAACTTGAAGGCTCGATGGTGGCCATCGTCACGCCGTTTACCGGCGGCGAGGTGGATTTTGACACGCTCGGCCGGCTGATCGATCTGCAGATCGACGGCGGCACGCAGGCGATCGTCCCCTGCGGGACGACCGGCGAGAGCCCGACGCTCAGCCACAGCGAGCACGACAAGGTCATCGAGTTCACCGTCGACCGCGTCAACGGGCGCGTCCCCGTCATCGCCGGCACGGGAAGCAACTCCACCGCCGAAGCCGTCCAGCTCACCCGCCACGCCAAGGCCGCCGGCGCCGACGCCTGCCTGTCCGTCAACCCCTACTACAACAAGCCGCCCCAGCGAGGCATGATCGAGCATACCCGCCGGATGGCCGAGGCCGACCTGCCCATCGTGCTCTACAACATCCCCGGCCGGACCGGCATCGAGATGGCGGCCGAGACCATCGCGAAGATGGTCGAGGAGATCGACCTCGTCGTCGCCGTCAAGGAAGCCACCGGCAAACTGGACATGGCCTCCGCCATCGCCAGCATGTGCGAGATCACCATTCTCAGCGGCGACGATTCGCTGACCCTGCCGCTGTGCAGCGTGGGCGGCTCGGGCGTGATCAGCGTGGTCGCCAACATCCTGCCCGCCGAGGTCCGCCGCCTGTGCGATCTCATCCAGGCCGAGAATCTCCACGACGCTTGCTCGCAGCACCTGCGGCTCTTCCCGTTGTTCAAGGGCATGCTGTCGATGGAAACCAATCCCATCCCGATCAAGGCCGCCATGTCCATGGCCGGCCTGTGCAGCGACGAGGTCCGCCTGCCCCTGGCGCCCCTCGCCGAGCAGCATCGAGACCCCCTGGCCGAACTGCTGCGAGAATTCGACATCGACGCCTGAGGCAGATCACTCGCGGTCGGCGGCGGCTTGGTCCGTCGGTTCGTCTTCTTTGGCGGGTTCGGACTGCCCGTCCGGCTCGGGCGTCTCGGCGACGGCCTCATCGGAGAGGACCTCCCGATAGAACGCCGCAACGTCGGCCACCATGCGCGCGGGATCGTGCTTCTGGCGGACGTATCCCAACGCCCGCTCGGCCTGGGCGTCGGTTCCCCCGTGATCGGTCAGCATCTCCGTCAGTGTGCGGGTGGCGGCTGCGGCGCTCACGCCGTCCGGCACGCGGGCCGTCTCGCCGTCGATCACATAGTCGGCCGCCGCGTCCGGCCAGGCCATCACCGGCACGCCGGCGCCCATGGCCTGCAGTGTGTGCAGAGACAGTTCGCGATGCGCCGGAGCCGCAACAAAAACGTCCGCCCCGTGGATGATGTCGCCATAATCCGTATCCGGCTGCGGATTGACGAATGTAACCTCCGCACTGACACCAAGTTGCCGGGCATGCGTGCGAAGCCGCCGTTCCTGGCGGCCACTGTCCATGATGAACAATGCACAGGCGTGGTCGCGTTGCAGCAGTTCAGCGTAGGCCTCCAGCAGGACCTGCATGGCCTGGCGGTTGTCGCCCATCGCGTCGGCGAGGATCGTCACGATCCGATCGCTCCTTGGCAGATGCTTGGCCGGTCCCGCTGCGTCGAGGCCTGGCTGGACGACGCGGACCGGCGCATGCATCCCCCGGCCCCGCTCCAGACGCTCGCGAACGGCCTGGCCGGCAGCCAGGACTCCCACGAGCCGCTCATCGCGTCGTTCGAGATACCGTCGATCCGTCACGCCGTAGCACGAGACCACGTAGGGGCGGTCAGCCCGCTCAGCGACGTCCGCGGCGAGGGCGGCCGACGACGCGTCCAACGCGTGAATGACATCGACGCCGAAATCACGCACGTGATTGGCCACCTGCTGGCGGGCGCGCTTGCGGCCGAAGCCCCGCCATGGCTGGCGGTAGCGCCGTACGTCGACCGCCGGTTCAAGCAGGTCAGCCGGAGCAGCCGCCGGAGCGCAAAGCAGCAATGCCACCTCGCTGCGGAACAGGCCGGTCGACAGTGGCTGGAGCACCGGCGCCCGGTGATAGACGGTCGCCGCCCCGGCCAGCCAGGCCACGCGAGTGGGGGTTGGAGTCTTGGCCGCGTCGTTCATGCCGAGCATTGTAGGACAAACGCCCACCCGACCGCCAGTGTCGTTGCTAGACCGTCGTCGGCGCCCCGTTGAGGCTGTTGGCCCCGGACTGGTCGGCCGCGATGCCCGCCTGCATGTCCTGCCATTCCTCGAGCGTCATCATGCACTCGCGCGCCTGGCTACCGCGGTGGCTGCCCAGCAGGCCCGCCTCGGTCATCTGATCGATGATGCGACTCGCCCGGCCATAACCGATCGACAGCCGCCGCTGCAACAGCGAGACGCTGCCCCGACCGGCCGCGAGAATGATCTCCACCGCCTGGTCGAAGTACTCGTCCTTCTCGCCGTCGAGGTCGCCGGCCGGCTTGCTCTGCAGCTTCATTAGCTCGGTGTCGAACACCTGCTCGCCGCCCTTCTCCAGCTCCTTGACGACGGCACGGATCTCGCTGTCGTCGACGAACGTGCCCTGGGCGCGAATCAGATTGCTCGTACCGGGCTGGAGCACCAGCATGTCGCCCTGGCCGAGCAGGACTTCGGCGCCCTTGCTGTCCAGGACGATGCGACTCTCCTGGCCGCTGGCGACCTGGAAGCTCACGCGGCACGGCATGTTGGATTTGATCAGACCGGTCACCACGTTCGCACTTGGCCGCTGCGTCGCGAGCACCAGGTGGATGCCCACAGCGCGGGCCTTCTGGGCGATGCGGATGATGAAGCCCTCGACCTCCTTGCTGGAGGTCATCATCAGGTCGGCCAGTTCGTCGATGATGATTACGTAGCTAGGCATCGGGTGCGGGATGCGGGCCTTCTCTTCTTCCGTCTCGGCTTCGAAGAGTTCGTAGAGTTCCTTCTTCCTCAGGGCGTTGTACTGGGCGAGGCTTTTCACGCGTGCCTCCCGCAGCAGCTCGTATCGCTCGGCCATCTTCGTGCAGGCCCATTCGAGGATATCCTCGGCCTTCTTCATGTCGTTGATGGTCGGGCACAGCAGGTGCGGCAGGCGTTCGAAGGCGGCCATCTCGACCATCTTCGGATCGACAAGGATGAACCGAACCTCGCTGGGCGTTCGGGTCATCAGCAACGACATGATGATCGTGTTGATGCAGACGCTCTTGCCACTCCCGGTCGTGCCGGCGATGAGCATGTGCGGGGCCTTGGCGAGGTCCTGGACGATCGCCTCGCCGCCGGCGTCCTTGCCAAGATACAGCGGCAGGCACATTTTCTTCTCGGCATCCTGGATGCGGTTCATCAGATCGCGAATGCGGACGATTTCCTTTTCGAGGTTGGGCACCTCGACGCCGACGGTGTCCTTGCCAAACCGTGGCGGGACGATGCGAACGGCCGGCACGGCCAGCGAGCGGGCGATGTCGGTAGACAGGTTGCTGATGGCGGCGACCTTCACGCCCGGTTCGAGCGCGACCTCGAAGAGCGTAATCACCGGCCCGGTCATGTAGCCCATGACCGTCGCGTCAACGCCGAAGTCGTCCAGCGTCTGCTGGAGCACGAGCTTGCGCTGGGCGGCCTGGATCTCGGCCGTTTCACGGTAGCCGCCGGTCGGCACCTCCAGCAGGTCCAGTGACGGCACTTCGTAAGCCCGCTTGACCTTGACGGGTCTCTTGCCGGACGCAGCCTTACCGCCGGAGACCTTGCTGGCGGACTTGCTGCTCGCGGCAACGGCCGTGGTGGAGGTTCTCGACGTCTGGGCGGCGGGCTGCTTTGCCGCGGGCCCGGCGGCCTGGGCCTGCTTCGATGCCGACTCCGCCTGCCGGGCGACCGGGACGGTCTCGGTGGTGGGCGCTCTGGCGACTTGCTGCTCGGCGGCATCCGACGTCTCGACGCACCTCTTTTTCTGTTTGCCGAGGAGGACAGCCAGACGCGAGGGCTTCTTTTCGCCGGTCTTGGCGTTGTCGGCCGGCACGGTTGCCCTAGCCTCGTCGACAGGCGATTGCTGCGGCTTTGCGGCCTGGGGTCTCTCAGCGCCGCCGGGCGTTTTCGGGCGCGCGACAGGTGGGCGCAGTCGCTCGGCCCCAGAGGACTCGGCCACCTGGGCACGGGCGCAGGCGGCTTTGTCGGCGGCGGCCCTGGCGACGAGTTGCTTTTCCTTGCGGCGCAGGCGACGGTTTTCCTTGTGCTTGGAGGCAAGCGTGGCAAAGGCAACGGCCATGTCGCTACGACGATGCCAGAGCCGCTTGCCGAGCGCCTTGAGCAAGTTGTCAGCCGAAAGCATGGCTCCGATGGCGAGGGCAATAACGGCGACGATCCAGCTTCCAGCGGCCCCGAAGGCCTGCAGCAGAAAGCGTCCCGACGCCATGCCGAGAATTCCCGCCGAGCCCTCGACGATCTCGCCGCGATAGCCCGGCTCGGCCAGGAACGCCATGGCACTGACGGCCGTCGTCAGCAGCGCCAGGCCGGTCGCCCGCCAGGGCAACTCGCCGACGCGTTTGCCGATGAGGCAGACGCCGGCGGCCACCGTCAGCACGACCAGGACGGCGTACGTACCGGCCCCCAGCCAGTATCGCAGGAACCACGCCACGTGGGCGCCGACGATACCGATGCGATTGTCCACCGGGTACTTCGGCGGCCACG
Source organism: Planctomycetota bacterium (assembly GCA_009908915.1). Lineage (GTDB taxonomy): Bacteria > Planctomycetota > Phycisphaerae > SM23-33 > SM23-33 > JAAAOJ01. The sequence goes on from JAAAOJ010000003.1 coordinate 21,766, forward strand.
TTCGGGGGCTCGGCGGGTCGGTGGGGCTGAAGCTCATCATGCTCAGCCAGACCAGCACCACCACGCCAAGCAGCACGAGCGTCAAGCAGTACCGCAGGAAGCGGCGCGCGCCGGTCGGGTCGTCGCCAGACGCCTTGGAACCCCTCGTCGTGTCCGTCTTCGTGTTGCCTCGCTTCGCCATCCGTGGCCTTTCACATCATGCCGCGAGGCTCACACGCCGGTGTGGCCGAAGCCCCTTTCCCCGCGGGCGGTTTCGTCGAGTTCTTCGACCTCGACGACCGTCGCCTGCGTGACCGGGGCGATGACCATCTGCGCGATACGCTGTCCTCGCGTGACCGTATACGGTTCCTTACCAATGTTGCCCAGAATCACGCATACCTCGCCGCGGTAATCGGCATCGATCGTTCCCGGCGAATTCGGCAGCATAATTCCATGTTTGATCGCCAGCCCGCTGCGCGGACGCATCTGCGCCTCGTAGCCCACCGGCACGGCCATGTAGAAACCGCACGGCACGAGCCGGATGTCGCCGGGCTGAAGGACCACGTCGTCCTCGCAAGCGGCACAGACATCCAGACCGGCCGCATGGTCGGACATGTAACGCGGCCGGTTCACATCCTCGCAGCCGGGCTTCCTGCGTATCTTTAGACTTATCGGACGGGCCATTGAATGCTCTCCATGAAAGACGTCAGAAGTATCTCGGCAGACGCATTTCCACAACTCCATGGGCGGTTCAGCACCTGCTGGACAGCCTCTAAGACGCGGCGGAGCAGGGGCTCCGTCGCGCACAAATCTGTGGCACTGCTGTGCAGCGCCGTACCCGTCTGGCAGGCCTGTCTTCAGCCCGCAACGGCTGTGGAACCATCAATCCAACGGCAGCTTACTGAACGCATGCGCAGCGCCTGTTTGCCGGGATCGGTCCGGGCGTTCCTCAGGGCACCGCCGGAGCCGAAGAGCAGCGCCTGCTCCTGACGACCGACTCCTGACTACTGCCTGCAGAGCTTACCAGACGTGGACGCGTCCGTGAAGGTCCCGCCCGGAGGCAATGGCCGCCTCGCCTGTCGGACGGTCAAGCGGAATGAGCATGATGCCCCGGTCAACCGTGCTGCAGTCGATGGTTTCCATGTCGTTGAGGTTCTGCCGATTTGCCGACGTGCATTTCTTCACGCGGCAGTTCGGGCAGTTCCTCGGCGTGCCCCCCCGCGACGTTCCGACGAAGCCTCCGCGACGACAGCTGAGCCGCACGGCGCTACGTCCCTGTCGACGCGTCGATCAGGCGGATGATCTCCGCGGCGAGGTCGGTCTTCTCGCGGCGGGCCCATGGCAGCAGCGTTTCGCTGGCGGAAAGGATCGTGGCCTCACTGGCGTCGACGTCCATGGCCGCGGGCGTGTTCAGCACGACGATGTCTCCGCCCTTGCGGGCCAGTTCGTCGCGGGCCTTGGTTTCGATCTGCTCGCGTGGCCCGTCTTCGACCGCGAAGGCGACGATGAACTGCCCCTCGCCCTTGCCGGCCGCCACATTGGCCAGGACGTCCTCGGTCGGGACGAGTGTGATCTGCACCGGGCCGCCACGGCGCGACAGCTTGGAGTCTGCTTTCTCGGCGACGGTGAAGTCGCCCACCGCGGCGGTCATGACCAGGGCGTCGCAATCGCTGAAACACGCGTCCATGACATGCTTGAGTTCTGCGACTGTCGTGAACCGTTGGACTGTGACCCCCTCGGGAGCATCGAGGGCGACCGGGCCGGTCAGCAGCGTTACCTCGTGGCCCGCCTCGCGGGCGGCGGCGGCGACGGCGTAACCCATCCGTCCGCTTGAGGCGTTGGTGATGAAACGCACGCGGTCGATGTGCTCCCGCGTCGGTCCTGCTGTGACGAGGATGTTCATGTCACGCGCTCGATGGGTTGCGTTTCAGCAGGTCGGTGATGGTCTGGACTATGTCCGCCGGTTCGCTCATGCGTCCGGGCCCGACGGTCCCGCAGGCGAGGTTGCCCTCGGCGGGGCCGACGACGTGGACGCCGCGCTCGCGGAGCGTGGCGAGGTTGACCTGCGTGGGCGGGGCGTTCCACATGCGGGTGTTCATGGCCGGGGCCACGAGCAACTGGCAGGCGCCGCAGCTTGCCAGGGCCAGCGTGCTGACGAGATCGTCGGCGATGCCGCAGGCAATCTTGGCGAGGATGTTGGCCGTGGCGGGGGCGATGACCATGACGTCGGCACGTTCGCTCAGCGCGATGTGACCGGTCTGGACGTCTTCGTCCGGGGTCCACAGGCCGGTATAGACGCGTCGGCGCGTGAGGGCCTGGAACGTCAGGGGACGGATGAACCGGCCGGCGGCGTCGGTCATGGCGACGGTCGTACCGCAGCCGGCCTGGACGAGGCGGCTGGCGAGGTCGGCGGCCTTGTAACAGGCAATGCCTCCCGTCAGTGCCAACAGCACCTCGCAACCGTCGAGCGGTTTGTCGCCATTGTCGGGCATGGTCAGGCCAGTTCGCTGGGCTCGGCGATGTCGCTCTCATTGTGATCGATGGCGATCTTGTCCTGCAGGATCTCCTCGATCACCACTTCCATGTCGGTCATGCCCTTCTTGCGATCAATCAGCGGGCGGGCGCCCTGCATGAGTTCGACCATGCGTTTCTGAATGAGGGCAGTCAGCTTGAACCGGCCGCCAACCTTCTCGACCACGTCTTCGCTCTTCAATGCTTCGATCATCTGCTCGTATACTCCTGCCCCTTCGGGGCGTTGCTATTCCTCGATAATGGCGATCAGTTCGCCGACGGCCTCGTCGAGGTCGGCGTTGACGATCTCCCGCGTATAGACGCCGCTGCTTCGGGCGACGTCGAGTTCGGCTTCGGCCTTCTCCAGCCGCACCTGGGCGGTGGCGTCGTGTTCCGTGCCGCGTCCGGTAAGCCGCTGCCGCAGAGCATCGAGGCTTGGTGGAACGATCAGTACGAACGTGGCGTCGGGCATTCTCTCATGCACCTGAACGCCGCCCTGTACGTCGATTTCCAGCAGGATCCTCCGGCCCTGCCGCAAGGCCTGCTCAACCGGCCCGGCCGGCGTGCCGTAGTAGTTGCCGAACACCTCAGCCCATTCCAGCAGCTCGCCGTCGGCGATCATTGTCTCAAATGTTGTCCGATCAACGAAGCGATAATCGCGTCCGTCGACCTCGCCCGGCCTGGGGGCGCGGGTCGTCACCGAGCAGCTGTACTCGGCGCCGGTGGCGGCCAAGGCCCGGTGGTCGATGGTGCTCTTGCCCACACCGCTGGGCCCGGAGACCACCACGAGCTTGCCGGCCTGTCCATCACGAAGGTTGCTCATTCGACGTTCGCCGCCTGCTCCTTGATACGATCAATCGCCGTCTTGATGTCGACGACCGACCGGGCGATGCTCGCATCGGAGGCCTTCGAGGCGATCGTGTTGGCCTCGCGAAGCATTTCCTGGGCGATGAAATCGAGCTTCCGGCCGATCTGTTCGCCGTCCCGACAGGCCTCGCGGAACTGCTCTACGTGGGCGGTCAGGCGGCTGATTTCCTCGTTGATATCACTTCGCTCGGCGAAGATCGCGACTTCGCGGGCGAGCGTTTCCGCGTCGATGTTGACCTTGGCGTTCCGCGTGAGTTCCTCGACGCGTTCCCGCAGTCGCTCGTGGTACAGATCGACGACCTCGCCGGAGCGGCTGGCGACATCCTGCAGCTCACGATCAATGGTCTCGCACTGGACGAGCAGGTCGTCTTCCGTACCTTTGCCATCGCGGACGCGCATGGACACGAGGGCATCGATGGCCTGGTCGACAAGATCGAGCAGGCCGTCGCGCGTCTGTTCGGCGAGTTCCTCCAGCGGGGGCGGCTCGCAGACGCCGGGCAGTTGCAGGACGGCCCCGAGGTCCAGCCGGAGCATCGGGTTCGAGTCGGTCTCGGCGAGGCGGATCTGCTCAAGGTAGCTCTGCAGGACAGCGTCGTTGACGCGGTAGGCGGCCTGTTCGTCGGCGAGCTTCATGCGGACCGACAACGTCACGCTGCCGCGTGCGATGCGCTGCCGCATCTGCGCCTCAATATCGCCTTCCAGGGCCGAGAGGCTGTCGGGCAGGCGCAGGACGACCTTGAGGTAGCGGTTGTTGACCGACTTGACCTCGACGGCGTAGTGGACGCCCTCGACCTCTCCCGAGGCCGCTCCGAATCCGGTCATCGATTTCAGCATGTGCTGCCTCTGGTTGGAGCTACTCGTTGGTATCGGCCGGCTGGTCGGCGTGGCCGTCGGCGGTCGCCTCGGGCTGCTCGGTCGGCTCGGCGGGTGTCCCCGTCGGCGCCGGCTGACTGTACTCGGCCTCGACGACATCACTGGGCCGATAGTTCGGCTCGGTGCTGAAGGTCCGGGCGCGAAGCGTCGCCGGCGGAGTGACCTCGATCGGCTCGGTGTACGGGGTCGACTGCTGCGTCGGCTCAGAGCCGTCGCCCGTGTAGTAGATGTCGTCGCCGGTCGTTTCCGTCGAGATGGTGACCGTCACGGGTTCAGCGAATTCGCCGCCGGGCGGGTCGAAGACCGGCGTTGCCGCCTGCGGCCAGGCGTAGGTCGCCTCGGCGACCGCGCTGGGATACAGGCCGGCGCGGAATGCGCGTGCCTTGATGGTCATGCCGGGCTCGACGAAGACGGGGGTCTCCTCGTACTGACGGGAGTCCTCGGTGGGCGTCTCGCCGTCGACGGTGTAGTGGATGCTGACGCCCCGGGTTGCACAGATGATGCGGACGCGCGTGGGCTCGGTAATGGTCCCCGCAGGCGGGTCAAAACTGGGCGTGGCGACCTGCCCGATATCGGGCCGATAGGCCACGGCGACCCCGATGGCCAGCAGCAGGAACAAGGCCGTCAGGACGATGGTGACCCATGTGAATACGTCGCCGGTTCGCGTACCGAAGGCGCTGCTGCCGGCGCCGCCGAAGGCCGCGCCGAGCCCGCCGCCCCGTCCTCGCTGGAGCAGGACGACGATGATCAGCAATGCGCAGATGATCAGAAACAGGATGTTCAGCAAAACGGCTGAGAACGATGCCAGCAGCATGGGGGTTCCTTGTGGTCTGTGGCGGCCCGTTTAGAGGGCGGCCTTAACAATGGCGGTAAAGTCCTCGACCTTGAGGCTCGCGCCTCCGATGAGTCCGCCGTCGATGTCGTCCATGGCGAACAGCTCGGCGGCGTTGCCGGGCTTGACCGACCCGCCGTACTGGATGCGGGTGGCCTGGGCGGTCTCCTCGTCATAGAGGCCGGCCAGCAGCTTGCGGATTTCGGCGTGGACCTCCTGGGCTTGGTCGGGCGAGGCCGTCTTGCCCGTGCCGATGGCCCAAACGGGTTCGTAGGCGATGGTGACGTTGGCCATGGCGGCCTCCTCGACGCCCTCGAGGGCGCTCTTGACCTGGCGCTCATTGACGTCCATGGTCTTGTCGGCTTCGCGTTCCTCAAGCAGCTCGCCGCAGGCCAGGATGACCTTCAGCCCGGCTGCGAGCGCCTTGAGGACCTTGCGGTTGATCACGTCGTCGGTTTCGCCGAAGACGTGACGCCGCTCGGAGTGGCCGAGCAGGACGTACTGGCAGCCGACGTCCTGGATCATCTCGGCGGAGATCTCACCGGTAAAGGCGCCCTTCTCCTCGAAGTACATGGTCTGTGCGCCGACGGTAATCTGCGAGCCGGCGAGCGTTTCGGCGATGCTCTTGAGGTAGACATGCGGCGGGAAGACGGCGAGGTCGACCTCGCTGATCGAACCGATGGTCTCCTTCAGCCCGTTGGCGAGGGCCACGCCGCTGGCGATGGTGGTGTTCATTTTCCAGTTGCCGGCGACGAAAATCTTGCGTGCCATGAAACTCGTGTCCTTCCTTCTGGTCGTGCCCGCATCGGCGGGCTGATAGCGTTCGTGTTCATGCATTCAATACGGCGGCGCGCCGTGGGGCGCTGTCAGATCGGCCCGGTTGCCCGCGGATAGCTGCCGAGGATGTGCAACTCGCCGCAATGCTCGCACGCCTCCTTGATGGCCGAGGCCAACGCGGCGTCTTGCTGGTGGCCTTCGACGTCGACGAAGAAGTAGTACTCCCAGTTGCGTCGCTTGCTGGGACGCGAGCCGATGTTCGTGAGGTTCACCTCATGGCGGGCCAGGACATTGAGGACCTCGACCAGCGCGCCGGACTTGTGGGCGGTGGTGAAGATCATCGAGGTCTTGTCCTCGCCGGTCCGCCCGGGCGTCTGGCGACCGATGGCCAGGAAGCGAGTCTGGTTGTTGGGGTTGTCCTCGATGTTGGCGAAGACGACCTTCAGGCCGTACAACTCCGCGGCAAGGTCCGAGCCGATCGCGGCGAGGTTGGACTCGCTGACAGCCATCTCGGCGGCCTTGGAGGTACTCGCCACGGGGATGAGGTCGACGTTGCTGAGGCCCGTTGAGAGCCAGTTGCGGCACTGGGCGAAGACCACGGGCTTGCTGGCGACGAGGCGGACATCCTCGGCGGGGCAGTTGGCCAGCAGGTTGTGATGAATCTCGACGACAACCTCGGCACAGATGCGGACGTCGTGGTCGAGAAAGCAGTCCATGGTCTCGATAACGCCGCCGCCGAGGCTGTTCTCGACGGGGACCAGGCCAAGGTCGCAGTGGCCGCGGGCGACCTCGTCGAAGACAGCGCGGATGTCCGGCAGTGCGTGGTGCTCGACGGACGCGCCGAACTTCCGCATGGAGGCCATGTGGCTAAACGTGCCCTCCGGACCGAGAAAGCCGATTCGCAGGGGCTTTTCCAGGGCGAACGAGCCGCTCATCAGTTCGCGGTAGATGGCCTGGAGGGTCTTCTGCGGCAGCGGGCCGGGGTTGAACTCGGCGATGCGCTGCAGGACCTTTTGCTCGCGGTCGGCCGCGTAAATCGGCGTACCGTCAGTCTGTTTGGCCCGGCCAACTTCGACGACGACCTCGGCGCGCTGCGAAAGCAGCTCGACGATCTGCCGGTCGAGTTGGTCGATGCGTTCCCGCAGCGACTGCAGGTCCATGTTTTGCAGGGCCTTATCCTCAGACATGCGGCCTTGTGCTCCTGCGGCGGGCCGGTGCATGCGCAGTACGGTATCGCCGGTAAAGACAGATCGCCCCTTTTACTGCGAGTGACCGATCGGGTCAAGGGTTTTTCGCGGGCGTAGCGGGCGTTGTGTGCGACACAAAATGGGGGCGTCCAGCTGTTGGGGCCGCACGAGCCGGCCTTCCTGAATCCCGGCAGGGATGATGTTCAGTAGCCTCGCGGCGTCAGCCCGGGGTTCACGGAGGCATGACGGGCAAAGCTCCGGCAGGAGCGTCTTGGTGCTTCGCATCATCAAGGCGCCCCTGGCGGGGCTTGACCGCAGGAACGGCAGGAACGATCCGGACCCCACGCTCACGCGTGGGGCTACTGAACGCCGCCCCTGCCGGGGCTGAAGACCGGTAGGTCCTAGGCGAATGGAATGTCTTCGCCGCCACCGAAACGTGTGGCACACCAGGGGCTCGAAGACGCCGGAAGGTGGCCGCCACGGCAAAAGAGGTTACGAATCGGCCACTTCGCCCAGCCACCGCCGCAGGCAGGCCGAGGCCCCAAAGGGATAGTCTTGGTCGCCGATGTTGAAAACGAGGTGGATCGTCACCAGTGTCGGCCGGCTCGTGCCGTCGATCGTGCGATACTCGACGCCGAAGTCGGCGTCGCTCATGGTCATGTCGTCGCCGGTGTCGCCCACCAGCGTGTAAAGCGGTGCCCCGCCCGACTGATCGTAGGTCATCGCGCCACTGTTGGTGTCGATGGTATACGTGATGGTCTCCGGGCTGGCTCCGGTCCCGTAATCGAGAGACAACGTGACGACGCCGCCGCTGTCGCTCGTGGTAACCGTCTGGGCGGTGCGGATTTCACGGCACATGCGTTCGATGATGGCCCGGGCGGCCTGGTTGATGTCGGCAATGTCGTTGACCTGCTCATAGGCCAGAAGCGAACTGCTCAAAGCGGTGGCCAGAGCGGTCACCACCATCGCCATGATGACGATGGCAACAATCAACTCGACCAGCGTGAAACCTTTGGATGTGCTGATTCGTAACATATCTGCCTCCTCGTGCCGGGCGTGACCGCCAGCCCGTGGCCGGATTGCGGTTGTAGGTCAGTCGCGCCGGGTGATGATCCAGCCGGTTGTCAGAACCGTCTGGTCGCCCTTGCTGATCGTCACCTGTACGTAGACCACGTCACTGGCGCCGTCGGCAACAATGGTGTCGATATCGGTCGCGTCGCGCCACGTCAGGTCGACATGTTCGGTCCACATGCCCAGAGCGTCGAGACGGGTGTCGGTGCCCGCGCCGTTGGGCGCGACCGGCGGGGTGTAGGTCGTACCCGTTCCGCCCTCGTCCAGCAAATCGTTGAGATCGTCGACCCACACCTCTGATGAGTTGCCATTCGTGCCAGGAGCGCTTTCGTCTTCGCCCGCGTCCTCGTCGTCCGGATCGTTCCAGGGAAGGTTCATGGTCCATTCACGCAAGCCCTGGGCAAGGATCACTGCCTGGGTCATATCCGTTCCCGCCGCCGTACTCATGATGGAGGCGCGGATCGACCCCATCGCAGCGACGATGCACATCCCGAGAATCATCATGGCGATCACGACTTCCACAAGCGTGAAAGCACGCGACGCCTTGGGTAGCTTCTTCCATGCTTTCATCACAATCGATCCTTTCTGAGCGATCCTACTTGCCCGAAGCAATCGACGACATCTTGAAGATGGGCAAGATGATGCTCATGGCGATAAAGCCGATCACGAAGCCCATGAAGATGATCATGAGCGGTTCGAGCATCGATGTCACCGCCTTAATTGTATCCTTGAGTTCCTTGGCGTAGTACTCCGAAACGTCGCGCAATACGTCGCCCAGTCGGCCGGATTCCTCCCCGGCGCCAATCATCTGGACAACACTGGGCGGCATGAGGTCGCCCTGCTGGAGCGGGGCGACGATCTTGTTGCCCTCCTGGACGCTGTCGCGGACTTCAGACCACATGTGCTCGTAATGGACATTGCCGGAAATCTCGGCCGTAATATCGAGCGTCTCCAGCATGGGAACGCCTGCATTGACAAGTTCACCCATGGTCTGCAAACCGCGACTGATGTAGATCGCCCGGAACATCTTGCTGAGAATCGGCACTTTCAGTTTGGCACGGTCAATGGTGGTGCGACCGACGGGGGTCCGTCTGAAAATGCAGAATCCGGTGATAAGTATCGCGATGCCCGCCACCGGTATGTACCAGTCGTCGCGGAGGAAGTTGCTCAGCCAGATGAGCCCCTTGGTGGGCGTTGGCAGACTGGCCTCTTTCCCTTTGAAAACTGTCATGAACTTCGGCAGGACCCAGGTCAGCAGGAAGGTCACCGCGGTGACCGACAACGTGAAGAGCACGGCCGGATAGATCATGGCGCCGCGTATCATACTTCGCGTCTCGTGCTGCTCGGCAAGGTACTCGGCGATACGATCCATCATATCGGCAAAGGTACCCGAAAGTTCCGAGGCACGAACCATGTTGATGTAGAGCGTGCCGAACATCCTCGGATACTTGGCCAAGGCAGAGGAAAACGGCGTACCGGATTCCACGTCCCGCCGTATCTGTTGCAGAGCCGACTGGAATTTCTGGTTCTCCACCTGCGAGGCGATGCCGTCAATCGCGTCGCGCAGGCTGATGCCTGCCCGGACCATCACGGCTAGCTGCTTGGTGAAGTACATGATGTCTTTGAGGCCCGGGCCGAACTCGACGCGGATATTGCGGAGGCTCTCGATAGTATCCGCCGCCCCGCCGGCTTCGCTGATGTTCAGCACCTGCCCGCCCTGGCTGCGTGCCCAGTCGGAGGCTTCCGTCAGCGTGTCAGCCTTGATCACACCGCTCGTGACCTTGCCCTGCGATGTCTCAATCTTGTATTTGTACTTTGGCATGCTGCATTACCTGCCCAGGGCACGGGCCAGCGACACAGGGTTCTGCGACCGACTCAGGCCCTCGTTTCGAGAGATGAGGTTGTTCAGCACCAGGCCCTTGATGGACTCGTCGAGGCGGATCATGCCTTCGGCCCGGCTGGTTTCGATGACGTTGGGGATCTCGTGGATGCGGTTCTCGCGGATACAATTCCGCACGGCCGAGTTACAGACCATCACCTCACAGCCGGGGATCATACCCCGCCCGTCCTGTCGTCGAAACAGCGTCTGCGTGACGACGGCCTGGAGTGTATTGGCCAGCATGCTGCGAATCTGGTTCTGCTGCTCGGCCGGGTAAATATCGATGATTCGCGCGAGCGTCTGGGCCGTCCCCTGGGTATGCAGCGTCGAGAGCACCAGGTGGCCGGTTTCGGCGGCGGTGATCGCGGCGGAGGTGGTTTCCAGGTCGCGCATCTCGCCGACGAGGATGACGTCCGGGTCCTGTCGCAACGCATGGCGCAGGCCGCTGGAGAAGCTCGTAACGTCCGAGCCCACCTCTCGCTGCTCGATCAGGCACGTGCGGCTGGGGATGAGGTATTCGAGCGGGTCCTCGAGCGTAATCACGTGCCGGTCGGCGCGGAGGTTCATCTCGTTGATCACCGAGGCCAGCGTCGTACTCTTGCCGCTGCCGGTGGCGCCCGTGACGAGCACCAGGCCGCGCGGCAGGTCAACGAATCGCTCAACGAGCGGCGGGAGGTTCAACGTCTGCAGACGCGGCACCTCGGCGGCGATCGAACGGAATGCGACGGCCAGCATGTCCCGCTGGAAGTGGGCGTTGACACGGAATCGCCCCATGTCCTTTACATGCGTACTGAAGTCCAGGTCGCGGCGCTTGGCGAGCATGGCCATGGGCCCTTCGCCCAGCATTTCCTTGGCCATGGCAACCGTTTCCTGCGGCTTGAGCACGTCCTTGCCTTCCATCGGAACCAGACGCGTGTGAATACGAAGCATCGGCGGATGGCCGGGTACCAGGTGCAGATCGCTGGCGCCGCTGCGAAGCGTCCGCATCAACATCTCCTGAAGCACCGTCGGTTGCGCGGGCGGCGCCTGCTGGACGGCGGAGGACTGAGATGGCTGCACTTGGGCCATATGTCGGCTCCCTTCAGGGTCTCTTTGCTTCTGCACGTGGGACATATATGTCAGCTCCCTTCAGGGCCTCTATGCTTCTGTCACACGCATGACTTCTTCGACGGTGGTCTGGCCCTGCGATGCCTTCGCCAGGCCGTCTTCCCGCAACGTCACCATGCCGGTGTCACGCGCATGACTGCGAAGTTCGGTCAACGTCGGGTTACGTGTAACGATATCACGAATATCGTCGTTGAGGACCAACAGTTCATACAATCCGACCCGGCCTTTGTAACCGGTGTTGCGGCATTTTTCGCATCCGGCGCCGCGGTAGAGCTGTACATCCTCTTTCTCGCAAACTTTAAGGAATTCGGCCTCGGGGGCGGTCGGCTCGTCAACGACAGTCTTGCAGTCCGGGCAGATCCGCCGGACAAGCCGCTGGGCGAGCACGGCATTGACCGCGGCACTGATGAGGTAGGCCTCGATGCCGATATTGATCAGCCGGGTGATGCTGCTCGGCGCGTCGTTCGTGTGCAGTGTCGAGAGCACGAGGTGGCCGGTCAGCGACGCCTGCACGGCGATGCGGGCCGTCTCGGCGTCGCGGATTTCGCCGACCATCACCACGTCCGGGTCCTGACGCAACAGGCTTCGAAGCGCGGCCGCGAAGGTCATGCCGATACCGCTGCGGACGTTGACCTGATTGACGGCGGCCAGTTCATATTCGACCGGGTCTTCGACGGTCGAGATGTTCATCTTGTCGTGATCCATGATCTGCAGCGCCGAGTACAACGTCGTGCTCTTGCCGCTACCGGTCGGGCCCGTCACCAGGATCACGCCGTGCGGCTGGAGGATCTCATGCTTGAAGGTCCTCAGCGTATCCGGCTGGAAGCCGAGATTCTCCAGGCCGACGCTGATGGCACGGTTATCCAGAATACGGATGACGCACTTCTCGCCGTGGACGGTGGGCAGCGTACTGACTCGAAGGTCGATGCTGCGTCGGTGAACCGACGCCCGAATGCGACCGTCCTGCGGCAGGCGGCGTTCGGCAATATCGAGGTTCGCCATGATCTTCAGACGCGAGATGATGGCCGCATGCATCTGAATCGGCGGGGCCGACTGCTCGAAGAGAATGCCGTCCATGCGGAACCGCACGCGGATGCGTTTCTCGCCCGGCTCGATGTGAATATCGCTGGCGCCCTCGCGGACGGCCGAGGAAATCAGGTAGTTCACATAGCGGATGACCGGGCTCTCGCCGGCCATCTGTTCGAGATCCTGCTGCTCGGTTTCCTCTTCGTCGACAACCTCGACGGCCTCGTCGTCGAAATCCCGCACGATCTCGTCGACCTGCTGGGTCGGACCGGCCGAGAGTTCTTCAATGGCTCGTTTGATGTCCGTCGGAGGCACGACGACCAGCTTGACCGGCTGTTTGATCCGGGTCCGAAAATCGTCAACCAGGAAGATATCGGTCGGATCGTGAACGGCCATCAGGACCGCGTCGTCCTCCCAACCGATCGGCAGGACGTTCTTGTTGCGCATGTAGTCTTCGGGAAGCACCTCGAACGCTTCGTCGACGACCTCGCTGGCGTTGAGTCGCCGGAACGGCAGCTTGGCGTGCTCGGCAATGGCCTGCAGGGCCTGGGTCTCGTCGATCGCACCGATCTTCACCAGCGCGTCGGTGATGCTCAGCCGCCTGTCCTCTTCCTGGCGTCGCAGTGCCTGCCGGTACTGCGCCTGCGTAATGATGCCGTTGTCCAGCAGCAAGCGCTCGGGGCCTGCGGTGGCCTCGCCGCCGCTCGGCGTCCATACTTCATCCAGCACGCTTTGAAGGCGCGTGCGGGCTCCGCCACCTGCCATCGACTGTTCGGGCTGACCTGGTTTTTCTGCCATAACGTCTCTCCGGGCTACGGAGATTTGGGGCGCAGGATATGGCGATGGTCTTTCCATTCCAACACGACGCCATCCTTGGAAATTCGCTCGATGGTCCACCCATCGATCACGTCGCCTTCCTCAACAATCTGGCCGCTGACATAGGCGCTTCCGCCTCCGCCCTGGGGGCTTGCGATCGGCCCCAGTCTCAGGTGGTCGACCTTGGGAGGTGCATCCTTCGGGGGCGGAAGGGGGGTTGGCTCCGGCTCCGGTTCCGGGTCGGGATCGGGATCTGGCTCAGGTGACGGCGGGGGATCCTCAAACAGCGATTCGAAGGGATTCTTCTGCACCAGTTCGCCACGAAGGGGCCGGGCTGCGGCAATGGCCGGCGACGTGGTTGCAGGGTTTTGGGGCGCCTGCTTCGCGCGGCGGACAACCTTGAGCCCTGCCTCAATGAACATCTCGCTGTCGCTGTCCGTTTCGGCCGGCTCGATCGAAGGGGTCTTCCACGTCTCGGCGGCGACCCAGCCTATGCCGACCATGAACATCACCACCATCAGGACGGTACTCCGCCGCACGCCGTAAATGGTCTTGCCGGATCCGCCCCGGTCACTGCCCCCGGCGAAGGGTTTGACCGCATCAGTATCTGCTGAGTCCTGTGGGCGCATCCCGGCAATATGATCGCCCCGACGCGTCTCAGATGTATTCGGCTCGGCCATGAACTGTCTCCTCAATCGGAAAAGTAGAATGTCAGCTGCAGTTCGACGCTCACGTTGCCGTCCTCGTCGTCTTGCGTATCGCCACCCCCCTCACGGGCCGGGCGAGACTGCCCGGCCATGCGAGACAGGACGATTCTGTCGACTTTGACGATGCAGTCCATACGCTCGACGGCTTCAAGAAACGAGAAGAAACTTACGTAGTTGCCTCGCAGCCGCATGAAGAACTCACCCTCGGTGATATTGTCGTTCTTCGGGCCTGCGTCCGACGGCACCGGTTCGCTCATGCGCGACTCCAGTGTCACCAGGCCGTATGCGTCGGCACGGCCCTTGAGTTCCGTGATGATGCCGTGGCGGCGGTTCTGCGACGGTAGAAACTCATGCAAGGTCTCGATCTTGGCATGGAGCCTGGCGATTTCGCCGTCCAGGTTCTGCCGTGCCAAGGCGCGTGCCTGCTCCAGTTCGTTCAGTTGCTCCTGCTTCTCGGCAACGTCCTCGGACAACTCCTCGCGTCGCTGCGTGCGGGGTGTCAGAACCAGCCGCCACTGCCCGACAATGATACCAAATAGCAGCAGCACAAAAACAAGCTCTCTGAGTGACAATTTGTTCATGATGAACCCTCCGCCACCGGCCTTGCTTCGGTGTCCGACTCCCGTGACCTGCTGCGCACCTCGTTGACCGTTTTGCGGTCGGTAAGGACCCGAAAGTTGAAGTTGAACTCGTAGAACGTTTCGTCTTCGTGGGTGTTGAGGCGGCTGTAGGGCGAGGAGACCTTGTCGGTCAATGCGTTGGCGATGAGGGCCTGGACAAAGACATTGAGCGGAGCGGTATCCGTGGCCCGGCCCTTTACGGTGACCTCCATGTATTCCGGGACACGCGGCGGAGGCGGCGGGCCCGTCTGGCCCCCTTTTCCCGGAGCCAGGTTATTTTGATTGGGGCGAACCGCAGCGGGCTCGGCGATACTCACCCGCGACAGTGAAACGTCCGAAGGAGCGCTCGTGGTAAGGAGCGAAAGAATGTAGCTCGCACCGACGGCCTGACGGAGGTCCTGCAAGGACGCCAGCCGCTTTTGCAGGGCGTTGCGGTCCGCCTGCTTGGAGAAAAAGACCTCCACGAAGTCCCTGGCCTCTTCAAAACGACTGGTCACACGTTCATGTACCTTGCGGACCTCGTTAAGGTCCTTCTCGGTCCGCTTGCCGACGACAATCATCGCGGCCATCACGATCGCGAAAAGCACAACGCAGATCATGTCGATGCGATAGCGAAATCGCTCCTTGACATAGTAATCCGGCAGTAGATTCAGATTCGACATGCTTGCTCCTGTCAGCCCTGTCTGCCACTGAGGCTCAGGCCGACACCCACGGCCAGGTCCGGTTGGCCCGACTCGCTATTGGCTATCGTCACATCCTTGCCGATCGACAGGCCCACCAGCGGGTCGCCGATCTGGGCCGGCAGCTTCAACGCCTTGGCAATGCCCTGGCAGAGCATCTTGTCCTGGGCGCCGCCACCGGTAAAAATCACTCGCTTGACGCTCGACACCGACCGAAACACGGTCGCATGATACTGCAGACAGCGGTCAATTTCATTGTGCATCGCCTGCAACCACGGTGTCACGCACCGCGCCAGGACGTCCTCGACGCTCTGGCCGTCCAGCGCCTCCATCAACTCCGGATGTTGCCGCAGGCTGTGGGCGGTCTCCAGCGACAGGTTCAGTTCCTCGGCCAGCGCCTCGTAGACCTGGTTGCCCCCCCGCGGCATATTCCGTGCAAAGACCACGGACGTGCCGTGGGCGATCACCACCTGCGTGCTCGACGCGCCCAGATCCACATACAGCACCGGGGCGTCATCGTCCTCGTTCTCACCGGCAAACAGACTCGTGAAGCATTCGACGATCGCCATCGGTTCGATGTTCACGCCGGCGACCTCGAGGCCGGCACGGTTCGTCATCTCCAGGTAAGCCTCCATCGTCGACATCGGAATCGCGACAATGATCACCTCGCGTTTGGTCTCGCCGTCGCTGTAGACCTCGCCGGCCACAACGTGCCGGATAACGGCCTCGCGAACCGGGTACGGCAGTTCTCGCTGGGCGGCCCGCATGACCGCCGCCTCGGTGTCCTTCTCGGAGACGTTCGGAATCTTGACGTGTCGAACAAATGTATTTTCCGCCGGCAGGCCCAGCACGCAGCGGTGACCCTTGAAGCCGCCGGACTTCAGCAGCCTCGGCAGGCGATGGGCAAAAAAGCCCAGCCGTCCGATCGGGTCGCGTCGAATGTGCAGGGGGATCTCCACCCGCCCGCAGGCAGCCAACTCGTGCCCGTTCCGCGTGGACCGCAACTGGACGAGTTTGGCAGAACTCGATCCCAGGTCCACACCGATGGGAAGAACATCCTTGGCTCGGCCGTGAAACAACATCTCGTTATCCGCTAAACAATGACCGTTTCGGCCACATTTCTATGAACCCAGCGCACGGCCTACTCCCATGTACCGCTCCTCCCCCCCTATATCGGTAGTTCTTCCACATAGCATAACATATCCGCGCGCAAAAATCACGGCCCGGCCGGAACCGCTTGGCGATTCCACCCGGGCCGTGTTTATCAGTCGACTCGCTGGCAGCTGTCGCGTTACGGTGCAGTGTAGTCGAACGTCGTGCCATCGAAGCTGTACGTGTAGCCCGACGGCGGCGTCGGCGCCTGGGTGAGAACGGCCGCGCTGCCATCAGCATTCGCTGCCGTCATCAGCGCGATCATCGCGGCGTAATCGGCACCCCTTGCGACATTGGGATTCAGGTTCGTCCAGAGCTGAAGCTGTGAGTTCAGCGTGGAAATGTCCGTCTGCGCAGCCGACTCGGCTGCCTCATCAGAAACATCTGCGAACTGTGGAACCACGATCGCCGCCAGGATACCCAGCAGGATCACCACGATCAGGATTTCGATCAGTGTAAATGCAGTGCGTTTCATCTCCGTACTCCTTCCAAAAAGTAAATGGGAAATAAGGGCGTGAGGCTATGTTATCAGTATTTTGCCTCATTACGTATTGTACAATACATGCCCTGGCCTGTCTACTTAAAAAGCTGAACAATCCGAGCATTGTGTGCGACATGGGTTGGGGCGGGAGGTACTGAGTGCAGAGAATCCCAATGCCCGCGAGATCGGATTTCCGAATGCAGATGTCGCATTTCGGTCTGTGCGACGGATCCGCTTGGCGACATCCAAACATCTAAAAATCTAAAAATCTAAAAATCCCAAAATCAAGAAATGCAAACATCCAAAAAACCCGAAAGAGCCGCCCGCGCAAGTAAGCCAAGCCTCCTGCCACTACCTTGCCGGCGTTGCAGGCCACCAAGGAATGCCGCACACTGTTGTAACGATCACACTGCACTGTCACGGCGTCACCGATGCAACCGTCTCATACTTCGGTACGGTTGTCCGCCACACAAACGGCGGCGTGGGCGTGTGTATTTCGGCTATCGAGACGGCCGGATTCCTGCGATGCTGGCCGTTGCTGAGGCGGCATTGCCCGGCCGAGGCGTCCCTGCGGTGCAACTGGCACGCAATCGCCTGACCATGCCTCATACGGGACGCACAAAACCTCTGCGCGGTGTCCCGTACGGAGCCCCGCGTGTAACTCACGAGCACATAGTGGATTGACCTCGCGGAGCAGGTGCTCCACCATGCACAACCTTAGCCCGCTTGGTATCACCTACGGCGTCGGCAGCGTCCGGTCGCTCCCGGCGGTGCGGTTCTGCTCTGCCACGGCGAGCAGTTCCCTGGCGACGGCACACTTCGGATCAAGCTTCAAGGCATAGCGGTAGAACTGCCCGGCCCGGTCCCACTTGCCGACGGACGCGTAAGTCTGTCCGAGTAAGCAGGTTATTGTCGGATCCTTCGGGTGCGTTTTGCGGGCCTCTTTGAGCACTTTCGCCGCCTGGACGACCTCGTTGTCCTTCAGCAGGGCGTAGGCGAGGATCTGGGCGGCCTCGACCGAGCGGCGGTCGACTTTGCGCGCCTGGCGGGCCGCCTGGGCGGCGCGTTCGGCGTTTCCGGAGGCGAGTTCACCCTTGGCCAGGTTCACCCAGCAGGCCACGCGACCGGTGTCGGCCTGGCAAGCGCGTCGGTAGGCGTCGATGGCCTTGCCGTTCAAGCCTCGGGCCAGGTAGCAGTCACCGAGCATCATGCAGACGCCGGCGTCTGGGGCTTCGTCGCGCGCCAGAACGCCTTCGAAGGTCGAAATGGCCTCGGCAAACATGCCCGCGTGGTACTGGGCCTCGCCGAGCATTTCAGGATATCGCAGGTTCTCGACGTCCATCAGCGTGGCCCGCTCAAAGTGGTCGACGGCCTGGCTGTGCTGGCCGAGGATGCTGGCGAGTCGTCCGGCGAGTTCGTAGACGCGGGCCTCGGCCTCGTCCGGCGGAGGCATGTGAGTCTGCAGGAACCGCTGGGCTTCGGCGGGCTTGCCCATGCTGATGAGCACTTCCGTGGCGGCCATCACGATCTCGCTGCCGCGCCCGCCGCTGAGTTGGAGGGCATGCTGATAGCTGTCGAGTGCGCCCTGGAGGTTGCCGCTTCGCTCGCGAGCGATGCCGATGAAGTAAGGCACGTCAAACCGCTGCGGCGCGATCTCGGCCAGTTTCTCAAGCGCCTTTTCAGCCTTGAAGGGCTTGCCAAGTTCGATCTGCACCTTCCCCAGCATCAGCAGAAACTCCTGGTGCTCCGGCTGGAGGCGCAGGGCCTCCTGGGCCTTGGTCTCGACTTCGATGTGCTGGCCGGCGCGATACTGCTGCTGGCAGACCTGGTAGAGACGCTCGACGTGGGTATCGGCCCACTGGTCGAGCGTGTCCTTGTTGCGTTCCTTGAGTGACGTGGGCTTCATCTCATCGCAGCCGGAGAGGCCCGCGACGAGGACGGCCGCCAGAACAAGGGCGAATCGCTTCATGATGGTCTCCATCCGTGGGTGGGTCGTTGACTACTTTGCTTCCTGCTCAGCCATCGCGTCCCACAGCGAGGGGACATCGCGTTCGGCCAGTTCCTTCTCGGCCGCCGGCTTGCCGCTTTTCGGCACCCAGACGCGCAGGGGCCGGACGGTCTGTGCGGCCTGACGCCCGCGGCGCCGGGACCGATGCGTCACATCCGTGGACGGTGCGGCCGGTGCCTTCCGGGGCTGGGTGGTGGCCGGTTCCTCCGGCTGCGGGGCCGGGGCGGCCTGGTGGGACTTGACGTCGGTTGCCGGCTCGGCCTCGGCAGCCTCGTCGACCTTCGGAGCCGGGCTGGTCGACCTGGCCTGCGGCTCGTCGTCGAGCTGCAGCAGGCGGTCGATCGTCGGCGTGGCCGCGGGGGCCTTGCTGCCGGCCTCGTCGGTCGTGTCTTTGTCCTCATCGGAATCGGTCTCGCCAGCGTCCATCTCGGCCGCCTCGCTGTCCGGCTCGGCGGGCGTCAACTCGGGGGCCGTCTCGGGGCTGTGACCGGGCGGCGTCGGGGCCGCGACGGGTTCGTCCTCGATGATGACCGTGGTCTCGCTGGACGGCTCTTCCTTGATCATGGGCGGCTCGGCCGACTCGTTCGGCTCGGGCGGTGGGAGGATCTCGATGCCCGCTTCGTCACCTCGCACCGGCGGGGCCGACATGCGGCGGGGACCTCGAACGGGCGTCTCGATCGGATTCTCGATCGACATCCGCTCACGGGCCTCCAGCGGGATCCGGTCGTCGCTCAGCGGCCGGGTCGGATACTGCACGGACTCGATCGGCATGCCGAGGTCCTGCATGATCATCCGCTTGACGACGTCGCGGGAGCTGACAAATCGGGGCTGCTCCGCCCAGTACGCCTGGTCCGTCAGGCGTTCCTTGAGTCGGATGGCCTGGATCATCTTGGGCTCGTACGCCAGGGCGAGGTCAAGGTTCCACATAGCGGCGGATTCCTTGCCGGCCACCAGGTCGCGCTTCGCCTGATGGAGGTGCCAGTTGGCGAACTGCGCCCGATTCAGCCACATCATGCCGCGCCGCCCGCCGATGCGGGTGCGTTCCATATCGTTGCGCAACTGGTCACTGACGATCTCGTCGACTGGTGCCTGCATGATATGCGGGGTGATAAGGATAATGACCTCCTCACGCAGCTTCGTATCCACAGTACTGCGGAACGGAATGCCAAGCACCGGAATGCTGCCGAGCACCGGCACCTGGGCACGGTTGGCCACGTCCCGCTCGCGGAACAGCCCGCCGATCACCAGCGTCTTTCCGTCACGAATCATGACGTTCGTGGTCGCTTCGGTGGTCGCGGCACGCGGCAACGCCGTGCCGGTCTCGCCGACCTGTTCGACGCCACCTTCAGAGACCTCCGGGTGGACTTCCATACGGACCCAGCCGTCGTCGCCAACGTAGGGGCGGACGATCAGCCGCGTGCCCGTCTCCAGATATTCCACTTCTTGGGCGGCGGCCGTCGAGGTAATGGTCGTCGTCAGGTAGCCTTCCTTGCGGCCGATAAGGACCTCACCACGCTGGTTGTTGACGACCAGCAGCTTGGGATTGGCCAGGACCGTCGTGTCGGTAATCGATTCCAGGGCCCGCAGGAAGACGGAAATATCGTTCCACACCAGGCCGATCGTCAGCGGCGAACCTTCCAGTTGCTGGTTGACGCTCATCGGCATGGACACGCGCATATTCCGACGGTTCAGGTTGTTGATATCCGTGGCCGGAGCCGTCAGCCCACTGGTGAGGTCGGTGGTCGTCGCCACGCCGTCGGCATCGACCATCTGTCCGAACTCGGCGCCGGTAATTGCCTGAATGTTCAGGCCAAGAGCATTGTCTTCCGTCAACTGCGCCGAGAGAATCGTCGACTCGATCAGCACCTGCTTCGGCCGAACGTCCAGTTCCTCCAGCAGCTCTTCGATGGCGTCGAGGTTCTCCTCGTAATCGTAGACAATCAGCACCTCCCCGGCCGCGTGCGACTTGCCACCGGTCTCCTCGGTACTGGCCGCGATACCGGAACTCGGGGCCGGCGTGACGGTGATGCTGCCCTTCTCGGACAACGACTTCTCGACGAGAACCTTCGCGTCGGCCGCGGTCAGGTAGGCCAGACGGAAAACGCGCGACTTGATCGGAACGAAGGCGTCGGCCTCCTGGGCCGTGTAGACGTAGATGAAATCTTCTTCCTCGATAGCCACGAGGTTGCTGGACTTCAAAACGGCCTTGAGTGCCTGCTCCCAGGTGAGACCGTCAAGCTGGAGGTTGATGCTACCGGTGACATTGTTCGACGGGACGATCTGCTTCTTGCCCTGGCGCTGACCCTGGATACTCAGAACGACCAGCGTCTGCCGGACGTCCGCACCGCCTACCGGCGTCTTAATTGATATCTGGCCACCCGGGCCCGGCCGAACCACACGGGCACCGCCAGTGTCCTCGCCCGAGACCGTCGTTGTCGTTGTGGTCGTATCGTCCGTCTCCACCCCTGTTGGTTCCTGCTGGGCCCACGCTGCGGTACTGAGCGCAGCGGTAGCAACTACGATCGCCAGCACCCACGTCAGAGCGGTGCACCGAATATAAAGCATCACTGGGTTCTCCAGACCGATTCCGCAGAAACCCGTCGTGCCTGTCCCTTATCGTCAACGAAACCCCTCGATACGTTAAGCTTTTTCTGCAAAAACTTCTTTGTAGAATCAGGTAGTTTTGCGGATGCTCCCAGGTCTCACCGCCTCGGAGCGCTATTTTCCCTCTTGTCGCTGGTGCGGCTGGGCGCCCTGCATCCGCTCCTGTTGGCGTTGCAGCCACTCCTGGTAGCCGGGCGGCTCGGGGAAAGCCTGGGCGAAATCGACACCCTCGATCTGGCAGAGCTGCTGCAGCGGCCGGCGGGCGCCGTGATACGCCATCGCCTGGACGAGGGGCCGATCCTGCATCACCGCAAACAGACGGCTGCGCTGCTGGAGCGTAAGGCTCACCCCGAAGACCCGCGGCTGGGCCAGCAGCTTCGCCAGCACGTCCGCAACCACCCAGTCGTAGGACTCGGGCAGCTTCATCCGCTCGACGGCCTGCTCCTGGTACGCCTTGTACAGCCGCCCGGCGAAGCTGTACCGCCCCTGCCAGACGTCCTCGTGCCCGTAGACGCCGCGCGCCAGCAAAGCCCGCTTCAGCGACAGTTGCATCAGTTGGATAACCAGGTCGTATCGCAAGTCCGGATCGCGGGCGAAGTCGTTGACGATAAAGCTCTGCACGCGCGCAAACTGCCAGTCGGCGCTGTCGCGATTGTACTCGTTTTTGCAGAAGTCGAAGTGCCGCTGGGCCTCGGCTATGCGGGCATCGGCGACGAGCATTTTCATCGCGTCGATCAGGTAGTTCACGTGACCCGACCCGAGAATGTTGTCCGCGAAGTCGCGAACCGGCTTGCCCTCGGCCTTCTGAATCTCCTCGACCCGGGCAATAAACGCCAGGTGCTGCCGGTGTGTCGGCTCGATGTACCGCAGGTCGGAGGCTTCCCAGTAGTTGGGATACAGGGGGTCGTCGGGCCGCGCCTGCAGCGCCACCACACCGGTAGACGTCAGCGTTTTGAGCGAATTGAGCACGTTTCGCATGTTGTTCAGGCGGTGCATGTTCTCCACACCCATCAGGTCACAGACCTCCAGCCCGTAGGCCGCCCAGTACAGGCCGTGACTCATCGCGTGCCGCCAATCCAGCGGCAGCGGATAGGCCTCGCCGTCGTGCTCGACCGTCCGCTCCATCAGCCGCAACATGAACGCGGGGTCCATTTTGTAGCGGTTCCAAAGGATCTGCGCCCGTACGAAGGCCAGCAGCTTCGCCCGCGGCTCGGCCGAGGCAGGCTCGTTGATCAGGTCGGACAGCTGCTGTTCCTGCTCGGTCGCCGGCTCGGGCGTCTCGATGCGGACGACGTCGGCCGACGGATCCAGGCTCCAGGCGTTCCAGGCCTCCAGCAGCGACTCGTCGACCTCCACGCCCCGCGTGGCCAGCCGATCGGCGTAGGCCGCCACGGCCGGGTCGCTGAGCAGTTGCTCCCGCGCGCCCGGCTGGATGAGGTCGCGGCCCTGCAGGGTCCGGTCACGGTTCAGCGGCGCCTCGGCGATCGGGCGGAAGGCGTCGATCGTCTGTTGGGTCGCCTCGGCGAGCGAGAGACGGCTGTCCTCGTTGTAAGGCGGCGCGCCGAGGAGTGTCTGCATCTCCCACGCCCAGCGGGCTTTGTACGACCAGTGCATGTCGTCCAGTCGCCCGGCGATCTTCGAGACGAAAATCCACGACAGTTCCTTGTAGAGGACCAGGCTGCGGGGATTCAGCGGTATGCCGCGATCCCGCAACAGCTTCACGCCGTTGTACACCCACTGCCAACGCTCCTCGCGCGTGAAGGTGGTCACCGAGATGTTCCAGGCCATGTTCCACGCCTGGAACGCCCAGACACCGGGGTAGTACGGCTGGAGCTGGCAGATGGCCTCGGCGAGCTGGTAGGCGTCGAAGTGCCTCCCGGCCTGGTGGGCCGCCTGGCTGCGGATCCACAGGTAGTTGACCGCCAGGACGCGCAGCCCGCCCGGCAGCGTGGTGATGACCGACAGCTCGGGGTTCTGGCGGAGAACGTCCACGTCCTCCTCGCCGAGCAGGTTGGCCTCCTGTCCCCGGCCGGCCAGCGGACGGTGCAGCAGCCCGGCCACCGCGAGCAGGACAATCGCGCCGGCAAGGCAGCCAGCCTGGATGTATCGCGTTCGATGCTTCATCGTTCTGTCGTCAGTTCCTTTGAGCGTCTTGCCTGCAAAGCGTGGTGCGTAACAAGTGACGCACCCTACCGTTTTGCTTTACGATGCGCGGTGCAGCACCCGCTGCACCGGGTCACTGCAATGTGTATTATTGTGCATTATGTTGTTTCCGCCCCCGCCAGTTCGCGGCGCTGGAAGATCAGGCATCCGCCGAGCAGGTACAGGACCGTCCGGACCGCCACGGTCATCGCACCCACGTCGGCCACGTTCAGCCACCCGATCGCCAGGCCGTCAACCAAACGTTCCGACGGCGAGGTCTGGGAAAAGTCCGGCAGGACCACCTGCAGCACACCCAACGTCAGCACGCCCACGCTCGACATCACGTCGCCGCCGGAGGCCAGCGCCTCGGACAGCCAGCCCATCATCCAGCCGTTGGCCAGCAGCACCATGCATGCAAAGGCCCCGACCGGGAACGACAGCCAACTGCCGAAAAACACGCCCAGCGCCGCCAGGAACGCCAACTGGAACAACACCAGCAGCATCGCCCGCAGGACATTCGCCTCGAAGCCGCCCACGCGGTACAGCAGCGAGACGTCCTCGTACTTGATCCGGACCGGCCGAGGCGGCGGGCCGTCGCGCGACACGGGCACGTTATGGTACTGCACGGCGATCTCCGCCTCGCCGTCGGCTGCGGCACCGAAGACCGGCAGCGTGACCGTCGTCATCGAGTTCAGCGGGCCCATGCCCCAGTCGCTGTAAATGCGTTCAAACCGCAGATCCGGTTCGCCCTCGGCCGGGGCGGCCCCGTCGGCCTCGACCGTGACGCCGCGGAAAAGCTCGATCACCCGCGCCATCGTGCCGGACCGGCTGCCGGCCGTCGGCACGACCTTGTAGCGGAACTGGACGGTCGGCTCGGCCGTAACGGTCACCGTATCGCCGGGCTCCAGCGAATGAAGCTCCGCGTGCGTCATCTCCGAGGCCGGGAAAGCCACGTCAAAGCCGTCGGTCTCGACGCGCATGACGCGCCCGCGATAGCCCTGGACCTTGACCGGGCCGCCGTAGACCAGCCGCCCCACCACCCGTCGCGGGGCCACGATGCGGAACCGCCCGCGATCCACCGCAGCCAGCTCGACCGATCCGGCAACGCTCACGGTTTCGCCGGAGACGTCTAGCCCGCCGAAGCGGTACGGCATGGTCCCCCCGGGGGCGATGAGTTCGCTAGCGGTCTGCGCCTCGTCCTGGACTTGCCGGACGATCTGCTGCTCCGCCTGTTGGCGTGTGAGGTCACGGCTGGCCATGTAGGCCTCGACGGCCTGGTTGAAGTAGCCCTGCTGCCTCATCTGAGTGATGCGACGGGCGACGGCGGTTTCATAGTCGGGCAGGCGCGGCCTGAGTCGTCGTCGAGCGGTGAAGACCTCGGTTTCGACGATGCGGCGGTCGAGGTCGCTGGCGGCCTGGCCGTCGCGCAGGAACTGGACAAAGACGTAGATGCCGACCCACGAGGCCAGCAGCAGCATGCCGCTGAGGGCCATCACGCCCATCCAACGACCGACGAGGTATTCCCAGCGGCGGACGGGCTTGACGGAGACCAGAAAGATGGTTCGCTCGCGGATGTCCCAGGAGACCACCGCCACGGCCAGCAGGACGGTGACGATCGACAGCAGCGCCCCGGAGATGCTCACGCCGTAGGAGAGGTAGGTTCGGATGCTGCCGGCAAGCGTGCCGTCGCCTTTCATGAACCGCGGCAGCAGCGTCAAGACGAGCACGAGCATGACGACGAAGGCCATCGCGATGCGCATGCGGGCCGACTGGGCCAGCGTCTGACGGGCCACCGCGCGGATGCCGTGGCGGCTGAGCAGCACGGCCAGGCCCGCCGCGGCCAGCGCGACGGCGGCGATCTGGGCGGCGGCGAACTCGCGGATCAGCCAGACGACCGGGACAGCCCCGGCGACGAGGATGGCAACGACGGCAATGACAATCGGCCCGGACATGCGCCCCTGCAGGACGCCGCCCAGGCTTCCGGTCGCTCTTTTGTCGGTTGTCTCCGCCATGGTGTCTCGTATCCGCGTATGTCGGGCGTCTCAGAACGACAAGGTTGCTCCAGTTCCAGTCGGTGCGTCTGGTGCGTAACAAGTTACGCACCAGACTAGTTCTCACGCAAAACAGGCCCCGCGCGTCGTCGAACACGCCCCGCGAGCAACGAGTTGCTCGCCCTACGGTTCGTCGCCGAGCAGGTCGTCGATAATGCCGCGGTCGGCCTGCGTCTGATCGGGCTTCTTCGGTTGCGCTCTCTCGTCGGCGGGCGCGGCGGCTTCGGCGGATGTCTGCGGCTCGACGTCGCGGGCCTGCTGCAGGCCGGTCAGAATGCTCTCGTCGACGTCGCGTGTCTCCTCGACCGGCGCTTCAGCCTGCTCGGCCTCGATAGGCTCGGGCGTTTCGTTCTCGCCGCCAACGAGCGATTCGATGATGTCGCGTCCTTCCTCGCCGGCCCCGGTGAGGAACTCGGCCACCTGCCCGCCGGCGATGGCACCGCCGTGGGAGACGCGCTGCTGGCGGGCCTCCTCAACGATGTTCAGAAAGAGGTTCTCCAGCCGGTCGCGCGGATAGGAGACGTCGCGGACCCCGCGGCCCCTGGCGGTCAGCACGCGGCGGACCTCCTCGAGCGTTGCTTCGTCGAGTTCGTCGGTGACCAGTTGCGTCTGTTCGCGCCTGGCCAGCAGTTCATCCAGTGTGCCGGTCGCACGTTCGCGGCCGCCGTAGAGAATTGTCACACGGTCGCAGACGTCTTCGACGTCGGCCAGCAGGTGGCTGGACAGCAGCACGGTCTTGCCGCGCGTCGCCAGCGTGCGGATGACGTCCTTGAACTGTTTGGTGCCCAACGGGTCCAGGCCGCTGGTGGGCTCGTCGAGGATCAGCAGGTCCGGGTCGTTGATCAGTGCCTGGGCCAGGCCGATGCGTCGCTGCATGCCCTTGGAGTATTCGCCCACGCGGCGATGCGCGACCGCCGAGAGGCCGACCATCTCCAGCAGCGTCTCAATGCGCTGGCGACGCTGGCGACGCGGCACGTGGAACAACTGGCCGTAGAAGTTCAGCGTCTCGCGGGCGTCGAGGAACGGATACAGGTCCGACTCCTCCGGCAGGAAGCCGATGCGACTCTTGACGCGAACGTTCGTCGGGTCGTGGTCGAAGATGTGGATGCGGCCCCGCGTGGGAAACAGCAACCCCAGCAGCATCTTGATGGTCGTGCTCTTGCCCGATCCGTTGGGCCCCAACATGCCGAAGACCTCGCGCGGCCTGATCTCGAGGTTCAGATCCGTCACGGCGGCGACCTTCTCCCGCAACCAGAAGTCGCGAAAGACCTTCGTCAGGCCCACCGTGCGAATCACGCTCTGTTGTGTGGTCTCAACCATCGGATACAAGCTCCAAGAAGATGCAAGCTCCAGGTTCCAAGCTCCGCGAACTCGCTTGTCTTCGTTGGAACTTGGCCGTTGGTTACTTGGATCTTATTTCTTTCGTTTCTGTTCCCACTGGTAGTCCAGCAGTTCCTGCAGGACGTCCGGATCGGGGTTGATGCGGATGACCGTCTGGCCCTTCTGGCCGGGCGAGAGGTAGTACTTCATGTTGGTCGGCTGCTGGACGATGTCGTCGTAGACTTCCGACCAGAGCTTCTGGAGGAAAACGTCCGGCGCCTGGCGGTACTGGGCGAGGAGTCGCTGGAACTGCTCGGCCCGTCGTTCGGCGCTCTGGATGACGGCGGTGCGTTCGGCATCGGCAGTGCGGATGACCTGGCTGACCTCGCCGCCGGTATCGACGCGGGTCAGGACATTGTCGATCCTGGCGCGAAGCCGCTTGGCCTTGCTCTGCAGGGCCGCAAGATGTTCCGGGTTCGGCGGACCGGCCTGGCGACGCAGGGCCTCGATGCGGCCCCGTACGCCCGTGAGCTGGCCAATGAGGTTGTACGATCGGTCCTTGTCGTCCGCGCCGGCACCCGTCCATCGCTGCTGCTGCGGACGGTCGAGATTCCACGGCCGGCCGACGAGCTGTATGAAATGCTCCTCGCCGATAACTTCGGCGAGTTGGCGGGCTTCACTGACAGCCTGGTCGATGCGGCTGCGTTTTTCGGACTGGGCCGCCTGTGCGCGTTCGTAGGCATCGTAGGCAGCGAGCGGCCAGGTGACCGCGTCGGCCTGCGGCAGCAGGATGTTGTCGATGCGGACGGCGTCGTTGCCGACGAGCGTGTCGACCGCACCCTGCACGTCGCCGCGGATCTGTTCGAGGAAGGCCTCCGGCTGGCCGCGGATGTCCTCGGCGGTCCGCGTGGCGGCGGCCTGCACGGCGGCGTCGGCGATGTACTGGTGCATCAGCTTCTCGAGATTGTCGACACGGCTGGCTACGTCAAAGGCATTCTGGACGCTGTAGGTACACTGCATCCTGATATGCACGAAGTACCGGTCACCGGTCAGCAGTGCCCCGTCGCGGCCGGGATCGAGGCCCTCGTTGCGTCGACTGCGCTCGGCGAGCGGCCTGCCCGCTTCCTCCGGCGTCTCGTGCATCCAGAAGTTGTCCACCGTCAATGTCTTCTGACGGACGTCGACCACCTGGATGTCACCGACGGGGAACGGCCAGTTGTACACCAGCCCCTCGCCAACCACATCGGTCTTCCTGCCGAAGACCTTGACGATGCCGACCTCGTTGGATTTGATGGTCTTCACGCCCGTCAGCAGGAAGAGAATGACGAACAGCACCATCAGGATCCGCAGCAGTGCGAAGCTGACGCGCAGCGAATCGGACAGGCTGCGCATCGCCGGATCGGTCTCGCCCGCCGGAGCCGGCGCGTCCGGTATCATCGCGTTGTCATTATGTTCCTCTGTCATGCTGGCCTTTCTCGTATCGCGGGCGTTTTGCCCGTTGTTGCATGGTGCGTAACACGTTACGCACCCTACCAGTCTTTACATGTTCCAGGACACGGACGAAACGCCCGTTCCACTCAGGACCGAGAGGCCATGCTACCTGGGGCTGAAGGTCTCCAGCGTCGGTTCGCTGCGCAGCCACCTGAGAATGGGCATGGTCTCGGCGTCCAGGATGAAGACGGTCCGGTCCGAGAGGGCCGTCCGAAGCGTCTCCAGCGACCGCAGGAACATGCTGAATTCCGGTTGCTCTCGGAACTTCCTGTAGGACTCGGCGGCCCGGGCCTCGCCCTGCGTGCGGATGTCGCCGGCCTTGCGCTTGGCGAACTCCAGAATCTTCTGCTTGGCCGCGGTTGCCCGCCCGACAATCGCGTCGGCGACGGCCTTGCCGGCGGCTTCGTAGCGACTGATCTCCTGCTGGCGTTCGGCCTTCATGGCGTCGATCACCTTCTGGGAGATAATCTTCGGCAGGCCAAGCTCGCGAATGCCCACATCCACGACCTCAATGCCATACTGCTCCATCGCCTGGACCTTGACCGCATCGAGAACCTTCTCCTCGATATCGTCCAGCTTCATCTCGTCCTTGTCGGTGTTGACGATCTCCTCCATGCGGTAGCTGCCCATGATGTTCTTGAGGGTCGTCGTCAGCATCGTCGACAGCGCGTCCTCGGTCTCCTCGACGGTCTCGGTCGTGCGGTTCAGCAGGGCCGCATCCTTGATCCGCCACGTGCAGAAGAGCTGGGCGGTGATATTGGCGTCGCCGTCGATCTGGAGCTGGCTGTAGCTGTCGACCAGAACGTGATTGCGGCTGTCGTAACGGACGATACTGTCGACCGGCATGGGCCACTTCCAGTGCAGCCCGGCCGAGCCTGTCTCACGTCCGTCGATGACGCGCACCGTCGATTGGAACCGCTTGACGAGCACGATGTCCTGCGTCTCGTCGACCGTGAAGGTGATGGTACTGACCAGAAGGGCCAGAACAACCACAACCAGAATGATGATAATGCCAAGATGTCCCTTCATATCTCGCTTCCTCTTAAGTTCAGTCCAGAGTTTCCTGTTCGTGATCCGCCGACTTTCGCCGGCAGCGTGGACGGGTGTTACTCGCTGTCGGGCTCGCCGCCGGGTCGGCCCAGAGCGGCGTCGATGGCATCCTGCCGCGTCTGTTCTAGGTTCAGCCTCAGCTCCACGCGGTCGCGGTCAAGGCCCAGCACGTATTTCAGCATGCCCGGAAGATGGGCCTCCATGACATCCATATAGCGGTCGAACTTGTATGCCTGCGGTGAGGCCAGGAACGGCTTGAGCTTTCGCTGGTAGGCCTGCAGGGCGGTCTGTTCCCGCAGCACGCGGGCCCAGCTGGTCGCTTCGGCCTCGGCGATCAGCGTGGCCGGCTCGCCTTCGAGACGGTCGAAGAGCTTCTGCACGTCCTCTTCGGCGCCCTCGATCTTTGCCTGCAGGTCCGCCTCGGCGGGCTTGGCCTTGGCGGCCTGGAGGTTCTTCAGGAATCGCTGATAGCCTTCCCACAGATGGATCTGCGCCCGGAGGTCAACATCGGTGCGTCCCAGCAGTCGCTCGCGTCGGATTTCCTTGCTCAGGGCGTCCACCTGTTGATTGGCCTCCCGAATGGCCTCACTGGCCGAAAGCGCGTAGGCGACCTCGTTGCCGCGCTGCCTGGCCAGGCGGCCAAACACCTCCCCGCGCCGCAGGGCCAGGTAAAGCTGCATGGCCTCGCCCGGGTTGCCGGACACCTCGGCCAGGATGCGGCTGGCGTCGGCTTCGGCTTCGTAGCGTTGCTCGTCCTGCGCCCGTTCGGCCTGGAGGACCTTCTCGAACTCGGGCGTGACCTCCGCCGGCGGATGGGCCGAGACAATGCCCACCCACGTGATGTTCACGCCGAGATCCGCCCCCTCCGGGCCGACCCGCTTCTGGATGAGTTCCTTGAGTCGCTCGGCGGCTTTCTCGCGTCCAGTAGTCATGATCGCATCGGGGCGGTCCTCCTCGCCGGACAGCGGCTCCTGCAAAGTGGCGCGGGCACAATACTTGGTCATCTCCTGCTCGGCGATGGACTGGAGCAACTCCGGCGTGTCGGTCGTGCTGTAGCCGAACTTGTACGGATGGTTCACCTGGTAATGGATCAGCACGACCAGCTTGATGATATTGACGGCCGTCGCGGCGGAATCGGTCTGCTCATCCCGATCCATCCCGCTCCGCGGCGGGCTGCCGATCAGAAAGTCCTTCTCCAGCTCACCGCCCAGGCCGTGCTCCTGCGACCACAGCAGCAGGTACTCGCCTTCCCGGGTGTGCGGGACCTGCGAGGCGTCGGCCTCGTCCTTGGGCTGCAGACCGAGGCGAATCTCGTGAATGTTGCCGGTGTCGAACCGCTCGGCGGTGTCGATCGGCCAGGGCAGCTTCACCCGCAGGCCGGGCTTGAGCGTCTCGGTCCCGGCGAGCTTGCCGAAGCGTTTGACCACGTACTCCTCGCCCTCGTCTACGACGACGATACTGCTCATCAGCAGCATGACGATCACGCCGAAGAAGATCAGCGGCACGAACGCCTTGGCCACCAACTCGTAGAACCACGTCCGCGAGACCTCGAAGCCGAACTGGTAGTTCAGCGTCTCGGCGATGGAATGGCCGACGCGGCCGGGCTCGGCGACGAGATTGAACAGCCGGCTGTCGTACGGCGGGCGATGTTCCTGGCCGGGCATGTGCGGGCGATAGAGATCGAGGACGAAGTTGATGACCAGCTCGGCGGCGAAGACCAGTTGGATGATCGGCAGCACCCAGGCGACGACGCGGTCAATAACGGCGGAGCCTTGACTCGCGGCGATCAACCCCACGCACAGGGCCGCGACGTAGATGGCCGAGACAAGCATGTAGCTGCCCGTCGCCCGCAGCAGGCGCCACTCGCCCACCTTGGCCATGCCCACGCTGTACTGGCTGAACAGGAAGGCGGCGAAGCCCACCAGCACCAGGAACGCCCCGCCCATCAGGCCGTTGGTCATTGCCTCGGAGGTCAACGGCGACTCGCCCAGCCAGCCCAGCATCAGCCACGCCATCGCCGCGTGATATCCCGCGAACACCAGCGTAAAGCCGCGCACGATCCACGTCTCGATAAAGGCCGCCCGTCGAGCCGCCGGACGCGATTCCAGATCGTTCTGGCCCTCGAAGATCGAGGTCTGCTGCCCGGCCGTTGCGGCGATTTCCTCCAGCTCGAGCGCTTCCTGTCGCTCGAGCTGCCTCGCATAGAACAGCAGCGCCGTCAGCAGCCACAGCCACACGCCGCCGACCGGCAGCCACAGACCCGCGAGCACGGCCCGCGAACCCGTCGCCCGCGAGACGATCAGCATGACCACGACCACGACGGTCTGCAGGGCCGCGCCGATCAACGCAATATTCTTGCCACGTTGTTGGTTTTCCATTGTTCTGCCTCGACTCTTACGTATAACGGACGCCTCGCCCATTGTCTTCATCTTACGCGTGTGACGACCGTCTCGCCCGGTGCCTGATGTCTCCGGCCCGCGCTGCCTTTGGGAGAGGTGGCCAGTCTTCGAGCCGGTGAGGGTCTTCACCACGTCCCAGAACCGGCGTCTCTAACCTGCTACGCAGGCCATCTCTCCCAGAGAGAGAAAGGTCCCGGAAGGAACTCGCACGATCTGCCGCTCCCAATGACGCCCGACGCCTCACGCGCGCACCAGCTTGTCTCGCGCAGCGCGGGATACTAGAATCCATGGTCGTTCCCATGAACCGCAGGCCGCCTCGCGGCGTATCAGCAGCAGCGCACCGTGATGCATCGCCGACGCCCCAGCCCAGGAGACTGGCCGCATGATCAAATTCTGGCCCATCGCCCGTAATACCTTCGTCCAGACCGTCCGCCAACCCATCTACGGCGTGCTGGTGTTCGTGGCCTTCGTGGCGCTGGTGCTGACCGTGCCGCTGGCCGGCTGGACCATGGGCACGAGCTATACCGAGACCGACCAGAAGATGCTCGAGAACATCGGCCTGGCCACGCTGCTGTGGAGCGGCATGGTCGTGGCGGTGTTCAGCGCCTGGTCGGCCCTGTCGCGGGAGATCGAGGACCGCACGGCCCTGACGGTCATCTCCAAGCCGGTCGCACGGTCGCTTTTCGTGCTGGGCAAGTTCGCGGGCGTCGCCGCGGCGGTCGCCCTGGCGTACTACCTCTGCAGCGTGGTGTTCCTCATGACCATCCGCCACGGTGTGGTCTCCAACGCCTCCACGCCAATCAACTGGCCGGTGATCGTCTTCGGCTGCCTGGCCTTTGCCCTGGCGATCCTGGCGGCGGGGTTCGGCAATTTCGCCTTCGGCTGGTCGTTCATTTCCGCAGCCATCGTCGCCCTGGCGGTGCTGCTGACGGCGGCGTTGGGCGCCATGAGTTTTTTCACGCACGACTGGCATCTCGTGGAGGCCGGCGCATCGTTCGGCCCGCGCGGCACGAGCGGGCAACTCGGCACGGGGATGTACCTGATGTTCCTGTGCGTGCTGCTGCTGACGGCGGTGGCCCTGGCGGCCAGTGCCCGCCTCGGCCCGATCATGACGCTGCTGGTGGCCCTGGGCGTGTGGTTCCTGGGCTCGCAGGTGCCGGCCATTCGCGACCAGCTCAACGCGGCCCTGGCCCGCGGCGAGGACATCCTCGCCACGCGCGGGCTGCTGGCCGTCCTGCCGGACCTGACACTGTTCTACCCGCTCGACGCCATCGCCCGCGAGTGGACCATCCCCCTGTGGATGGTCGGCGTGACCACTCTCTACGCACTGGCCTACATCGGCGCGGTGCTGCTGGCGGCCATCGGCATCTTCCAGGGCCGACCCGTCGCCGCGAGCGGTTCGGGCGGTTCCCTGCCCGGCGCGGTGGCGCTGGTCAGCGGCCTGGGGCGACTGGCGGCCATCGCCAATGTCATTGCCGCCACGGTCCTGCTGACACAGCCAGCCACGTACAGCCTCTACGGGCTGATGGGCACGGGCGTTCTGCTGGTCGCCGGCCTGAGCGGATACTGGGTCTTCAGCGCCTTCGGCCGCGGAGCCACCTGGGCGTGGTGGACCGTGACGGTCCTGGCCGGTCTTCTCGCCGTGGGCGGCGTGACCGTGATTGTCCTGGCCGTCAATCGCGACGAGGCGGCCCTGCTGGCCGGCCGCCGGGCCCAGGCGATCCTCGCGACGATCGTTTCGATCGCCCTGCTTGCCGCCGTCATGTTGCCCAAATCCCGTCGTCATTTTTCTCTCAGCGCGTCCTCAGCCACATAGCGGCTCGTGCCTATGACGGGCGTTTCGCCCGCACTCGATGGTGCGTAACACGTGACGCACCCTACCAGTCTTGACGTATAACGGTCGTCTCGCCCGTCGTCGGACGTGACCCGCGAGCAACGAGTTGCTCGCTCTCTACCGTTTAGCGGTCGACGCCGGCGTCGACCCTCTTCTCTTAGCTCTGACCTATGACCTCTGGCCCTTCTTCTCACGCCGTCGCAGCGACGCGCTCGACCTTGGCCCGCGGAGCGGCGTCTTCTTCGCCTTCGCCGGCATGGAGGTCTTCGCCGAGTCGCACGAGGCGGGCGCTGTTGAAGATCACGAACGTCGCGCCGAGGGCGTGGAGGACGGCCCCCCAAATCGGCGTCAGCCAGCCCATGCCGGCCAGCGTCATGAAGGCGATGATAAACAGCAGCCCGAACAGCAGGTTCTGATGGATTACGCGGCTGGTCTGCTTGCTGAGGTAGATCAGGAACGGCAGGCGTTTCAGGTCCGTGTTCATCAGGGCGATGTTGGCGGAGTTGATGGCCACGTCGCTGCCGGCAGCACCCATGGCGATGGACAGGTCACCGGCGGCCAGGGCCGGCGCGTCGTTCACGCCGTCACCGACAACCGCGACGCTGTGGCCCTGGGACCGCATCTGGGCAACCAGGTCCAGTTTGTCCTTCGGCAGGGCTTCGGCCTGGACCTCCGTACAGCCCATCTCGCGGGCCACGCGGCGGGCGACGCTCCAGCGGTCGCCGGTGATCATGGCGATCTCGCGGATGCCCAAATCGTGCAGTCGCTGCATGGCCTCGCGAGCCTCCTTGCGGGTACGGTCCTCGAGACCGACCCAGCCCAGCAGCTTGCCGTCACGGACCACGTACAGCGTGCTGAGACCCTCCGGCTCGGCGTATTTCTCCTCGTCCATCGCGGCAAAGTCCACCCCCTGCTCGGCCAGCCACGTCCGCCGGCCCAGCATGATCCTGCTGCCGTCGACGGTCGCGCGAACGCCCAGGCCGGAGACCTCCTCGAAGTCCGTCGGGTCGGTCAGTGTAACCTTGGCCTTGCGGGCAACCGCCACGATCGCCCGGGCGACCGGGTGACGGCTGCGCTCCTCGGCCGAGGCGGCCGCGGCCAGCAGGTCGGCACCGTCGACCTCGCCGGCGGGCATGATGCGCGTCACGCTCAGCTCGCCTGTGGTCAGCGTGCCGGTTTTGTCAAAGACGAAGGCCGAGAGATCCTTGGCCACTTCCAGCATCGAGACATCCTTTATGAGAATGCCGAGCCGGGCGGCACAGCTCAGGGCGGCGACCATGGCGGTCGGCACGGCCAGCACCAGCGCACACGGGCAGGCGACGACCAGCATCGTCACGGCTACGCTCGGCGAGCGCGTAAACAGGAAGACAGCCGCGGCGATCATCAGGATCGTTGGCGTGTAGAAGCCGGCATAGCGATCGACCAGCCGCATGATGGGATGGCGCGTTTCCTCGGCCTGCAAAATAAGCTTCTTGACGCGGCCGAGCGTGGTGTCCTCACCAGCGCGGCTGACCTTGACGTCCACGGCGCCGGTTTCGTTGTTGGTTCCGCTGAAGACCTCGTCGCCTTCGCCCTTGTCGACCGGCAGCGATTCGCCGGTGACGTTGGCCTCGTTGATCGACGTCTGGCCGGAGACGATCACGCCGTCGGCAGGGATGTTCTCGCCCGGGCGGATGCGGACAACGTCGCCCTCGCTCAACTCGCGCGGGTCGACCTCCGCCTCGCCGTCGTCGGTCAGTCGCATGGCCTTTTTCGGCGCCAGCTGCAGGAGGCTCTCGATGCTCGCGCGGGCGCCCAGGGCCGTGCGCGTCTCGATAAGGTTCGCCAGCAGCAGGAAGAAGGCCACCACGCCGGCGGCCTTGTAGTCCAGGGCCGCGATGGCCGCAATGACCGCCAGGGCGACCAGTTCGTCCATGTGCGTATGGCCGCACAGCAGGCACCGGGCGGCGTGAGCGATGATTGGAATGCCCAGCAGCAGCGCGCCGGCCAGGGCCAGCGTATCGCTGTACCAGTTGCGGCCCTGCATGTTGACCATGTCGCTGAAGATCCAGTCGGACAGGTAGCTCAGCAGCACGAGAACGCCGCCGGCGAGAATGCCGATGATCAGGACGGTGGCGCGGCCGGTCTGGCCCTCCGCCGTATGGTCGTGGATGTGTGTGTCGTGTTCCTTGAGCCCGAGGACGTCATGCGCCATGCTCTTCTCCTGTAGTCGCTTGCGCGCCGGGCGGGGCCGATGCGCTGACTGTCGGCAGTCCGATACCTTACCTGCTGCTACGGGCGGGCCCGCGGGGCGGTTCGCGAAATTCCCGCGATAAAATAATGTCAGCCGATGCAGGACGGTCGATGGTACGCACCCACCGCCCCCGTCAAGCAAGCACCCGTTGGCCCCACGCGACCATGCGCTTTTGGACGGTCTCGGCGGGCGGCCCGCATCGTCCGAAATGTCTCTCCCTGTCAAGGATGGGTCTGCATGGAATGGCGGCGACTTGACTCGCATGCGAGCCTTCCGCTTGACCCGCCGCGGCGGGCGAACTACGATGGTGTGTGGATATTCCGCATGAAACAGAAATGCGACAAATGTGACAAGCCCGCCACGATCCACCTAACGGAGATCGTCAGCGGCAAGAAGATCGAGAAACACCTCTGCGAGGACTGCGCGTCCGAGGAGGGCATCACGGTCAAGGCCAACGTCCCCATCAGCCAACTGCTGGAGGATTTCGTCCTGCAGACCAGCTCGACCGAGCCGGCCCAACCGGAGCTGGAGTGCGAGGTCTGCGGCATGACATTCACCGAGTTCCGCGAGCACGGGCAGCTCGGCTGCCCGAACGACTATGACGCCTTTGACACGGTGCTCACGCCGATGCTCGCCCGCGCCCAGGACGGCGCCAGCCAGCACGTCGGCAAGGTACCCCAGCACGCGGGGACGGCCCAGCAGCGACAGACCGAAATCCTGCGCCTGCGGGCGGAGCTGCGCGAGGCTATCGCCGCCGAACACTACGAACAGGCCGCCGACCTTCGCGACCGTATCAAGCAGTTGGAGCAGCAATGACCCTTGCCAATCTCACACGCCATGCGGGCGAATGGCTTCGCGGGGCCGGCCCGATGCACGACGTCGTGATCTCCTCGCGCGTTCGCCTGGCGCGGAACCTGGCGGGCATGCCTTTCCTCTCGCGATGCAACGACACACAGAAGCAGGAAATCCTCGATCGCCTGAAGGGCGAGATCCTCCAGGCCGGCGTGGCGCCGAAGGTCTTCTACGTCGACGTCGATGCCGCCAGCGACCTCGACCAGGCCCTGCTCGTCGAACGACACCTGATCTCCCACCCCCTCGTACAGGCCGACCACCCCCGAGGCGTGGCCATCAGCGAGAACGAAACCGCCGCCATCATGGTCAACGAGGAAGACCACCTGCGGCTGCAGGTCCTGCGCAGTGCGCTGCAGCTCAACGAGGCCTTCGAGGAGATCAACCGCATCGACGACCTACTTGAACAGCGGGTGGACTTCGCCTTCTCCAGCCGGTTCGGTTACCTGACAGCCTGCCCGACAAACGTCGGCACGGGCCTGCGCGTCAGCGTCATGCTGCACCTGCCGGCCCTGAAGCTCAGCGGCGAGATCGACCGCGCTTTCCGTGCGGCCCGTGACATGCGGTTGGCCATCCGGGGCCTCTACGGCGAGGGCACCGAGGCGATGGGCGACTTCTTCCAAGTGTCCAACCAGGTCACGCTCGGCCGCAGTGAACAGCAGATCGTCGACGACTTCGTCAACGACATCGTGCCGCACTTTCTGCAGTACGAGCGTCGCGCCCGCGAGGAACTGCTCAAGAACAACCGCACTGAAATCGACGACAAGGTCTTCCGGGCCGCTGCCGTCCTGCGGGCCGCGCGGCGCATCAGTTCGGAAGAAACGCTGTACCTGCTAAGCCTGGCCCGGCTGGGCGTGAACCTCGAACGGATCCGGGACATCGAGCTGAAAACGCTCAACGAACTGTTCCTGCTGACCCTGCCGGCCCACCTGCAGAAAATACACGGCCGCTCGCTCGACGCCCCGAGACGCGCCGAGGTCCGTGCCGAGTTCATCCGCCGACGCCTTGGCGGCGAGTAAGATTGGTCACCACCAAGTTGCAGAGGACGCGGAAAGAGCATGATCCAAGTGACAGGCGTTCCAAAAGCTTTGCGGGTGGTCGTTCGTTCGGCCCGCCACGTGTTGCCGCGGCGGCCCGTACGGGACACCGCGCACGCTTCTGCCCAAGAACAAGTCACAGGCAACGCGCGCATCCACACACGTAGCGCGTGGCGGCTGCCGTGCATGCGGGCCGTGCCATCCCATGCCTCTGCGATCTCCGCGTCTCTGCGGTGTGCTCTTTCCGGAAAGGATTCCGCATGACGCTGCAGTTGGGAACCGTCGCCCCGGTGGGCTTTGACGATTTCGCCGAGCCAGCCTGGCTGGAATGCATGAAACAACTCGGTTGCACGACCGCTCAGGCCTATCGCAGCCGCACCGGCAATGACGCCCGCCACGACGGGGCCGTCACCACGCAGCAGATGCGGGACTGCATCGCCGCAGCCGGGCTGAGTTGCGATTCGCTGCACGGCTTCTACGGCAACGATATCGACCCGGCCAGCCCAGACGAAGCCGCCCGCCGCCAAGCCGTGCATATACTCGCCCGCGAGGGCGAAGTGGCCCTGGACCTCGGCGGCCCGCTTGTCGTGGTCCACTGCAGCGGCATCTACGACGAGACGCCCGCCCGGGTGAATCTCGACACCCGGCGCGACCAGCTCCGCACGAGCATCGACGAACTCGCCCACCACGGTCAGGACATCGGCGTGACCTACGCTTTCGAGAACCTGCCGCCCTACCACGCCATCGGCTCGGACGTCGCGGAGTTGCGGCAGATGCTCGACGCAGCCGACCATCCGAATGTCGGCATGTGTTTCGACGTTGCCCACGCCCACCTCGCCGGCGACCCCGTTGCCGCCATCGACGCCGCCGGCGATAAAATCTGCTACATGCACGTCTGCGACAACCACGGCCAGGCCGACGAACACCTCATGCCGTCGCTGGGAAGCATCCCCTGGGATCGGGTGGCCGACGGTATCGCCGCCAGCGGCTACGGGGGCGTGATGATGATCGAGATCTTCCACTCGCTCGACGAACTGCGGCGCATGATCGACGACGGCATGGCCGAGACGCTCGCCGCCTTCCTGCGACGCGCAAAGGGCGAGTGACCCACAGCCCGTTCTTGACCCCTCTCCCTCCGGGAGAGGCCGGGTGAGGGTCTTCTGCCTTGACCCCTCTCCCTCCGGGAGAGGCCGGGTGAGGGTCTTCTGCCTTGACCCCTCTCCCTCTGGGAGAGGCCGGGGTGAGGGTCTTCTGCCTTGACCCCTCTCCCTCCGGGAGAGGCCGGGTGAGGGTCTTTTCTTCACCCAGGTCCTCAGGCCCTGCGTCAAGACCGCCCCCACCGGCTCGCCGACTCGCCACCTCCCCCAAAGGGGGAGGGGTTTGGCAACTCAACCCCCAGACGGCGTTCTTACCCCTCTCCCTCCGGGAGAGGCCGGGTGAGGGTCTTCTGCCTTGACCCCTCTCCCTCCGGGAGAGGCCGGGTGAGGGTCTTCTCTTTCTTGTCTTTCTTGCCCGAGCCGCTGCGGACGTGGTAGGCTTCCGCCCATGACGGACCGTACGGCCAAACCTGTCGAGGCGCCTGACGCCACACCGTCCGCGCGGCGACTGGCCGCTGCACCGATCGTGCTGGCCGTCCAATGCCGCCCTTTACGAGGCCCCAATGTCCATCATCATCGGCGAGAACATCCTGCACGCTTACGGCACGCTTGAGGTGCTCAAACACGTCTCGTTCCGCGTCTCGCGCGGCGACCGCATCGGCGTGGTCGGCCCCAACGGCGAGGGCAAGACGACGCTGCTGACACTCATCGCCGGGGCCTTCGCGCCGACGGCCGGCGACATTCACCGCCAGTCCGGCGTGGTGGTGGGCTATCTGCCGCAGGAACCGCCCAACCCCGTCGGCGTGAGCATTCACGACGCCATGCTCGCCGAGTTCAAGCCCGTACGTAAGATGGAATCCGAGCTCCGCGCCCTGGCCGAACGCATCGAGGCCCGGCCGGACGACGCCGACCTGATGGAGCGGTACGGGCAACTGCAGGCGACGTTCGATGCCGCCGGCGGATACAATTTCGAGCAGCGCATCGCCGAGGTGCTCACCGGCCTA
This sequence comes from Planctomycetota bacterium, assembly GCA_009908915.1. Taxonomy (GTDB): domain Bacteria; phylum Planctomycetota; class Phycisphaerae; order SM23-33; family SM23-33; genus JAAAOJ01. The sequence continues at coordinate 61,450 of JAAAOJ010000003.1, forward strand.
CACTTCCCGCGAGAGATGTGGAACCACCCGCTGGCCGAGTTGTCCGGCGGGCAGCGGACCCGGGCGGCCCTCGCGGCCCTGCTGCTGAAGCGTCCCGACGTGCTGCTGCTGGATGAGCCGACCAACCACCTGGACATCGAATCGGTCGAGTGGCTGGAGGGTTACCTCGGCAGCTATCGCGGCGCCCTGCTGGCCGTCAGCCACGACCGCTACTTCCTCGACAGCGTCACTCGCCAGACCTGGGAGGTGGCATTCGGGAATCTGGACGTCTATACGGGCGGCTACAGCCGGTACGTCGAGCAGCGGGCCGAGCGTCACAAGGCCCAGATGCGCGAGTACGAGAAGCAGCAGGAATATGTCGCCAAGACGCGGGCGTTCATCGACGAGCACATCGCCGGGCAGCGCACGAAGGAAGCCCAAGGCCGACGGACGCGACTGGAGCGGTTCATCCGCGACGAGGCCATGCCCCGCCCGCCGATGCATAAGGCCATCGGCCTGACACTGTCGGCGGCAAGACGGGCCGGCGACATCGTCCTGCGCGCCAACGATCTGGTGATCGGTTACGCGCAAGACGCGCCGCTGCTGGCGGTGGAGCAACTGGAGATCCAGCGCGGCTGGCGCGTGGCGATCCTCGGGCCCAACGGCTGCGGCAAGACCACGCTGCTGCGCACGCTGCTGGGCGAACTGGACGCGCTGGCCGGCGAGATCCGCCCGGGCGCGAACGTCGCGACGGGATACCTCTCGCAGACCCACCAGGAACTGTCCCCCCACGCCCGGGCCGTCGACGCCGTCTGCGACCGCGGGCGCCGCTGCCGCGAGGCCGTCGCGCGCGACCTGCTGGGTGCCCTGCAACTCAGCGGCGACGATGCCGACAAGCTCATCAGCGAACTGTCCGGCGGGCAGCGCAGCCGCGTGATCCTCGCCCAGCTGATGGCCATCGACGCCAACTTGCTGATGCTCGACGAGCCCACGAACCACCTCGACATCCCCTCGACCGAGACCCTCCAGACCGCCCTGCAGACCTACGAAGGGACGCTGCTGTTCGTCAGTCACGACCGGTATCTCGTCGAGGCCGTCGCCACGCACGTCTGGGCGGTCGAGGACGGCCATCTGCACGTCCTGCCCGGCGGCTGGGATGCCTACATTACCTGGCGAGACCGCCGGCGCAGCGGGACCGTATCGGGCGCATCGTCCGATACAGAATCCAGGGCCAAACGCCAGGCCACCCGGCAGGCCGCCCGCCGCCAGGCCAACGAGCAGAAGCGCCTGCAGCGCCGCGTGGACGATATCGAGTCCGACATCGAAGCTGTCGAAACCAGGCTCTCCGGCCTGAACGAGCAGATCTCCGCCGCCTCCCAAGCCGGCGACATGCAGACAGTCGCGTCGCTCGGCCGCCAGTACGAGACCCTCGACGAACAGCTCCGCAAGCTCTGGGCCGACTGGGAGCATCTTGGCGAAAAGCTCGGGTCAGGCACCGGGCAACAGCAGCGATAACTCTAAACGACAGGCGGCTGAACGGGCTGATAGAGCAGCCGCTGCAGCCCCGGGCCTGAGAACTGCAGCGGCGCAAGTCCTCGCCACCGATCACAGCTTACGCGGCGAACATGCCTTCGTTTGGCGACTCCGAATCCACTTGTGCTGCGGGCACTGCCGCGATGCTGCCTCGCGGCACCCGGATGATGCTGTCCATGCCGAACCGTCCCGGCTCGAGGCCGCAGGACGCGTAGTCCGGGAACCACTCGCCGTCGGCACAATAGCGAAATCGGTATTCGCCGGGAGGCAGTTGCACGCGCGCCCGCCAGAGTCCGCCACCCAACGGAATCATCTTGAGATTCCCGACGTGCCAGTCATTGAAGTCGCCTGCAAGCCACACGCTGTTTGCCCCGGGGCGAAAAAACTCGAACTCGACCCAGCCATCGCCGACATTAGTCATCTACCTGCCCTTTCGTCGTTTCTGGGTTTTTCCATTGTTCCATTGTTCCATTGTTGCATTGTTGGATTTTGGATTTTGGACGGCTCCCTCAGAACTCCGGGGCAGTACCCATCAGCTCCATTTTCGTGACGTAACGTCTTCGTTTGCGTCACAACAAGGTTCTGCTTTTTCAGCCATCTGACTTCTGAGGGAGGCGTCTGGATTTTTGGATTTTTGGATTTTTGGATTTTTGGATTTTTGGATTTTTGGATTTTTGGATTTTTGGATTTCGCATCTCGGCCGTCATACGAACACAAAACACGAAACAGCTTGCAGAACGCCGACGAGAGCCGACGCCACAGCCGAGAAGGACGAATTACATCCGACATGGGCAAGGACGGGAAACGGCGGCTAACCACATTATCAGACGTTTCGATCCATTCGACCGACCTGCCTCCATAATGCTCGCCGTATTCCGCTCTTTCCCATAATGGGATGTGTCATTGTGGCGAGGAAGATCCAAAGAGTCAATGGCTTTTCTTGGTTTTACTGATTTTTCTGCAAATAAGCTAATGTGGACACCTCCCTCAAGAGTCAAAGAGGCGGAAAAGCAAAACCTTTCTGTGACGCAAGCAAAGAAGATACGTCACGAAAATGGGCCTGAGGGAGATCTGATGGGTACTGCCTCGGAGTTCTAAGGGAGGCGTCAATGCGGAACGATCAGCCACGTCACGAGCAAGCGCCCGTCATCTGTGAAACCGTACGGCGGCCCTCGGCTCAACCGCCTCTGGACGACCACCGCGCCGCGGGCGCAGGAGGGTCGAAGCAGGTGTCGACCACCGGACAGAAATGGAGACGCCGGCGAGATGCCCATCGAACCTCCAAAGGCGCACCTTTCATTTACCTCTCCCCGCAATACAGGCTGGTGTCTCATCGGCGGCGCGGCGACGTGCGGCTTGCAATCGTGGCGGTGCGGTTCTACACTGCCGAGCGTCGAAACACCGAATTGAAGGTCTGCAATGGGTCTCTGTTACTTTGACTGCTTTGCGGGCGCAGCCGGCGATATGATCGTGGCCGCCCTGCTCGACGCCGGCGCCGATGCCGATGCGCTGAGGGACCATCTGCAGCGGCTGGACCTGGGTGACTTCAGCGTCCGTCTCCAGCGCGAGACACGGCGCGGCATCACGGCGACTCGGTTCTTCGTCGACGCACCGAACGAGCAGCCCCACCGCCACCTGTCGGACATTCTCGAGATCATCGGCCGGGCCGACCTGCCGCCCCGTGCCGCCCGCCGGGCCACCGAGGCCTTCGAGCATCTCGGCCGGGCCGAGGCCCAGGTCCACAACATCCCGCTGGAGAAGGTACACTTCCACGAGGTCGGCGCCGTCGACAGCATCGTCGACATCGTCGCCGCCGCCGTGGCGCTGGAGCTGCTGGGCATAGACGAGGTGGCTTGCTCGCCCATTCCCGTCGGCTCGGGCACGGTGGAATGCGACCACGGCACGCTGCCGGTCCCGGCCCCCGCGACCGCCCTGCTGCTCAAGGGCGCGACGATCTGCTCGGGCCCCGTCTGCGGCGAGGCCACCACCCCCACGGCCGCGGCCCTGCTGACGACCGTCTCGCCCACGCAAGGACCGCCGCCGGAAATGCAACTGACAGCCGTCGGCTACGGCGCCGGCGGTCGCAAGAGCGCCGAGGTGCCGAACGTCCTGCGCGTGATGATCGGCCGGCGCGACGAGGCCGGCACGGTCGACGGGCTGATCGAACTGGCCGCCAACATCGACGACTGCACCGGTGAGATCATCGGCGCGACCATCGAGAAACTGCTGGCCGCCGGCTGCCTCGACGCCTGGGCCGTGCCCATCCACGCCAAGAAGTCCCGCCCCGCCTGGGAACTCCGCGCCCTGTGCAGCCAGGCCGACGTGGCGACCGTCGATCGCCTGATCTTCACCGAGACGACGACCTTCGGCATCCGCCGACATACCTGCACGCGTCGCACACTCACCCGGCGATTCGAGACGGTCGAAACGCCGTACGGCCCGCTGCGCGTGAAGCTCGGACTGCTGGGCGAACGGGTCGTCACGGCCAGTCCGGAATTCGCAGACTGCCGGGAAGCCGCCGAGGCCCACGGCGTGAGCGTATCCGCCGTCATGGACGCAGCTAGGAGGGCCTACCCGGCGTGAGTGTCATCGCGATCATATGCCTGGTGCTCGCCGGTGGCGTGGGCCTGGTCTGGGCCAGCCGCCATCTGCGGATCTCGCGCGAACGGACGGGTGGCTTCTACCTGACAGCCGATTACACCGGCCCGCCACAGCCCGCGCCGAGGGTCAGCATCGTGGTCGCCGCCAAGGACGAGGAAGCCAACATCGAGGCCTGCCTGCTGAGCCTGCTGTCGCAGCAGTACCCACAGTTCGAGGTCGTCGCCTGTGATGATCGCAGCGACGACGCCACGGGCGAGATCATCCAGCGACTCGCCGACGTACACGAGCGGCTCACCCCGGTACACATCACCGAACTGCCCGCCGGCTGGAAGGGCAAGAACAACGCCATGCAACGCGGGATGGCCGAAGCGACCGGCGAGCTGATCCTCTTCACCGACGCCGACGTGCGGATGATCTCACCGCGCACGCTGGCCGTCGCCGTCCAGCTCATGCACGACCGCAAGGCCGGGCTCATCAGCATGCTGCCCACCCTCGAGATGAAGGGACTGTGGGAGAACATCATCCAGCCGGTCTGTGCGGGTATCATGATGATCTGGTTTAACCCCAACCGCGTCAACGACCCCAACGAGTCGGACAGCTACGCCAACGGCGCCTTCATGCTGATGCGGCGAGATGTCTACGACCGCATCGGCGGCCACGCCGCTGTTCGCGACGCCCTGCAAGAAGACCTGGAGTTCGGCCGGCTGGTCAAGGAACACGGCCTCGGCCTGACCGTCCCGCGCGGCAGCGGGCTTTACGTCGTGCGGATGTACACGACGCTGCGGGAGATCATTCGCGGCTGGACGCGGATCTTCTACGGCTCGTTCGTGACGCTCCGGCGAACGCTGATCTCGCTGGCGGTGATGATGGTGATGGGCTTCATGCCGTATGTCGCCGCCGCACTGGGCTGGAGTTTCTGGGCTGCCGGCATGGGCGACGGCTGGCTGGCCGTCGGTATCGCGGGTACGGCCGCCACGGTGCTGCAGCTCAGCGTCATCTGGCGGTTTTACGGTATTGTCGAGGCCCGGCGGGGTCTGTTCTGGACGTATCCGCTGGCGTCGCTGGTGGGGATGTACATCCTGATCGCCGCGGCACTCAAGCACCGCCGCGGAGCGACCGTCACCTGGAAGAACACCGCCTACCCCTCCGACAAGACCGCTTGACCGACAGGAAGACCCCGCGTCCGCACGGACGCCGACGGCCTGCCAGGCTCGGATGACCTGCCACCATCCGAGCACTTTCCAGAAAGTCTGTCACCCCGAGCGAAGTCACGCATGGTGCCATGCCTGCTCCGCAGGCATGCTCCGAAGATACACGCTTGTTTGCCCGGAAATGGGGACTGGAAATGGGGACTGGCTCCGCAGCGCAGCGAAGGTGCCTGTACCCATTTCCGAGCCACTAAAGTAGCGGGCTAAAGGGGGCTAAAGGGGACAGGCGACTTCGTTGCCGTGCGATTGCGGGCGATTGCAGATTCGCAGCGTGTTGGCCATCGCATGCCCATACCACCATGACCGTCTTCCCTTTCCGCGAGCATTCTACCCGATCGCGGGTCGGCTCGCGAGCAGAACGTCACGGCCGTCTCGGTCGTGCCCTAGGCGGTTACATATCCGACACAGCACAATAGCCCGTCCCGATCAGTCGTCCGCCCTACCCGTCATATCGGCGAGCCGCGTATCAGACGCGTTCGGCGATAAAGGCGACCTGCCGCTCGTCGCGCCGGGTCCAGAGGACGGCCAGAGCCCGGCTGCCGCGGCCCCGCAGGCGGCGTTGAAGTCGGTCGGTGTCGAGGCGAACGCCGCGCGGCTTGATCTCGACGAGACCCGCATCCAATTCACGCAAGGCGCGGGCGATATCCTGCTCGCGGCCGGGCATCTCGCGCAAGACACGGAAGCTCGCAGCCAGCGGCGTCTCGGCCCGTACCTCCCCGGTCAGCCAGTCCAGGCCCGGCTGGAAACGGCGCCAGCCGAATTCCGCGGCCAGGGCGTCGGTCAAGTCCGCGGCAAGAACGGCCGGGTCCGGCTCGATGATCCATTCGCCAACCGCCCCGACCGTAGGCGCGTCCGTTGTGGCGGATGATCCGACAACGCTGGCCGTCTCGGGCAGATCGCCAAGGGCCTCACCCCCGGCGACGATCACGGTGGCCTTGCGTCGGCCGCCAACGGCATCACCGCCCCACCACGCCAGCAACTGCCGACAGGTTCCACCGCGACTGATCCACTCCAGCTCGACCGGCCAGCCGTCGAGTTCGGCAGCATCCATGGCCGCCGAAAGCTTCATACATCCGCCGCCGGTCGCCTCGACCAGCGACCGCAGGAATGGCACGGCCGGTGAGTAGTCGGCCATCGAGACCGACCGTCGGCCGCCGTCTCGGCGGTCCGGGTCGATATGTACGACCGCATCGGCGGGCACCTCCAGGCCGGTCACATCCGCTTGGCGAACGTCGAGCCGCCCGGTAAGCCCGGCCTGACGCGCGTTGTATCGCATGCACAGCACGGCCGCGTCGCTGAGGTCACAGGCCGTCACGTCGCAATCGGTCGCCGCCAGGGCCAGGGCATCGACGCCCAGCCCGCTGCAGAGGTCCCACACACCGCACGCGCCAGCCAGGCGGACCAAGCGACCGGCCTTGAGGTTTGCTTCCGACATACCGGAGGCCTGTTGCAGCAGGACATCCGTCACCAGCAGTCCGGCCGCCAGGGATGCCGGCAGTTTCTCGACCGCCCGCCGGCGCAGCTCCTTCAGCCGTCCGACAGCCGTGGCCTGGGCGGCATCGCACTGCTTGCGAAGCTTCGTCTGGGCGGCGAGCGGCTCGGTCGGCAGGTCCATCGCCAGCAGCGGCTCGGCTGCCTCGCTGGCCAGGAATTCAAGCTGTTCCAACGTCAATGACATGGCGCCACACGCAAAAGGCCCGGCCGACGCAGCGTCAGCATTCCAGTTGAGCTGCTACCGGCCCTCCGGGAAAATCATGCTCTCGGCGAAGATCATCTGGAACATCGGATCGGCCGAGAGGTCCACGTGCTCGCACTGCCGGGCGAGACGCTCGGCCCGCTGGCGGGCCCGGCGATTGACCAGCACCGCCTTGGCACCCGTCAGCGAGACATTGCCCACATACCTCACGCGGTCGTGCGGCACCTCGGCGGGGATCAACCCGATCCTCTGGGCGTGATTGCGGCGGATGAAGCTGCCAAATCCGCCGGCAACCAGTACGTGCCGCAACTGCTCGGGCGTGTGGCCGGCCTGGTCGATCAGCATACTCACGCCGGCACGGATCGCACCGACGGCAAGTTGCAGCTCGCGAATATCCTTCTGCGTGAACACCACGCGCATGGGCGCTTCGGCAAGCACGAGTTCCGCGCCGCTGTCGCCCTGGACGAGTCGCGACCGCACGGCCGGGCTGACCGTCTCGGGCACCTCCTCGCCGGTCAGCAGTCGCCCGGTGGACTCGATGGCGCCGATATTCAGCAACTCGGCGGTGATGTCGATGGCGGCGCTGCCACACAAACCACTTGGCGCGACGCCACCGATCACGCTCAGCCGCACCTCCTCGTCAAGGATAACTTTCTCGATCGCCCCGGGCGTAGCCCGCATGCCGCAGGTAAGACGCGCGCCTTCGAAGGCCGGGCCGGCAGCGGCACTGGCGGCCAGCAGCGTCTCGCCGTCGGCGAGAACAATCTCGCCGTTCGTCCCGACGTCGATCATCAGGCCAGGACCCTCGCGACCGGCGAGATCCGTCGCCAGCAGGCCCGCGACGATATCGCCGCCGACGAACCCGCCGATCACCGGCATGCAATACGCCTCGGCCTGCGGGGCCAAGTCCAGCCCAAGCTTGACCGCCGCCATGGACAGCGGCTCAAGCGTGGCCGGCGCGAACGGCAAGGCCGACAGGCCCGTCACGTCCAGACCGGCCAGCAGTTGCTGCATCGCCGTATTGCCGGCGAAGCTGACAGCCCGGACGGCATCTCGCGGTGCGCCCACCTGCTCGCAGACAGTGTCGATGAGGGTCGAAACCTCCTCAATGATCGTCTTGTGGAGGTCCTCGCCGCGCCCTTCGCATGCGGCCTGGATGCGACCGATGACGTCGTCGCCGAATCGCACCTGGGGATTCATCGCACTGGCGATGGCGACTTCGCGGCAGGCGTCGAGGTCGACCAGCGAGACCACCAGCGTCGTCGTGCCGATGTCGAAAGCCGCCGTGAGATTCCGCTCGCCGGCGACCCGCCGGACAGGACTGTCCTCGCAACAGAGAACGCCCTCGCTGTCACCGTCCGTGCGGATCTGAATGCCGCCGGACAGGAGGCTGCCCGCGGGGATCGTCACAACCGCATCGGCGGTGGGCCGACTCTGGCAGGCCAGTCGCCATCCGTCGCGGATGTCGACCGCGCCCAGCGCGCGGCGCTCGGCGGCGTTGGGCTCGGGGGGGGAGGATTCAAACCGGACGCGACACTTGCCGCACGTGCCTTTGCCTCCGCACGGCGTATCGATGGCTAGGCCGGCTCGGCCGGCGGCCTCCAGCAGCAACGTGCCGGGCAATTCATAGACACTACGCCCAGTCGGCTGAAATGTGATGCGAAGGTGGTGGGGGCTGGCCATAAGCGAAGACTTCCTTTCGTGGGCGATATTGGAACATACTCGCCTGAGGAAGTCGACTCTTCATCCGGTCGGACTGCGCGACATGATAGCCACGCAGTCCGTTCCAGACAATGTAGGTCGTTCAGGTCTGGCCCGGCGGGAACCGAACCAACGCACAGCCGGCCTGGCAGGCCCGTTTGAAAAGCTATCGCGACTGCAATCGAGCCTTCTGCCTGCGCGTCATCGTCCCGAAAACTCCACGAATGTACCCATTCGCCTGCGTTTCCGTTCCTTGATGCTCGGCCAAGCGCCTCGACCGCGTAGGGACTGTTAGCATCCTATTCACATAAAGAATGTCTCGACCTCGTGACGCGATCCCTTTCTAAACGAACGCTTAGCGGCGCGGACGTGCTTCGTTGACGTTGAGCGTCCGGCCGTCGAAGTCCTTGTTGTTCAGGGCTTCGATAGCCTGTTGGGCTGCACCGTCATCCGGCATCTCGACGAAACCAAAGCCGCGGCTGCGGCCGGTTGCACGGTCGATAATGACCTTGGCGGAGTCCACCGAACCATACTCGGCAAACGCTGCCTCGAGTTCGTTGTCGGTGGTGGAGTAGGGAAGGTTACCAACATAAATGTTCATCGTGAAAAATCCTTGGCGGCCTCAGTTATCGAAATCCAGTTCAAAGCCATTCAAGCACGGCCGCCTTAACTCGAAGTGCCGACAGCAGTGGTCACTGCCGCGTCGCATATCATGCATACGAAAGGCCTTCTTGTCAAAGGCTATTTGTTTTCTCCAGGCAATCTTTCTGCACGTGCAAGGGGACGCGGTAAAGCAACGAATGCCTGAAATGTCGTACGGTGCCGTCGGCGAGGACAGTGGACGGCCAGGACGGCGACTCGTGCTTCGTAGCGACGCTGCTTCGCACAGCAGCACGCAGGCAATGTCTAGCATTTCCAAAGCAGCCGGTGGACGCCAGACGACGCGGCGAGACGACGCGTGCGGCAGGTCACTCTTGAGTTGCTCTACCCCTCGCGAGTGTTTAACGTAAAGCCTATTGTGCATGCTCTGGCCTACATTCCGCTGCGTTTTGTGACGCCCTGGGCCCTGGCGGCGCTGCCTCTGGCAGCCCTGCCGGTGTGCCTGGCCATGCGCGCAAAAGGGCGCGGCCGCCGTCTGTCCCCCACGGGAATCGTCGTCCAGTGCGCCGCGATGGCCTTGCTCGTCGTGGCCCTCTCCCGGCCCGTCCTCCCCGGCGGCCAAGCGGCCCGGCCCTGGCTGGTGCTGCGAGACGTCTCGGCCTCCCTCCGCGGCCAGACTGATCGGCCCCTCGCGCCGCCGAAAGACATCGCCGTCGAGACCCGCCGCTTCGCGCGCGACCTGCTGCCGAACGACACAGCACCAACGCCCGCCGAGCGGACAGCCACCCGCGCCGCGCCCGCGCTGGACCTCGCCGCCGTGCGGGCCAACGAACTCGCCGGAGCCGTCCTTATCACCGACGGGCGATTCACCGACCGCTGGCGGGCCGCCGCAACACGCCTGGCGGGCAGCGGTGTGGACCTGCTGATCGTCCCGCTGGACGCCCCGCCAAAGGATGCACGCATCGCCGACTTCAGGGCCGCCCGACGGGGCCAGGCCGTCGAGCTGCGTCTTACCATCGCCGCCAACGCCACCATGCGGCAACGCGTCGTCGTGCTGGACGCCGCAGACGGCCGCACCATCGGCGTTCGGAACATCCTGCTGACCTCCGATGGCCCCCAGACTCTCCGCCTGACCGACTCGCCGCCCACCGAAGCCGCCCCGCGATATGTGGCCATGCTCGATGACCGTAACCCCGACGACGTGCCCGAGAACGACAACGCATACGTCGTGCCCCCGCCGCGTGACAGCCTCGTCGGCTACCACATCACCTTTGACGACGGCCGAACCGCGCTGGCGGACATGCTCGACGCCCTGCCGGTCACGGCCGAACCAATCCGCGATCTCGACGACGCGCCGGGCCGCCTCGCGCCGTATACCACGGTCGTACTGGCCACGCGAGACGGCCAGTCGCTGCCGACGGGCGACCAGCAGGCCCTCTCCGCGTACGTCCGCGGCGGCGGGACACTGGTACTGCTGGGCACGGGGCCGCGGCAGACGCCCGCCGACATCGACGCACCGCTGAACCGCACAGCCGCCCTCGTGCCCGATCCCTTCCAACGTTCGCCGCTGGACCTGGCCGTCGTGCTCGACGCCTCCGGCTCGATGGCCGGCGAACTGGTAACCGACACCGACCGACGTGTGAAGTTCGATATCGCCGCCGGAGCCGTCGGCGCCCTGCAACGCCACCTGACCGCCCGCGACCGCCTCCGCGTGATCTGCTTCGCCGACGACGCCGCCACCATCTACGACAGCGGCGCCGCCGCGCCGGACTTCGTCCGACTCGCCGAGGCGCTGCGGGCCGTGCGACCCGCCGGGCCGACCCACGTGGGCAAGGCCCTCCAGGAAGCGACCGCCGCCGCCCCCGCCGACGAGCGGACCGGGCTGGTGTTGGTGCTCAGCGACCTGGCCACGCAACCGTTCGACCTGCCCTCTATTGCACGACCGTTCACCGAAGGCCGATGGCAGTTGGCGGTCGTAGCGACCGGCGAGGGTGAGGCGCCCGATTCGCCGCTGGACAGCCTGGTCCGCACGGTCGAAGGGACGCTGGCGTTGTGTCCGAACCTAAAGCAACTGGCCGAGCTGTTTGGCTCGCTGACCCGCCGCGGGCGCGGCAGCGAAACAATCACCGGCACGTTCGAAGTCGACACCGCCAACGGCTGGGAAGCCCTGGCCGGCCTCGCCGCAACCGACCGCCTGGCCCTGACGGCTGCCGCGCCGGAGGCCGAGGTGCTCGCGACGGCCAACGGCGAGCCGCTGCTGGGCCGGCGACGCGCCGGGCTCGGGTCGTCGTGGACGCTGCCCGTCGAACCGACCGACCTCCAGCCCGCAACGGTCGAGGCCCTGGCGTCCACGCTGACGAGCATCCTCAACCGCACGCCCGCCGGCGGCGCCTGGGACCTGCAGCTCGACCTCGCCGACGGGCGATTGACCGTCAACCTCCGGGCCGCCGCCGATGCCCCTGCCCCGAATGACCGTCGCCTGGCCGTCGACGTACTGCCGCTGAGTGGCGATTCCGAACCCACCACCGTCGACCTGCCCCAAGTCGCACTGGGCCGATATCGTACGTCCGTTTCGGTCGAAGCCGACGCCACCGGCGCACGTGTACGGGACCTCGCCGACGGACGCACCCTCGCCCGCGGCGCCGCGGGCCGGAACTACTCACGCGAGTTCGCCCGCCTCGGCGCTGACCACAAGACCCTCGCCGACCTCGCCGCCGCAACGGCAGGGCGCATCGTCTCGCTCGAGGCAGCCCCCGAGGCAATGCTCGCACGACGTCGCCGATCCGATCGCCCCGCCTGGCCGGTCCTGCTGGCCGCCGCCTTGGCGATCATGCTCGCCCACTGGGCCATCGACCGCGTCACGAATCGTACCGCAGCCTCATCACGCGCCTCTTGACAGCCCGGGCTGGACATGGATCGCGCCGCGAAGCTGAGGCACTTCTGCAAAAACGGGCGGTTGACACGTCCTGAATCTTAATACGAAAATGCCTGAACGGCCCGCGAGGCGTTCCGAAAATCAAGTAGTATGCGACGTGTACTCGCCATCCTGCTTCTGCTCGGACTGCTCGGCGGCCTCGGCCTCGACGGCCGACTGCTGCCGCCGCCCAAACCGGTAACGGCCGAGCAGACCCCACCCGAACCACGCGTCGCCGAACACTCCGAGACGACGATTCTGAGTTGCTTCGAACGGGCCGCCCGCGTGACGTACAAGGTCGACGAACAAGAGTACTGGCAGACGCCGACGGAAACCGTCACGCGCGGCACGGGCGACTGCGAAGACAAAAGCCTCTATCTGCTGTACATGCTGCGGGTGCGGGGCTTCGACGTCGACATCGTCTTCGGCGTGGAGGACGCGCGCGAGTCGGTGGCCATGCATGCCTGGGTGGAATGCCGCTTTCGCGGCGAACTGTACGTGCTGGACCCGACGAACGGCTTCATCGCACGGCGGCGGAACATGGCGGCAGGCCGACACATGCCCGTCCTCGGCCATCCCCGCGTGCTGAGAAAGTACCGCAAGTACCGCGACCGCACCGGCGAACGGGGCCTGAACCGTTACTACGAGCACGCCGTCGTGGAAATTGAAGACCGCCAGAGATGAGCGACCGCCAACGCCACGGCGTCATCTCGAAGCTGTGTTACCCCGTCATCGCGCGCACGCCCGCAAGCATGGCCACCGCCGACGTTTCCACCCGAAGAACCGTCTCGCCCAGTCGCACCGGGAGGAAGCCTGCCTCGACGGCCCCGTCGCGTTCCTGCCCGGTCAGCCCCCCCTCCGGCCCGACCAGCACCGTCACCGTCTCGGCGGCGCCGAACGTCTCACCCGTGGCGGCGAGCCTGTGGGCGCCGGGCCCGACGTCCCCAAGCAGCATCGCGCCACAGTCCTCGCGCCCGGCGGCGACGTCGGCGAGCATCGCATCGAACGCCAAAGGATGGCCGATCTCCGGCAGGTGGTTCAGGCCGCTCTGCTTGGCCGCCGCGATGCAACGCCCCAGCCACCGCTCACGCTTCGAGACCGACAGGTCCGACCCGCCGGCCACCGACCGCTCGAAGACGACCGGCTGAAGCAGCCCGGCGGCAAGTTCCGTGCACTTCTCCAGCAGCCAGTCGAGGCGCTTGCCTTTCGGTACAGCGAACAGCATGCGCACCGTCGGGCGGGGCGGCTGACCGCGGCCAACCTCGCCGGCCTCGCACGTGACGGTCTTGCGGCCAAGGTCCACCACGCAGGCCGTCGCGACAGCCCCGGCACCGTCGAAAAGCTCCACCTCGTCGCCTGGCCGCAGTCGAAGCACGTGCAGGCCGTGATGGGCCTCGCCGTCCGGCAGATCGACGCGACCAACAGCTAGATGCGGGCAGTAGAAGCGGGGATATCCGTCGGTGGCTGTCATGGCAGCCGGTAGTGTACCACGCGGCCGATGCGTATCAAATGGCGATTGAGACTTGACTTATCGGCTGAAAAAGGCGAGACTAACGGACCGCGAGGAACACAGGCCCGCAACCGGCCCCGCCCTGGGAAGCCAGGCCGGCAGAAGGCATAGACATTATGTTCAGATACGCACTTCTCCTTGGGACCGTCCTGGGCTTGGCGGCGATCCCACTGACCGTTGAGACGAATCTTCTGGCCGCCGACGACGACCCCGACGCCACGGGCGGCCCGATCGAGATCCCCCCCGCCGACGAAATGCCCGGCGTCGAGGACGTCTCGCCTCCGCCACAACCCGTCCCCGACAAGCCCGGCATCGACAAGCACGTCGAGCAGGAGCCGCGCGGCAATGTCGGCCCCGAAACCGAAACGCCCGCCGACGACACCGGCGACGCCGACGCACCGGCGAGAACAACCGAAGCCCCCGTGGCCGATGAGGTTCCCGACGACCCGCCGGGGACCACCATCGCGCCGCCGGAACCCGACGAGAGACCCGCGCCTGCCCCGCCGGCGACGACGCCTGCTGACGAGGACGTCCCCTTGTGGAAGCCCGGCACGGCCGAGACCCGCCCGGCCGAGACGACCGACGAGGACGCCACCGCCGCCGACCAGAACGACAACATCGTACTGCTGGTGGACCGCTCGGCAAGTATGGGCGGCTACTGGGCGTGGACAAGCGACGACGTGACGGCCCTGATCCGCGGCCTCGACGAAACGCAGCGCTTCGACCTCGTGCTGTTCGGCCAGGCCGACGACATCTGGCAAATCGAGGGCAAGGGCCTCGACGTGGCCAGCCTCGAACGCAAAATACAGGCCATCGAACTGCTGACCTTCACCAGGCCCGCGGGTGATACCGACCCCCAGGCCGGCTTCCAGCGGGCGATCCAGGCCATCGGCGATCAGCCCGCGACAATCCAGTTCGTCAGCGACGGCGTATTCAACCATCCGTTGCAGGTCCGCCGAGACCTGCGGAACATGCTGACCGACAAGTCGATCGTCATCAACACGCACCTGTACGGCGAGACGTATCCCGCGGCAGTGTCGATGATGAAAGCCATCGCCCGCGACGGCCGGGGTGAATACGTCAACGCCACTCAATATCCGTAGCCCTTCGCCTGAGAGGGCCTGAGCAGAACGCCCTGTGGGGGCGACGATGTGTGCTCAGTACGGTATGGCGTGATACGTCCCACCGTCGTGTCACGCCATTTTTCATGCGCATACAACTCGATACCTGGCGGAGGTTCGTCATGCTTCCTCGTGCAGTGACCATCCTGCTGATCGTCGCGGCCGTACTGGCCAGCGGCTGCGGCTCGTCGGACATCGAGCCCGGCCCACGCCACCCCTCGCCAGACCGGGGCACCGACGCCAATCCCCTCAACCTGCCCACGCCGTAGCTGCGACGCTCCTGCCATTGCTGTCAAAACTGGGGCTCACAGGCAGGGAACTGTCAGACATGCAGGAATCCACGTATTGTAGACAAAGTATGGTCAAGTTCGTAAAGGTCTGTCTTGACTTGTTTTGTGGCCGACATCCGCCGTTGGCATGACGATTGCTTACCAACCCATCTAGAAACGGATCGCGCCGCGAGGTGGACGTGTTGCATGAATGGAATGCGAACAGCCCGCTTGACAATGGATCGCGCCGCGAGCAACGAGGAGCGGAAACGCAGGCGAACTGGCAAATCTGCAAATAGCCGACTTTTCGGGACGATGACACGCAGGCAAAAGGCCCAACCGCAGCAGCGATAGCTTCCGAAACGAGCTGTTAATGCCTTGCACGAGCCTCTGCTGCTTTGTCCAACGCAACGCAGAAGCCCATTCAATGGCAGAGAGACACAACGCAAGACTTACAAACCTTATATAGGTACGAGGAAAGGAATACTGTCAATGGCAGCAAAAGAACTGGCATTCGACGTCGAGGCCCGCGAGGCCCTGTTGACGGGCGTCAAGAAGCTCGCCCGAGCCGTCAAGAGCACCCTGGGCCCCCGCGGCCGATGTGGAATTCTTGACAAGGGCTGGGGCGCGCCGACCGTCACCAAGGACGGCGTGACCGTGGCCGAAGAAGTCGAACTGACGGACAAGAACGAGAACATGGGCGCCGAACTGGTCAAGGAGGCCGCCTCCAAGACCTCCGACAAGGCCGGCGACGGCACGACCACGGCGACCGTGCTCGCCGAGGCAATCTTCGCCGAGGGTTACCGCAACCTCGCCGCCGGCGCCGACGCCATGAGCCTGTCCCGGGGTATCAAGACGGCGACCGAGGCCATCGTCGAGGAACTCGCCAAGCTCTCGACCCCGGTCGCCGGCGACAAGGACATCGAAAACATCGCCGCCATCTCCGCCAACAACGAGCAGGCGGTTGGCAAGATGCTCGCCGAGGCCATGAAGAAGGTCGGCCGCGACGGTGTGATCACCGTCGAGGAAGGCAAGAGCATCAGCGACGAGATCCAGGTCGTCGAGGGCATGCAGTTCGACCGCGGCTACCTGAGCCCGCACTTCGTGACCGACCAGGACGCCATGGAAGCCGTGCTGGACAAGGCCCTCGTGCTGATTCACGAGGAGAAGATCTCCAACATCCAGAAGCTCGTGCCGCTGCTGGAGAAGCTCGCGGACAAGAAGCGTCCACTGCTGATTGTCAGCGAGGACGTCGAGGGCGAAGCCCTGGCGACACTGGTGGTCAACAAGATGCGCGGCATCGTCGATGTCTGTGCCGTCAAGGCGCCCGGCTACGGCGACCGCCGTAAGGCCATGCTGCAGGACATCGCGATCCTCACCGGCGCGAAGGTCTTCAGCAAGGACCTCGGCGAGGACCTCGCGAAGGTCAACCTGGCCGACCTCGGCACCGCCAAGCGCATCCGCGTGACCAACGACAACACGACGATCATCGAAGGCGCCGGCAAGACCGCCGACATTCAGGCCCGCATCGATCAGATCCGCAACGAGATCGAGTCCACCACCAGTGACTACGACCGCGAGAAGCTCCAGGAACGCCTGGCCAAGCTGGCCGGCGGCGTGGCCGAAATCCGCGTCGGTGCGGCCACCGAGGCCGAGATGAAGGAACGCAAGGCCCGCATTGAGGACGCCCTTCACGCCACACGCGCGGCGATCGAAGAGGGCGTGCTGCCCGGCGGCGGCATCGCCCTCATCCGTGCCCGCAAGGCGCTGGAGGCAATCAAGGCCTCCGGCGACGAAGCCACCGGTGTGGAAATCGTCCGCAAGGCCCTCTCCGCCCCGCTGCGGCAGATCGTCGCCAACGCCGGCGAGACCGGCAGCGTGGTCGAGTCCAAGGTGGCCGGCGGCGAGAAGAACGTCGGCTTCAATGCCGACACCATGGAATACGGTGATCTCGTCGAGGCCGGCGTGATCGACCCGACCAAGGTCACCCGCAGTGCCCTGCAGAATGCGGCCAGCGTGGCCTGCCTGCTGCTGACCTGCGACGCAGCC
Organism: Planctomycetota bacterium; assembly: GCA_009908915.1. GTDB lineage: Bacteria > Planctomycetota > Phycisphaerae > SM23-33 > SM23-33 > JAAAOJ01. Next base: position 78,631 of record JAAAOJ010000003.1, read on the forward strand.
GTCACCGAACTGCCCAGCGATGACGATGAAGGAGGCCCAGGCGCCGGCGGCATGCCCGGCGGTGGCATGGGTGGCATGGGTGGTATGGGTGGCATGGGTGGCATGGGCGGCATGGGCGGTATGGGCATGCCCGGAATGATGTAAGAAAGGGCCTGAGTAACTGAGTAACTGAGGCCTGAGTGAAGAGAAGAAGGGCCAAGATAAGAGAACACGAATGGCCCGAAAGGACGAATGCCACGAAACGTTCTCAGATATAAAAGTGAATACCGCGTAAGGATGGTCGATAACTCCTCCCCCTCTGGGGGAGGTGCGAGTCTTCGAGCCGGCGGGGGCGATTCGGAGAACGACCTGAAAAGTGAATACGCCCAGCCGCGGCAGCGGCGATGTTGAATAGCCCCACGCGTGAGCGTGGGGTCAGTGAGCGAATACAAACGCCAAGCCCCGACAAGGGGCGCCTTGGGCCTGTTCTGCGACAAGGCGCCCCTGCCGGGGCTTGCGAGACGCACACCGCATGCGACCCCGCCCTGACGGACGGGGCTATTGAAGACACCCCTGCCGGGGCTGAAGAGAAGTGAAGAGAACACGAATGGCACAATGAAGACGAAGGCCACGAAGGTTCTTGGATGGAAAGGGCGAGCAACTTGTTGCTCGCGGGATAAGAGAACACGAATGGCGCGAAGCGTTCTCAATCATACAAGTGAATACTGAGGAAAAGACCCTCACCCAGCCTCTCCCAGGGGGAGAGGGGTAAGAAATACTCGGTGCCAGATGCCCGGTACCTGATGCCTGATGCCTGATGTCTGGTGCCTGACAACGAATGAACGAATTAACGAGTTAACCAATTAACCAACATCCAAGGAGATAACCAATCATGGCAGTGAAACCACTTGATGATCGCGTGTTGCTCAAGCAGTGCGAGGCAGAGGACGTGACGGCGGGCGGCATTGTCCTGCCGGATTCGGCCAAGGAAAAACCACAGCGTGGCAAGATCGTGGCGACCGGGCCGGGCAAGCTGCTGGACAGCGGCGAGCGTGGCAGCCTGTCGGTCAAAAAGGGCGACGAGGTCTTCTACGGCAAGTACGTCGGCACGGAGATCAAGATCGACGGCGAAGAGTACGTCCTGATCCGCGAAAGCGACATCATGGCGGTGATTGAATAGGAAGGGCCAAGGGCAGCGGGCCCAGGACCAGGACAAGAGAACACGAATGGCCCGAAGAAGACGAAGGCCATGGATGTTCTTAAGCATACAAGTGAATACTGAGGCAAAGACCCTCACCCAGCCTCTCCCCGAGGGAGAGGAGTAAGAAAGTCCGCGGTGCCCGGTGCCGGGTGCCTGACAACGAATCAACGAGTTAACGAATCAACGAGCTAACGACTTAAGGAATACGAGGAATACACATGGCAGCCAAACAGATGCTATACGATGCCGACGCACGCTCGGCCATGCTTGAAGGCGTGGCCAAGCTGGCCGCGGCAGTGAAGGTCACGCTCGGCCCGACCGGCCGGAACGTCCTGCTCCAGAAGTCCTTCGGCGGCCCGAAGGTCACCAAGGACGGTGTGACGGTCAGCAAGGACGTCGACCTGCCCCACCCCTTCGAGAACATGGGCGCGAAGATGGCCAACCAGGTCGCCTCCAAGACCTCCGACGTCGCCGGCGACGGCACGACGACCGCCGTCGTGCTCGCCGAGACAATTGTCCGCGAGGGTCTCAAGACCGTCGCCGCCGGCGCGAACCCGATGGCCGTCAAGCGCGGCATCGACATTGCCGTCGCCGCCGCCACCGAGCAGATCCAGAGCCTCGCCAAGAAGGTCAAGGGCTCGGACGACCTCCGCAAGATCGCGACCGTCTCGGCCAACTGGAACGAGGACATCGGCGGCAAGATCGCCGAGGCCTTCGACGCGGTCGGTACCGACGGCGTCGTCGAGGTGGAAGAGGGCAAGGGCATCGAGACCGAACTCGAGGTCGTCGAGGGCATGCAGTTCGACAAGGGCTACATCAGTGCCTACTTCATGACCGACGCGAACAGCCTCGAGGCCGTCATGGAAGACGCCCTGATCCTGATCCACGAGAAGAAGATCTCCAGTCTGCGGGACATGGTACCTCTGCTGGAGAAGGCAGCCAGCAGCGGCAAGCCGCTGATGATCATTGCCGAGGACGTCGAGGGCGAGGCCCTGGCCGCCCTGGTGCTCAACAAGCTTCGTGGCGTGCTGAAGGTCTGTGCCGTCAAGGCGCCGGCGTTCGGCGAGCGCCGCAAGGCCATCCTCGGTGATATCGCGGCCCTGACGGGTGGCGAGGTCATCAGCGAGGATCTCGGCGTGAAGCTCGAGAACGTGGAGCTTGACCAGCTCGGCCAGGCCAAGAAGATCATCGTCAGCAAAGACGACACGACAATCATGGAAGGGGCCGGCAAGAAGAAGGACGTCGAGGCCCGCGTCAGCCAGATCCGCAACCAGATCGAGACGACCACGAGCGATTACGATCGCGAGAAGCTCACCGAACGGCTGGCCAAACTGACCGGTGGCGTGGCCGTCATCCGCGCCGGTGCGGCCACCGAGACCGAGATGAAGGAACGCAAGGACCTCATCGACGACGCCGTACACGCCACCCGGGCCGCCTCGGAAGAAGGCGTGGTTCCCGGCGGCGGCACGACGCTGCTGGCCTGCATCGACGCCGCCGCCAACGCGCGCAGCAAGGCCCGCGGCGACGAGAAAATCGGCGTCGAGATCGTAAGCAAGGCCCTGCGTGCTCCGGCCTGCCAGATCGCCACTAACGCAGGCGAGGACGGCGAGGTCATCGTCGCCAACATCCTCGAAAGCGGCTGCAAGAAAGGCTATAACGCCCGCACGGGCGAGTACGTGGGCATGGTGGCCGCGGGCATTATCGACCCGGCCAAGGTCACCCGCACGGCCCTGCAGAACGCCGCCAGCGTGGCCGGCCTGCTGCTGACCACCGACGTCATGGTCACCGACTATGATGAGAAGGAAGACGAAGAAGCAGTGGCCGGCGCCGTTGTCTAGCAGCGAGGCCTGAAAGGCCGACCGTGCTTAGCCGAGGTCCCGAGGTCGCAAGACCCCGGATCATGGTCTCCAAAGAGATCCAGCCCTGAAGGGGCGACAGTGACGAGCCGATGCATGTAACGGTCGTCCCTTCTGGACTATACGTATGCGGCAGCCAGGCTACCGGGGGCCACGCCCCCGGCTAAATCCTGCGAGCCCCGTTGGGGCAACGATTTGAGAATCAAAGAATGGGGCGTCGGTAATGTATCGACGCCCTGTTTTCCTCTCCGAGGAGGTATCCCATGCAAGTCCTGATCGCCGCTGTCGTACTTCTGGCCGCCGGGGGCATCGCCCTGGCGTTCCGCAACCGGATCCGCTACCAGCACCAGCCCATCCCGTCGCCGGTCGGCTATGTGCTGCTGGCCGCCGGTGTCGTCACACTCGCCGCCAGCACCATCGTGATCGTCCCAGCCGGGCACGTCGGTGTGAAGCTGCTCTTTGGCGACGTCAAGCCGGGCTACCTGCCGGAAGGGCTGAGTGTCATCAATCCCCTGCTGGGCGTCGAGAAGCTCTCGGTACGAACGCAGGAATATACGATGTCCGGCGTCGCGCAGGAAGGCGACGTGAAACGCGACGATTCCATTACCGTCCTCAGCAAAGACGGCCTGGAACTGACGCTTGACGTGACCGTCACCTACAAACTCGTTGCCGAGGACGCCGCCTGGGTCTTCCAGAAACTCGGGCCCGAGTACACGCAGAAGATCATCCGACCGGCCGTGCGTACCGCCATTCGCGAGGCCGCCAGCGAATACGACTCGGCAAAGGCCTACGCCGAGAAGCGCATGGAACTTGCCGAGCGCACACAGGAAATCCTGCTCGATCGCCTCAACACGATTCTGGAGAAATCCGACGTCGATAACGCCGGGCTGAGACTGCAAAAGGAGGCATTCGTCATCCAGCAGGTGCTGCTGCGGAACGTCATCCTGCCCCAGCGGCAGCGACAGGCCATCGAGCGCAAACTCGCCATGGAACAGGAGGCCCTGCAGAAAGAATACGAGATCCAGCGCGAGGAGAAGGAGAAGATTCGACGGCGCATCGAGGGCGAGGGTATCGCCGAACGGATGGCCGCCGTCAAAAAGGAACTCACGCCGGAGTATCTCCGCTTCAAAGGTATCGAGGCGACGATGGACATCGCCGAGTCCAACAACGCCAAGGTCGTGATTATCGGTGGCGGCGACGACGGTCTGCCGGTTATCCTGAACGCCGACAGAGACTAAACCGTTGGCAGCGGGGAGTCGGCCGTTGTGCAGTCGTGCCGGTCGATGCCGCTGTTCCACTGCCCATTGCGGACTGCCCACTGCCAGATTCATTATGCCAACACAACGTGATTATTACGAAATCCTGGGAGTCAACCGCAACGCCAGCGGCGAGGAGATCAAGCGCGCTTACCGCAAGCTCGCCTTGAAGTACCACCCCGACAGCTTCGACGGCGACAAGAAGGACGGCGAAAAACGCTTCAAGGAACTCGCCGAGGCCTACGAGGTCCTCAGCGACCAGCGCAAGCGCCAGCGTTACGACCAGTTCGGCCACGAGGGGCTGCGCGGTGCAGGCCTGCACGATTACTCGAACATGGGCTTCGGGGACATTTTCTCGATGTTCGAGGACATCTTTGGCGGGATGGGGTTCGGTAATGCCGGCACGGTCGCCGAACGCGGGCTGGATCTTGAGACCGAGGTCGAGATGTCGCTGGAAGAGGTCTCCAAGGGCATGGAGCAGACGCTGGAGTTCACGCGAATGGACTTCTGCCCCACGTGCCACGGTCGCGGCGCCAAGCCGGGGACGGACATGCAGCGCTGCAGCACGTGCGGCGGTTACGGCCAGGTCCAGCAGAAGACCCAGAGCTTCTTCGGCGTGGCGGTCCGCGTGACGAACTGCCCCGACTGCCATGGCCGTGGCGAAATGGCCAAAGAAAGCTGCGAGGACTGCGATGGCACGGGCCGGACCACACGACAGCAGGAGATTACCGTCCACATTCCCGCCGGCATTCGCGACGGGCAGGTGGTTCGCGTCCGCGGCCAGGGCGAGCCCGGGAAGGTCGGCACGCGTCGCGGTGACCTGCACGTCTACGTCCGCGTCCGCCCACACCCCCTGCTGACCCGCCGGGGTGACGACCTTGTCTGCCAGATGCCCGTCAGTTTCCCCGTGGCCGCCCTCGGCGGAAAGATCTCCGTGCCCACACTGGAAGGCCCGGAGAAGCTTGATGTACCCGCCGGCTCGCAGAACGGCGACGTCCTGACACTCAAGAAGCGAGGCCTGCCGCCCATCGGCGGGGGCCGCCGACGCGACCTGCACATACAGATATTCGTCGAGGTCCCTCGAAACCTCAGCGACGAGCAGCATGACCTACTTAAGCAGTTCGCCAAACTCGAAGGCGACAACATCAGCCAACGCCGCAAAGGCTTCCTGGAGACGATGAAGTCCTACTTCCGCGGCAAGTCCAAGGACAAGCAGAACGAGGCGGACGATGCCACCGACAACGATACCCCCTAACAGCACGATACGACCATGACGACAAATAACGATTCATCCGAACCGAAAGAGGTGAAGGCCCACGGTCCGGGCGAACCCGCGGACCCGGACGCGCCGGCCGAGGAGAACCCCCCGCCGGGCACCGGCGACGCCGAGAGCGCCGAGCCGGTCCCCGAAGCCGCTGGGGCCGAGATCGAGACCGACAGCGCCGAAGACCTCCATGCAAGGCTCCAGCGTCTCGCCGCCGACTACCAGAACTTCAAGAAGCGGGCCGCCAAGGAAAAGGCCCAGGCCCGCGAGTTCGCCAACGAGTCGCTGCTGAAGGAACTGCTGCCCGTCATCGACGACATGGAACGCGCCCTCGCCGCCGCCCGCCAGAACCACGACGAGAACGACCCCTTCCTGCAGGGCATGCAACTTGTCCACGACAAGACCATCGAGGTGCTCGGCCGTTTCGGCCTGACGCGCATCGACGCCGTCGGCCAGCCCTTCGACCCCGACCGCCACGCGGCCATGATGCAGGAAGCCTCCGAGACCGTCGAACCCATGACCGTCCTCCGCGAGGTGCAAACCGGCTACGACCTCAAGGGCCGGACCCTCCGGCCGACCGGCGTGGTGGTCTCCAAGGCCCCGGACGAATCGTGAACGGGGAATGACGAATTCGGAATGATGTCTGATGGATGATGAATGATGAATTACGAATGGACCGTTCAGCCGTCGACGCCTGCGTCGACGCTGTCTGATTTGCCCGCCCTCGCCGCGGTGGGCCGAGGAGTTGCGTAGTACCATGCCAACATACGACTATGAGTGTGAAGCCTGTGGGCACGAATTTGAGAAGTTCCAGTCCATTACCGCCTCGGCCATCCGCAAGTGCCCCACGTGCGGTAAGCTGAAGGTCCGACGACGGATCGGCACGGGGGCGGGCGTGATCTTCAAGGGCAGCGGCTTCTACGAGACCGACTACCGCAGCGACAGCTACCGAAAAAGTGCCGAGAACGACAAGCCCTCAGCGTCCAGTGACACGGCCAGCGACACGTCCAAGGACAAGGCCAGCTCGTCCGACAGCTCCACACCGGCCACGAAGTCCGAGGGCAAAAAGAAGGCTGCGGAAGACTCGGCGAGCGCATGAGATTCGCTGAAAGCGACCGCTTGTGGAGAAATCCATTGCAGGCCCATGGGCGGTGCGTATAATCGGCCCTTGTTGCAACATGCCGCGGCGGCCCGTTCGGGTCGCGCGTCGCACGCTGCCGATTCCACAGGGCCACCCGGGCAAGTGCTGAATCTCAGCCGGTCGGCCAAGACGAAAGGACACACAATCATGGCAGATGAGAACAACGTGGTGAAGCAGGTCGTATGGAGTGAGGTCTTTAGCTTTCCGCACATCTTCAAAAGCTTCAAGATGGCGATTCAGCCGGGCAAGCTCGTCCTGGCGGTGCTCGCCCTGGCGCTGATCTTCGGCGGTGGCTACGCCCTGGACTGGATCTGGTGCGCCGCCGGGCAGACCGTGCCCGTCGCCCCCCGCGGCCAGGATACGGCCATCCTCAGCCACGCCGGCATGGACAGCGACAACTACAGCGAGAGCGAGTTCGTCGCAGGCTTCTTCGATACCCGACTTGAGCGGGCCGCCGATCTGCTCGTTGCAGTGAAGAATGACGAACGTTCACTGAGCTGGTGGGTTGCCAAGGGTGGCGTCTTCGCAACACCGGCGTTCCGCGAGCGCCTCGATGAATACAACAAGGACGTCCCGGGCGACGACCCTCAGAACACCACCGAGGTCCTCGCGGCGGCCAAAAAGGAAGGCGACGACTACGACGACCTGATCGGCCAGGCCGAAGAGGCGCTCGACCAGGAATTCGCCAAGGTTGAGGAAATCCTCTACGACGGCAAGGACGAACTGCCGGACGTCCTTGAAGACGAACTCGACAAGCAGATCGCGGACCTCTCCAAGCAGGACGAGTTCACCGAAGAACAGGCCGAGGAAATGCGCGAGGGATTCGAGCGGAATATCGCCGCCATCGACCGCGCCTTCACCGACCGCCAGGTATGGTTCAACCAGCAGGTCCGCACCATTCGGGGGGACGGCGTCTTCGAAAGCTTCCTGGCCTACGAGACCAACTGCCTGAACAACGCCATGATGGCCCTGTGGAACCTGAACATCCGCGGCGGCTTGTGCAACTATCAGGCCCTCGTCGAGGGTCGCGGCACGGCCCCGGTGACGGCCGACCTGGCGACCGGGCTGCCCGCCCCGTCGGCCGTTCGCCAGGCCAACGAGCAGAACGGCTTCCTGTACTACGTGCTGATGGCCGTGGAAGGCTTCCGCTGGATGAGCCTGCAGCACTGGCTGTTTGCGATTATTTTCCTGGTCTGGACGCTGGCGATCGTGGCCTGTTTTGGCGGCGCCATCAGCCGCATGACCGCCCTGCACTTCGCCCGCGAGGAGAAGATCTCCATCGGCCAGGGCCTGAGATTCAGCCGCGGCAAGTTCCTGAGCTTCTTCAGTGCCCCGCTCGTGCCGATCGCCGTGATCGTGCTCACCGGACTGCTGATCAGCCTTGGCGGGTTCCTCTTTAGCCTCGTCCCGTGGATCGGCCCCATCCTCATGGGCCTGCTGTTCGGGCTGGCGCTGCTGCTAGGCATCGGCATCGCGTTCATGGCCATCGGCCTTGCCGCCGGCTGGCCGCTGATGTACCCGACCATCGCCGTGGAAGGCTCGGACAGCTTCGACGCCATCAGCCGAAGCTTCTCCTACGTCTTCGCACGCCCGTTCCGCGCGGCGTTCTACGGCGTCGTGGCGGCCGTCTACGGCACGATCACGTACCTGTTCGTCCGGCTCTTCGCGTACCTGACGCTGCTGGCCGTGCATGCGTTCGTGAAGCTGGGTTTCTGGGACCTGTACTTCGACTACGGTGAATCCCTCAGTCCCAACGCCGATATGATCGACGTGCTGTGGCATCGGCCGAGCTTCTGGGACCTCCAGACCGTCAACTGGGCCGCCCTCAGCGGCGTCGGCTGGGTCGCCGCAATCCTCGTGGGCGTCTGGGTCGCCGCGGTCGTCGGTGCGGTGCTCGGTTATGTCTGGACGTACTTCACCGCCGCCAGCACCAGCATCTACTTTGTGCTGCGGCGACGCGTCGACGCCACCGACCTTGATGACGTTTACATCGAGGAAGAGCAAGAGCCCCTCGCCCCGGCAGAAGAATCCGTCGTGGAAGGCGATGTGGAAGGCGATGGCGCGGACAAGGCCGACGAAGAGGCCGAAGAAGAAAAGGACGAAGGCCAGAGCGAGCCCTCCGAGGAATCGGCCGAGAAGGACCAGCCCGAGGACGAAGCCGACGGGGCCGCCGATGAAAGCGACAAAGACGAGGCGAGCGACGAGGACAAGACCTCCAAGTAACCCCTCGCCACCTGTTGACCACTCACATCACAGGCCCCGGGCGCCAGCGCGGGGCCTGTCTCTTTGGGCCACCTTCCGGGCTCATGCAGACAGGGCCAAGACGCACACAACGGCCTCGCTGCCATCTTGCCGTTGCCGGCCTCAGCGGATATGCTATGGGCACAGCGGCGGCGGCCGCTGAGACGGCAACGGAGAATTTTGGGATTTTTGGACACTGTTAGGTTTTTTTGTCCTTGACCAAAACTGACAAGCCCCGTACGGTTGGTGTTCGAGTCGAACACTTACCAAACACGTGTACTGACGGGGCAATACAATGATCGCAACCCAGGAGAAGAAAATGGCACCCAAGAGCGCCCCCGCCGACGCAGACAAACTGCAACAAAAGAGGGCCAAGGCCCTCGACGCGGCAGTGAAGCAAATCGAGAAGAGCTTCGGCAGCGGCTCGATCATGAAATTCGACCCGAGCAACGTCCAGGTCGTACCCGGCATTTCGACCGGGGCACTGAGCCTGGACCTCGCCCTCGGCGGCCACGGCATCCCGCAGGGACGCATCTGCGAGTTCTACGGGCCGGAAGGCTCGGGCAAGACGACGCTGGCCCTGCACGTGGTGGCCTCGGCGCAGAAGGCCGGCGGCGTCGCGGCGTTCATCGATGCCGAGCACGCCCTCGACCCCACCTGGGCACGAAAGCTCGGCGTGGACCTCGAAGGGCTGCTGATCTCCCAGCCGGACCACGGCGAGCAGGCGCTGGAGATCTGCGAGATGCTCGTGCGATCCAGTGCCGTCGACGTTGTGGTTGTCGACTCGGTGGCCGCGTTGATCCCCAAGGCCGAAATCGACGGCGAAATGGGCGACACGCACGTGGGCCTGCAGGCCCGCCTGATGAGCCAGGCCATGCGCAAGCTCGTCGGCGCCATCGCCAAGAGCAAGACGACCGTCATTTTTATCAACCAGATCCGCATGAAAATCGGCGTGATGTTCGGCAACCCGGAGACGACGCCGGGCGGCAATGCCCTGAAGTTCTACAGCTCCGTCCGCATCGACATTCGCCGCGTGACGACCATCAAGGACGGCGACAACCCGGTCGGCAACCGGGTGCGGGCACGGGTGGTCAAGAACAAAACCGCCCCGCCGTTCAAGAAGGCCGAGTTCGACATCATGTTCGACAATGGCATCAGTGCCGAAGGCGACCTGCTGGACCTTGCCGTCGACCACGGCGTGGTCGAAAAGGCCGGTGCGTGGTTCAGCTACGGCGATACCCGTCTCGGCCAGGGTCGGGAGAACTCCAAGACGTTCCTGCAGGAAAACCCGGACGTCCTCGATGAAATCCACGCCGCCGTGGTCGAGAAGGTCCTCCCCGCCGCCGCCGAACCGGTGGAGCAGGCGGAAACCGACGACGAGACCGCCGACGACGCCGAGGAATAATCCGCGACCGGCG
>JAAAOJ010000046.1 GCA_009908915.1 Planctomycetota bacterium
TGCCGACGCCCGTTCCCGCCTCGGCGAGCAGGTGCTCCGGCGCGGCGAAGGCGTCGGCGACGGCCCGGGCCATCTGGAGCTGCTCGTCTCGCGGTTCGTAAGTGGGCAGGGCCTGGGCGATCAGGCCGCCGGGCGCGAGGATATCGTCAATGGTGGGGGGCATTACTCATTGTCGGCCCGGCCGGGCGAGGTCGTCTCGGGGGGCAGCATTGTCGTGGGCATGGTCGGCGGGGGCTTCGGCGTTGTCGCGTTTGGGCGGATTGCTCGGCCCGGGTGGCAGATCGGCCTTGGAGGTAATGACCGTGGGATTCTCGAAGTGCTGGACGAACTCGCGGACGAACTGGAACATCAGGCCCGCCGTGCAGAAGCCGATCGCCACCGCCAGGACGGTACAGAGCGTCCGGCCGCGAACGACCGCCTCGTGCATGCTGTCGACGATGCGGTCCTTGGCCAGCGTAAGCATGGCCATCATGATCGCCGCGACGGTCAGCCAGATGCTGATGCTGTGAATGCCCGAGTAGAGGAACTGATCCCAGCTCACTTCCTTGCCGCTGTCGAGGAAGTAGTAGTCCTTCTCCGTGCCCTCGATGAGGTAGGCCTCGCCCCGGACGGCCTCGCCGCCGAGAATCGTATAGCCGATCGTGTAGGCCAGGAAATTGCCCATGCCGATCAGAATCACCCAGATGCAGATTTTTGTTCGAAGATCCATGAGTTGGTACTCGCTGACGGATTGATTCGTTCATTCGTCAATCCGTCAATTCGTTACTCGGCGTCGCCGATAATGCCTTCGATCGGGCTGGAGGCGGTGGCGTAGAGTTTTCGCGGGATGCGGCCGGACTGGCGAGCCAGCAGACCCGCCTGCAGGGCGTGGTTCATCGCCCGGGCCATCGTAATGGGGTCTTCGGCTCCGGCGATGCCGGTGTTCAGTAATACGCCGTCGGCGCCGAGTTCCATAGCCGCCGTCACGTCGCTGGCCGTCCCCACGCCGGCGTCGACGATGATGGGGACGTCCGGGGCGTCGGCCTTGAGTTCCTGGAGGATGATCTTGATGTTCCACGGGTTCAGGATGCCCTGGCCGCTGCCGATGGGCGCCCCGGCGGGCATGACGGCATCGGCGCCGGCGTCCTTGAGACGCATGGCCATGATCGGATCGTCACTGGTGTAGCACAGCACGGTGAAATCCTCGGCCTTGAGCGTCTTCAGGGCCTCCAGCGTGCCCATCGGATCCGGCAGGAGGGTCTTTCTGTCGCCGAGCACTTCCAGCTTCACCCATCCGGCGCCGGGGTTCTTGATGCCCTCGAGCAGCTCGCGGCCGAGGCGTGCGGTGCGGACGGCGTCCTCGGCGTTGAAACATCCGGCCGTGTTCGGCAGCAGCGTGTACTTGTTCGGGTCGATGAAGTCCAGGATGTTCCGGCCCTGTTCGTCGCTCATGCGTTCGCGGCGGACGGCGACGGTGACGACCTCGCAGCCGCTGGCGGCGAGGGCCTCAGCCATCTGCTCATACGTGGCGTACTTGCCCGTGCCGACAAACAGGGGGCTGTCAAACGTGAACGCGCCGATCGTGATGCTCATGGGTGCTCCGTACTCAAATCCATACTCAAAAAAGGCGGGTTTGCAGAGTCCCATTATAGAACCCCGCCCGCCCCGGTCAATTCGCGATGTCGGATTGTCGCTCGACCATCCCATTTCTAAACAGGCTGCTGGGGACTATCCGCGAACAGCGCAAATCCTCCGGCGTCGAATTCGTTGATTCGTTAAATCGTCAAATCGCAGGACACCGAGTTCTCCCGACGATGCCCCGCACGCGCAAGGCCCGGCCGCAGCAGCGATAGCTTTCCAAGCGGGCGGTTGACGCCCAGCGTCGCCATGAGAGCCCTGTGTGAAATACCCGAGTGCGTGGGCCCCGCATCAGTCCACCAGCAGCGTTGCATCGCCGTTGCGGAAGCACAGCCAGGCGGGCGCGTCGTCGCGGAACTCGGCCGTCTTCTCGCCAAGGACGCTGGCTCGCCATCGCGTGCCATTGGAGAGTTCGCAGACGTACTGGCGGATCTCGCCGAGGTACAACTGATGGACAACTCGTACCGACAGGGAGTTGGTCTGGCGATCCTGTGGCGGCCGGGCGTGAAGCGTCAGATACTCCGGCCGCACACAGCAGGTGACCGTCGTGCCCTTGGCGGGCGGCAGCTCGGGTTTGACGCGGATCGGCCCGGCCCTGGTCTGCAGAACCGCCAGCGGGGCCGTGCCCTCGACCTCGCCCCGGATGAAATTCGCCTCCCCGAGAAAGTCGGCCACAAATCGCGTCGTCGGATGGTTGTAGACGTCTTCGGGCGTGCCGACCTGCACGATCCACCCGTTGGACAGCACGGCGATGCGGTCGGCCATCGACAGGGCTTCTTTCTGGTCGTGCGTGACGTAGACGGCCGTTGCGCCGGTGTCCTTGACGAGTTGCCGCAACTCGGCCCGCATGTGCATCCGCAGGCGGGCGTCGAGGTTCGACAGCGGCTCGTCGAACAGCAGGCAGTCGGCCCCCGCCGACAGCGCCCGGGCCAGGGCGACGCGCTGCTGCTGGCCGCCGGAGAGCTGATTCGGTTTGCGGTCGCCGAAGCCGACCAGCTGCACGCGTTCGAGGTTGTTCTCAGCGATGTCCCGTCGGGCCGGCCCGTTGACGCCCCGCATTTTCGGCCCGAACTCCACGTTCTGGTAGACGCTCATGTGCGGCCAGAGGGCGTAGCTCTGGAAGACCATCGCCGTATTGCGTTTGTGGACGGGCTGGTCGGTGACGTCACGGTCGCCGAGGTAGATCCGTCCGCGTGTCGGATCAAGCAGGCCGGCAATGATGCGCAGCAGCGTGGTCTTGCCGCACCCGCTCGGCCCGAGCAGGAAGAAGAACTCACCGTCTTCGATGTCGAGATGGATGTCGCGCAACGCTTCGACCTCGCGCGATCCACTGCGATAGGTCTTGCCGACGCCTCTGACTGTGATGCCGTTCATGGCGTTGTCCTTTGACTCGTCGATGGCGCGGCGACGCTACGCCCGGAAGATCGCCCCGAGCTTCTTGCCGAGCAGCAGCGACGCCACGCCCATCGTGCCGCCCAGCAATATCATGCCGTACACGCCGAGCGCCGCGGCCAGGTTATTGCTGTCCTGTGTTCCGGAGGTGAAGAGGTCGTAAATCTGCTTGGTGATCGGGTAGTCCGCCGCCCGCTGGGCCAGTACGAGCGAGTCGCTGACTTCGAGCATGGTGAAGGTGAAAGTCAGCACGGCGGCGGCGATGATGTTGGCGGCGATTAGCGGCAGGGTGATGCGCAGGGCGGCGCTGCGGCGCGTCGAGCCGAGGTTGCGGGCGGCTTCTTCGAGGCTTTCGGGCACCTGCTGGAGCCCCGCGCCCACGCCACGGACGACGAAGGGCATGCGGCGCACGCTGTAAGCGATAACGAGGATGAGGAACGGGTCGCCGCCGGGGCCGATCGACTCGAACCACGTGCCCGGCGCGGTCAGCGATACATAACCGGCCGCCAGGATGATACCCGGCACGGCCAGTGGCAACATGACCAGAGTGTCCATGAGCGTTCGCCCGGCCGCCCGCGTACGGACGAGCAGCCACGCCGCAGCCGCACCGACCACGAGGTCGAGCGAGACGCTCGCGCCCGCGTAGCGACAGCTGTTGATGATACTGCGGTAGGTCGCGGGACTGCGAACGACGTCCCGCAGGTGGGCCGTGGTGTATCGCGCCGGCAGGATCGTGTTGATCCAGTGGTCGGAGGTCGACAGCAGCACCACGCCGATATGCGGGATCAACGCCAGCAGCAGCACGCCGCCGAAGAGCAGCCACGCCCCGATCGTGCCGCGCACGCCCAGTCGGGCGGTCTCGGCCTGGATCGTCGCCTTGCCGCCCGTGGCCCCGCTGTCGCGCCCGAAGATGAACTTGCCCAGCACGTACATCAGCACGCTGAGGGTCAGCAGAACGACCACCTGGGCGAAGGTCTTGCCCCCGTAGTCGGCACTGGTAAGACGGCTGAAGATCTCGACGGGCAGCAGGTTGCGGTAGTCGAGAATCAGCGGCGTGCCGATGTCGGTGAAGCTCCAGATGAAGACGATCGTGCCGCCGGCGAACAGGCCCGGCCGCATCAGTGGCAGCGTGACGCTGAAGAACGTTCGCCACGGTCCGGCCCCGAGATTGCGAGCGGCCTGGATGTGCGCGGGGTCGATGTTGGCCAGGGCGGCCGAGGCGTTGAGGTACATGATCGGGAAGAGGTGCAACGCCTGCAGGACCGCGACGCTGCCCAGGCCACCGGCCAGCCAGTCCGGGGCGTTCCGCATGGAAAACAGGCCGATGTTTGACAACAGAATATTGAGCGAGCCGTACTGCCCCAGCAGCGATTTCATCGACAGCGCGCCGACGAACGGCGGGAGGATGAGCGGCACGAGAACGGCAACGCCGAGAACGGCCTGGCCGGGGAAGCGGAAGCGCGCCCGCAGGACCGCCAGCGGCACGGCGAGGATAATGCTCAGCAGCGTCGCCAGGCACGCCAGGGCAATGCCGTTGACCAGGAACCGCAGCGTCTGGTCTTCCATGAGTCGGCCGAACCAGAAGAAGCTGAAGCTGCCCTCGCCGGTGGCCGCGTCGGTCAGCACAAAGGCCGAGGCGATGACCTTGAGGATCGGCAGGACCAGCAGGAGGAGCATGGCCTCGATGATCGTAAAGCACGCGGCGGAACTCCACAGGCGCGACGGCGCGAGCCAGCCGGCCAGCATCGCCGTGACGGCGGAGTTGGCGGCCAGGACGATCAGCAGGCCGAGGGTCAGCAGCACCCCCTGCAGGAAGCCGCCCATGTCCGTCCCGTGCCGTGCCCGCAGTGACAGCAGCACGGCCCCGGTGGCACCGCCAAAGACGGCAACGGCGGCCATGATCAGCCACCACCGGCCGTCCGGCCGGCGGGCCCGTTCGCCGGGGGCGTGTCCACCAGCGAAATGCCGCATTATCGAGCCGATGCTCACGCCGACATGATACCTGCAATCGCCGCTTTCGTTAACCTGTTAATCGGTGATCGTCTCGTACTTGTCGCGGAAGTAGACCCGCCAGTTGGTTTCGATTTCGTCGGCACGGGCCTTGTCATCAAGGGCTTCGTTCATGCCGGACAGCTTGGACGGCTTGTCGATGTTGGGGGGCAGTTGCACGAAGGCGGTCTTCAGTCGCTCGTCGGAGGTCGCATCGACAGTTGTCTTGGCCGCCTTGAGCCCGTCGAGGTTCGTCACGGCCGACGCCCAGACCAGTCGCCGCAGGAGGCCGAAGCTCTGCTCCCAGAGCTCCGTGTCGATCTTCATCTCCTTGCCCTGGGCGAAGGGGTTCTGCACGGAGGGCATGAGCTTGCCGGCGTACTCCTCGAAGACGTCCTTGCGGATCGGTGTGCGATAGAGGGCGTGCTCGACCGGGCCGTGTTTGGCCCCCACGGGCAGAGCCCACAGAGCCTGGCCTCGTTGCGAGAGCACAAAGTAGACGAACGCCTGGGCGAGCTTCGGGTGCGGCGGGTTCTTGAGGATGCCTATGGGGTCGGGGTTGTAAGCGGTCTGGCCGGCGGGGCTGATGTAGACGAGGTCTTCCGGGTACTTGCCCACCCGCATCATGCCGTAGAAGTCGATGCACGTGGCGACGGGGGCCTCGGCGATCACGGCGTCGGCGGCGTCGCTGGCGCCACTGTAGAACTGCTTGGTGTTGCCGAGGACGTTGATGAGCTTCGCCCAGCCGGTCTCCCATCCGCCGGCGGACTGGACGATCATTTCGTAGGCCGCCAGGGCCGAGCCCGACTTCGTCGGGTCCGCCAGCGCCAGCAGGTTGTGGAAGCGGGGGTCGGTCAGGTCGTCCCACGTTTTCGGCGGGGCCACGTCGAGCTGCTCCAGCAGCGTCTTGTTGTAGAGGATGCCGAAGCCGCTGATGGCCGCGCCGGCCCAGTAGCCGTCCGGGTCGTACATCGGCAGACCGCCGAAGGCCTGGGGTGCCTGCTTGTCGAAGCCGCGCGGCCGCTTCATTGCCTGCAGGATGCCCTCGGCCGCCATCGTGCGGAAATTATCGTCCCCGCCGCCCCAGACGATATCGATCTTCGCCGTGTCCGACTCGCCGTAGACGTTTCGCAGGTAGGTCAGGATCGAACTGCTGCCGCCGCCGACGTCGCGCCACTCGATCTCGACCGTGCTACCCTGTTCCAGGGCGTAATACAGCGAGAACGCCTTGGCGAACTCGTCCCGGATGCCGTTGTTGTGTGGGCTGATGGCCACGAGTGTCTCGGTCGGCAACGCGTCGATGCCCTTGCCCCATCGCTGGCGGATCTCGGCGTCGAACTCGCTGCGGCGCTTGGCTTCGCGGGCGTCAGCTTGGTCGTTGTCGCCGCCGCAGCCACCCAGGGCCACGGCCATAACAATCAGTGTCAGTACGGCCACGAGTCGTCGATGTGTCATGTCGTCAGTGTCCTTTCGTTGCGTTTGCGGCTGCATGCCCGGCCCCGCCCGGTCCAGGTGCTGTCCGGGAGGATTATGGTCAGCCGGCGGCGTCCTGTCGTCAGCGAATCACGTCGCCGGCGCTGGCGTTGGGGTCTTCGCCGGAATTCTTCACAATCCATCCGCTTGGATAGTAGCGGTCAATGTCAAGCGATTCATCCGTGCCGAGACCGACGCCTTCCACATGGCCGTCGAACATCGCCGTGTTCATGACGTCGTTGTGGTGACGGAAAGAATACTGCCTGCTATCGTCATCGCCGTCAAAGGGATCCCCGGTGAGCGGCGTCGCCGGACCAAGCAGCATGAAGTTGCCACCTTTCCATGCTCGTTGCCGCGCATCAAACGATATACGATTCCCATCGATGTAACGGGTTCCCTCAATCAGCATCGCTTTGGTACTGAGAGACTTTCCTGCACGATTCATGTGTGGGATATATCCGGTGGGTCGTTGCATGTAATCTTCAATGTCCGAGTTTACGGTGCCAATGTAGTCATTCCCATTTCCGGTCTTGTTCCCGTTTCCCGGGAGAACGTGAAAAGCGAGTGTCGCCGCGAAGCTGCAATGCGAGAAACTCTGAACCTCCTCGTCGGAAAAGCTGGCTGACGGATACTGGAAGTCGTATGTCTCTTTGTTGCTCGGACATCGGAGTTCCGTGTTGAATAGCGCTTTAAGCCTTTCCTCCTTGTCACGAGGAAGACCCAGGGACTCGCCGAGGGCTGGTGAACCCCAGTCAATATTTGCGATCGGCTCATTCGGCGGCGTGTCGCCCGGTCCAACCGGCTGGGTGCTTGAACGGGAACTGAGCTCAGCACCACTCGTGTTGGGGCCCGGAAGCCAACCGCCATATTCGCTGGCATATAAGATGATTCCGTTGCCCGCGCCCCGCATGTGGGCCATGCAGACGGCCGTGCGGGCGATTTCGCGCGCGGTCGAGAGTGACGGCAGGAGAATCGAAACCAGCAGGGCGATAATGGCGATGACCACCAGCAGTTCGACAAGGGTAAACCCCATCCTCGCTGCCGGCCGTTCGATCAGCGTCAACTCGCCGTCGCGCTGCGCGCGACAAGACCTTCGAGTCCGTTGCGGCTTGACCGGTTCCAGGTGTCTCGGGTGCAACATGCCTAAGCCCCTTGGGCAAGCGGTGGTGTTCGTCTATTGGTCGCGATTGCCACATGGTAGTCCAGCGATCGACCACATAGGGTTAAGCATGTATTACTGTTTCGTCAAGGCTTTCTGCCGGGCAGTGCGATCTCGGTGACCACAGGCAAGTGGTCGCTGGCGACACCGGCCAGGGGGGCGTCAATCAGTGTCGTCCGCCGGACGTGCCGGGCGAGGTCCGGCGAGGCGAAGAGGTAATCGAACCAGGCCGCGGGGTACTTCGTTTTGACCCGGGCATGATACGTCCCGCCTCGCGGGTTGGCCCGGATGAGCGGCGACGTCAGGTTCGTCAGTTGCTCGCGGTCCTGGCCGCCGGTTATTACGCTGAGGGCATCGCGGCCGAGTGTCTTCTCGAACTCGTCGAGTTGCATGTCGTCGTTGAAGTCGCCGCCAAGCAGCAGGTAGGGCGTATCGCCTCTGGCGAGCAGTTCACCGCAGATCTCGCGCGTCCGCTGCATCTCGCGAATGCGCCATTTGACCACCGGCAGACTGTTGCCGTACTTGCTCTTGACGTGCGTATTGCCGACCCACATCACGTGGCCGCCCGGCGTGCGGAACTTCACGAACGCCGGCCCGCGGCTGAACAGCAGGTTCTTTTCGGCCAAGCCCCCGCCTTCCTTGAGCTTCCGCAGGGCCGGGTCGTCGACCGGGTCGACCTCGTCGGCAAACTCACGCACCTCCAGCGGCTCGAAGCCATTCTTGGCGAGAATGCCCAAGTGTTGGCCGCGCGGGCTGTTGCCGCGGAAGACCTTCACGTACGCGTACGCCTGCCGCAGCCAGTGTGTGTTGAAATGTTCCAGTTCGTCCTGCGAGCAGCCTTCCTGAATCAGCAGGATATCCGGCGCGGCGGCGGCCTGCGTGATGACCCAGGCGACCTCGTAGCAGTCTTCCTCGTCGCTGAAGAAGTCTGCCCATTGCTCTCGGGTCCGGTTGTTCGGTTTCACGAGCGCGACGTTCAGCATCTTCGACATGTGCTCGATATTGTAGGTTGCCACGCGGATGGTCTCGGCGCGGCAGGCCGGTGCGGGCGGCCCGCCGCCCGCCGCTGCGGGGCCGATCAGCACGATCAGCCCGGCCACGCCCAGCGGGCAGACGAGCATGATGGAGATGTACTGCCACAGGGGGCGAGGGCGGTGATCGTTGCGGCTCTGCAACATGGTTCTCCTTCCGTGTCGGGCAGGTGGGGCCGTCGGCCGCGTGGACCGCTGCTTCAACATAGCATGTCTGCGTCGGCAACGAAACCGTTGGCGTGTCAAGGTCCAGCTATCGTTCTTCGATTCAGCGTTGCCTGGCGAGCCGGGCAGGGGATGTTATGCCGTTGCTCAGTTGGGTGTTTCGAACCAAGCCGTCCCTGGACGAGCGGGACTACAGGCGGGCCGCGCGCGGACTGGTTTTGGATGCCGTCGGCTCGATGTCGATGGTTACGCTGCAGGGCGGGCCTTTCCTGGCAGCCTTTGCTATCGCCCTGGGAGCGAGCAACTACGAGATCGGTCTGCTGGCGACCATCGCCTTCGCCAGCCAGTTCATGCAGATACCGGGGCTGATGCTTGTCCATCGCGTGCCGCGGCGTCGCGGCCTGGTGACGCTGTGCGCCGCCGTGAGCCGACTGCTGTGGGTCTTCATCATCCTCATTCCCGTCCTGTTCGTCGGCCGGGGCGTGACATTCCTGATGCAGTGGCTGGTGCTCGCCGCCGCGGCGGGCGCCCTGGCGGGACCGGCGTGGAACTCGCTGCTGCGCGACGTCATTCCGCCCGAGCGGATGGGTCGTGTCTTCTCACGGCGAATGACGCTGGGGACGATCTTCGCATTGGGCTTCACACGTGTGCGACATGAAATGGGGGCGTCCCGTTGTTGGGGTCGCACGAGCCGGCCTTCCTGAATCCCGGCCGGGACGATGTTCAGTAGCCCCGCGGCGTCAGCCCGGGGGCTCGGAGGCGTCAACGCCAAAGCTCCGGCAGGAGCGTCTTGGCGCTTCGCGGCATCAAGGCGCTC
>JAAAOJ010000090.1 GCA_009908915.1 Planctomycetota bacterium
GGGAACAGAAGGCCGATCGTCCAGAGTCCGGCCGCCTCGCTGATGGCGTGGTTGTTGCCCTGACTGCGAGCATAATTGATATTCGTTTCTATATGCCTGCCGGTCTGCCAGGCTAGGCAGGTCAGCGAGTGAAGTCGCTCCGCTGTGGCGGCAGAGCTATCCAACATGGCACACGCAGCAAAGAGCATCGCCATCAGCCGGAATGTCATCTCCTGGCCACATGCCCATGCGGCAGAAAGCTGCGGAGGATTCTGGTCCAGCCAGGCATCGAACATCTCCCAAAATGCATCGGCCCATCGTTCGTCACCGTCACGCCGAAACGCCCGCCCAAGATGATAGGCCAGTGTGAATCGAGACGGCTCCCAGACCAGTTTAATGTCGTCACGTGGCGGGCCTGAATGGGCAAACGTCAGCCAGTGCTGTCCCACGGGCCAATCGATATCGTGGACGGGGTCATGGTTGAAATTGGGGGGCCACCCCAGATCGCCCGTCCAGGCACTGAAGAAGGGATAGTGTCCGTCCATAGCATGGCGGCAGGTCTCCGATACCTGTTCGTCCCAGATATCTTCCGGAATGGCGCGAAGGTCCGCTTGCGATGGCATCGGCAGGAATCTGTTTTTCCGCTCAGCCCACGTATCTGATTGGTCAGTAATCTGGACAGGACCGTGTGAGGCAAATTCCTGCTGCGCAAATCGCTCCGGCGCCAATCGTCGCCGAAGCAGGCCACTGCGTTGCCTGAGCATCTGCAGAACTCGCCGGGGCAGGTTCTCCCAGCCGACCCCCTTGGCGGTCCAGTAGGCGCGCATCCACGGCGTCATGACTGACCGATATCCTTCAAAGCCTGATGCAACATATTCACCGTGCGGGACACCTGCTCTTCGGCCAACGCTGCAAAGAACGGCAGGGCGATGGTGCGGGCGGCGATGCGTTCGGTTGCGGGGTAGTCGCCGGGTTTCGTGCCGAGCGTTTCCATAATTCTTCTCATAAATGGCTGCGTGTGAATCGGCGTGAAGTAGCAATTGCAGCCGATCTGCTCCCGTTTCAGATGATCCATCACGGCGTCGCGGTCGGTTTGGGTGAAGCTGTCGGCCAGGCGGACGACGTAGACAAACCAGCTCGCCTCGTCGCGCTGCGTCATCGGCGGCAGGTGAATCAGGCCTTGCTCGACGAGTGGAGCAAGGGCTTCGTCGTACATGGCGGCGGCTCGCCGACGGCCCGCCAGAATCTCATCCAGCCGCTGCATCTGTACCTCGCCGATGGCGGCGTTCACCTCGCTCATGCGATAGTTGTACCCGAGGCGGGCATGCTCCAGCCAGGCGTCAGTGCCGCGGCCCTGGTTTCGCATCGAGACACACAGGTCGCGAATCTCCTCGCTGTCGGTGACGATGAGGCCGCCCTCGCCGGTGGTGATCTGCTTGTTGGGATAGAAGGCAAAGACGCCGCAGTCGCCGAAGCTGCCGGCCGGCCGATCGCCCAGAATGCCACCAAGCGCTTCGCAGCAATCCTCGATCAGATGCAGCTTGTGCTTGCGGGCGATCTTCTCGTAGACATCGAAATAGGCGGTGTTGCCGAAGACCTCCACCGGCAGGATCGCCTTCGTTCGCGGGGTAATGGCGGCTTCGATGGCGGCGGGATCAAGGTTGTAGCTCTCCGGATCAATGTCGACGAACACCGGCGTTGCCCGCTCGAACAGCACGCAATTGGTCGTCGCGATGAAGCTAAACGGCGTGGTGATCACCTCGTCGCCTTCGCCGATGCCCAGGGCCCGCACGCAGAGGTGCAGGCCGCTCGTACCGCTATTGACGGCGATGCCGTACGTCCGGCCGGCGCGTGCGGCAACGGCCTCCTCAAACGCCACAACGCGCGGGCCGAGGCTGAGGCGGTCGCTGTTCATGACGGCGACGACGGCGTCGATCTCGGCTTGCGTGATGCTCTGCGAGGAAAGCGGAATTGCCTCGTGGGCCATTCGGTGTTCCTTCGTTCTTGGGTGCAGCGGTTCCACAGTCGGCCATATGCATCTAATGTAGTATGCGATGCGGCAACGGGCAATGCGATTTCTGCTTTCGCCGCTGGGCGGTGTGCGACACAAAATGGGGGCGTCCAATTGTTGGGGTCGCACGAGCCGGCCTTCCTGAATCCCGGCAGGGATGATGTTCAGTAGCCCCGCGGCGTCAGCCCGGGGGCTCGGAGGCGTCAACGACAAAGCTCCGGCAGGAGCGTCGTGGCGCTTCGCGGCATCAAGGCGCCCCTGGCAGCCCGTTTAGGAAGCTATCGCTGCCGCGGCCGTGCCTTTTACCTGCGCGTCCTTGTCGCGAAAACTCGATGAATGTACTCATTCACCTGCGTGTCCGCTCCTTGATGCTTGGCAAAATGCCTCGGCCTCGCGACGCGATCCATTGCTAAACGGACTGCTGGCGGGGCTTGACCGCGGGAACGATCCGGACCCCACGCTCACGCGTGGGGCTATTGAACGCCGTCCCTGCCGGGGCTGAACACCGGCAGGTCCTTGGCCAATGGAATGTCTTCGCCGCCACCGAAACGTGTCGCACACGGCTGGGCGTCAGCAATCGGGGGGAAGCAAAGCCATAAATCAGAGTCCGGGATGAGGCGATCACAGGCACACGTGACAAGGTGCTTCGGTCCTGACGATTTTCGCATGCATCGCAAATTGGTCTTGACTATTGTGCGACGTTCCCTGACATATCAGGAACGTGCGGAAACCCGGAACGGCTGCTTTTCGGCTGGAGTTCTGCAAGTCCTGCAGGTGGCCAGCGACGGCATATGCACGATAAGCCATTCGACGGCATTGTGTTACGATGACGGCTGCAGACGTTGCAGGATTTGCAGGATTTCTCGCCGGGCACATGGGGGCTGCACGTTGCGTGCTGCACAGAGGTTTGGCTTGACGAAGGTCTTGACGGACAGTGGGCGGCGGGTGAGAATGCCCGCTCGGATGCCCGGTGGCGGTTCGCTGTGCGGCGGCCATCATGGGCGAGGCTCGCATCGATTTACAGACCACGGACGGCAAGCAGGATGGCGGAGGTTTACATCACGCCCGGGGGGCATTTGCGGTGGCAGGCGGAAGCGGGCGACGCAGCTGCCCTGCGTCCGGCCGCGGAGGCGTTCGGCCGCGACTGGCGAGAGGGGCTGTTCGTCCTTGCCGCCGAGAAGCTCAACGTCGGGGCCGCCACGACGGTCGCCTACTGGCGGCGGCTGGCGGAGCGGTATCTTTCGTGCCTCTGTCACATTCCCTCCGCCCAGGAAAGCTTCGACGTTGCGCCGCCCTCGGAGGCCGAGCGTGCGGAGATGCTGCTGTCGGCCCCGCCGATGCGAGGCGGCGAGTATCTCTCTGGCGGCGTGCTCGAAGAGCTATGGTCCGGCCTGGTCGCCTGGGGCGCCGAGGCGATCGCCCAAGCCGGCGGGCTGTCGGCTTTCCTGCACGAACGCGCGCCGCATTGGCGGCAGGTCGGCCGCGTCTGCTTTCACCTGGCGGAGAACAAGGCCGACCCCGATCGACCCTTTGCCTTTCTGGCCACGTTCTCGACCGGGTTTGGCGCCGGCGGCAAGCTCAAGCACCTGCCGCTTCGCAACGCCCTGCAGCAATACGCCGGAGCCAAGAACCGCCCCGCGCTGGTCAAATTGCTTGAACCCATCCAGGCTGCGGCGAAGCAGTGCGAGTGGATCGCGGCGATGACGGCCGACCAGTCGATTTTCGCTCCGGCGACATGGACCAGCGAGCAGGCGTACCGTCTGCTGCGCGACGTGCCCGCCATGGAAGACGCCGGGCTGATGGTCCGCTTGCCGAACTGGTGGCAGAAGCGGCCTCGGCCTCAGGTGTCGGTGACGATCAAGAGCAAGGACGGCAGCAAGCTCGGGGCGAATGCGCTGCTGGACTTCGACGTGAGCGTCGCCCTCGGCGATGAGTCGCTCTCGGCTGAGGAGATCGAAGCGCTGCTGGACGGGCCGGACGGACTGGTCAGCATCCGCGGCCAATGGGTCGAGGTCGATCGCGAAAAGCTCTCGGAGGCGTTGAACCATTGGCGACAAGTCGAGCGGCAGGCGGGAACGGACGGCATCGGCTTCATCGAGGGCATGCGGTTGCTGGCGGGAACGGCGGCCGACCTGTCGCCGGACGAGCAGGCGGAAGACCGTCAGTGGGCGCACGTTGCGGCGGGACCTGCCCTGCGAGAGGCTTTGGAGGCACTGCGGCAGCCGGGCCTGCTGGATGCGGTTGAACCGGGCGGGGCGCTGAAGGCGACGTTGCGTCCGTACCAGCGGGAAGGCCTGGCGTGGCTGAACCTTCTGACGGGCATGGGGCTTGGCGCGTGCCTTGCCGACGACATGGGGCTCGGCAAGACGATTCAAGTGCTGGCGTTGCTGCTGTGCCGCAAGCACGGGCAGGCCGAGGGCGGCGGACAGAGCGATCGCCCTGCCCTGCTGGTCGTGCCGGCATCGCTGCTGGGCAACTGGCGGGAGGAGGCGTCGCGGTTCGCACCGTCGCTGGAGTTGCGGCTGCTGCATCCCTCCGAGATGCCGCGCGAGGAGATCGACACCCTCGCCGAATCGCCGCAGCAGTTGGATGGTGTGGACCTGGTGGTGACGACCTATGCCATGCTCACGCGGCTGGACTGGCTGACGCAGCGCGACTGGTCGCTGGCGATTCTTGACGAGGCCCAGGCGATCAAGAACCCCGGCACGCGACAGACGCGGGCGGTCAAGAAGCTGGCGGCGACGAGTCGGATCACGCTGACGGGCACGCCCATCGAGAACCGCCTGGGTGATCTGTGGTCGCTGATGGACTTCTTGAACCCCGGCCTGCTGGGCTCGGCGGCAACATTCAAGCAGTTTGTCAAACAGCTGGACGCTCGTGAGCGGAACCGCTACAGGCCACTGCGGCAACTCGTGAGGCCGTACATTCTGCGGCGGTTGAAGACGGACAAGAGCATCATTGCCGACCTGCCGGAGAAGACCGAGACCAACTGCTATTGCGGGCTCAGCCGGGCTCAGGCGAGGCTGTACGAGGCTGCCGTCCAGAAACTCCAGCAGACGCTGGAGAATTCCGACGGCATGGCCCGTCGCGGGGCTGTGCTGTCAGCCATGATGCAGTTCAAACAGATCTGCAACCATCCCAGCCAGTTCACCGGCGACGGCGCATACGCAGCCGCCGATAGCGGCAAGTTCCGGCGGCTGGGCGAGCTGTGCGAGGAGCTGGCCTCGCGACAGGAGAAGCTTCTGGTCTTCACGCAGTTCCGCGAGATCATCGATGCGATGGCGGAGTTCCTCGCCGGCGTTTTCGGCCGTGACGGCCTGGTGCTGCACGGCGGAACGAGCGTCGGCAAGCGGAAGAAGCTGGTCGCGAGTTTCCAGGACGAAGCCGGGCCGCCGTTCTTCATTCTGTCGTTGAAGGCCGGCGGGACGGGGCTGAACCTTACGGCAGCGTCCCATGTGGTGCACTTTGATCGGTGGTGGAACCCCGCCGTCGAAAACCAGGCGACGGACCGGGCGTTCCGCATCGGCCAGCAACGCAACGTGCAGGTACATAAGTTCGTGACGACCGGCACGGTCGAAGAACGCATTGACGAAATGCTTGCAGCCAAGCAGGAGCTGGCCGACGATATCCTGACGGGCGGCAAGGAACTGAACGTCACCGAGATGAGCGATGAGGACATCCTTTCGCTCGTGCGGCTGGACGTGAACCGGGCATCGGTATAAGCCGCGAGCGCCTGTGATATGCCGCGCACTAAGTTTGTGCATGGCGGAGCACCTGCTCTGCCATGGCAATTGACCATTTAGCAGTCAGTTACACGCGGTGCAGCAGGTGCTACACCGCGCACGGAGTTTCTACGCAGCGTATGACCCATGACCCGTGACCTATACATCGGGAGACGACGATGAGCTGGTATCAATTTCGCGAATACGTGCCGATGCATGTCCGGCGGGCGAATGCGTTGATGGCGATGCAGGAGTTGCGTAAAGGCGGCAAGGCGATCTACCCCGTGGACATCGACGGACGGACCATCGCCCGCAGCTTCTGGGGCAAGCAATGGTGCGACCACATGGAGTCGTTTAATGACTTCAGCAACCGCCTGCCGCGCGGGCGGACGTACGCACGCAACGGGTCCGTCTGTCATCTGGACATTCAGAGCGGCTGCGTGGAGGCTATCGTTTCCGGCTCGGAGTTGTACAACATCAGCATCACAGTCGAGCCGCTGGCGAACGATGCGTGGTCAACGATTGTCAACACCTGTCGGGGACAGATCGGCTCGATGCTGGAACTGCTGCAGGGCAAGCTGTCCGACGAGGTCATGCGCACCGTCGTCAGCCGGGAACAAGGGCTGCTGCCCCAGCCGGGCGAGATTCACTTCGAGTGCGACTGCCCGGACTGGGCGTCGATGTGCAAGCACGTCGCCGCGGTGTTCTACGGCATCGGCAACCGGCTGGACAAGCATCCGGAGCTTCTGTTTCTTCTGCGGGACGTCAACGCCGAGGAGCTGATCTCGGCGGATGTCGCCCTGCCGGCAGCAGCCGGGACCGACGCAATTGCCCAGGATCAACTGGCCGACATATTTGATATTGAACTGGACGAGGGAACCGTCTCGCAGGACGCGCCGACGAACGCGACCACAGCAAACCGCCGTCAATC
The DNA here is from genome assembly GCA_009908915.1 of Planctomycetota bacterium. Lineage (GTDB taxonomy): Bacteria > Planctomycetota > Phycisphaerae > SM23-33 > SM23-33 > JAAAOJ01. The sequence goes on from JAAAOJ010000090.1 coordinate 6,644, forward strand.
CGCATCAAGCGGCCCTTCGAAGAGGCGATCGACAAAGACCAAGGCAGGCCGAAAGACAAAAACGGCAACACGAAAGACGACGTTAAAGACCGCCACCGGGAAACGCGCCGCGAAGGCCGTGAAAGCGTCAACGGCGAAGAAGAAAACGAAGGCGGCCCGGTCTGCGGGTAGCGCCCGCAGCGGCAAGACGAAGACAGCCAAGACGCAGTCCGCCCCCTTCAAGCCGACCGGGGCTGCGGTCAAGCGGCTCCGCAAACAACTTGGCCTCAGCGTGGCGGAATTCGCCGAGGCAGCCGGCGTCACGACAGCCAGCGTGTACCGTTGGGAGAAGGTTCGCGGCAAGCTGAGGCTTCAGCCTCGTACATTGCGAGCCTTGACGCAGCTGAAGGACAGGCAGTAATACGCAGCCAGGCTAATTTCAGCAAGGTGGAACACTGCTTCGCCGCGTGAATGAGGAGGTGCAGCAGGTGCTACACCGCGCACGTAAGTTTGTGTATGGCGGAGCACCTGCTCTGCCATGGTAATTGACCATTTAGCAGTCAGTTACACGCGGTGCAGCAGGTGCTACACCACCCACAGGATAATCGTCATGCGCATAAGACGCGTGAAAAGACTGGCGAACACCGCTCGATGTTCAGTGGGTCGGTTGGTTGTGAGGTGCCACTGAGTCTGTCTGGCGGGACGGGGTTCCCGGCGGGTTGAGCGGGTCGTACTCGGGGACAATGTGTTGCAGGGCGGAGACAATCGGGTCGCGGTCCATGCAGTTCTGCAGGGCGGCCAGTTCCTCGATGGCGGCCTCGACCTGCGGCCATGGGTGGGCCTGATGAGCCCAGATCATGACCTTCGGGTGCGTGGTCGGCTCGATGTCCTCGCCCTCGGTCTTGAGTTCCTCAAAGAGTTTCTCGCCCGGCCGCACGCCGGTGTAGATGATGTCGATGTCCACGTTGGGCCGGAAGCCGCTGAGCGTGATCATCTGGCGCGCCAGGTCGGCGATCTTGACCGGCTCGCCCATGTCCAGCAGGAAGATCTGCCCGCCCTGGCCGGTCGCGGCGGCCTGGAGGACGAGCTGGGCGGCCTCGGGGATCGTCATGAAGTACCGCGTCATCTCCGGGTCGGTGACGGTCACGGGCCCGCCGGCGGCGATCTGTCGCCGGAAGGTCGGCACGACCGACCCGGCCGAACCGAGGACGTTGCCGAAGCGGACGGCTTTGAACTGCGTCCGGCAGCCCGGCTGGTGGTTGAGGGCCTGCGTGTACAACTCACCGACGCGTTTGGAGCAACCCATCACCGACGAGGGGTTGACGGCCTTGTCGGTCGAGATCGTGACGAACTCGGCGGTTTCGTACTCCCGCGAGGCGTCGGCGACGTTCTTCGTGCCGAGGACGTTGTTCTTGATGGCCTCGCAGGGGTTGTGTTCCATGAGGGGTACGTGCTTGTGGGCGGCGGCGTGGATGACCACGTCCGGCCGCTGCTCGTCCCACGTGGCCATGACGCGCGGGCGGTCGTAGATGTCGCAGATGCGCGGGACGATGTCGAGGTCCGGATGCGCGAGGTGGAGTTCGTTTTCGATGTCGAACAGGGGAGTCTCGGCCTGCTCCAGAAGAACCAGCCGGGCCGGGCCGTAGCGGCAGAGCTGGCGGCACATCTCCGAACCGATGGACCCGCCGGCGCCCGTGACGAGCACGACGCGGCTTTCGATGAAACGCGCGACGGCGTCATCGTCGAGTTTCACGGCTTCGCGGCCGAGAAGGTCGTTAATCTCGACGGGGCGGATCTGGCTGACCGTGACCTTGCCGTCGATCAGTTCGCCAACGCCCGGCAGTGACTGAAACTCCAGCTTCGTACCGGTGCAAAGCTCGATCACGTGCTGCAGTTCCTTGTGCGTCGCCGACGGCATGGCGATGATGATTTCCTCGATGTTGTACTTCTCGCAAACCTCGCGGATCTCTTCGGTCTGCCCGAGCACCGGTACGCCGTGGATGATCAGGTTCTGCTTGGCCGGCTCGTCGTCGAGCAGCCCGACCACGCGATACCGCTCGACCCGCATGCGGTTGATCTCACGGATGACGGTCTCGCCGGCGTCGCCGGCCCCGATGACCAGCACGCGGCGGACGCCCTCGGAACTGATCGGCCGAAGCTCCTCGCGGTAGATACGATAGCCCAGGCGGACCGTTGAGACGAGGAACACCGAGGCCAGGAAGTCCAACACAAGCACGCCGCGCGGCATGAGGCTGAAGTAGTAGCCGATCGGACTGGCCGTCGGGTCACGGTGCAGCCAGGCCGGCAGTCGGTGGAAGAGGTAGACCGCAACGAATGCGATCAGCACGAACAGCCAGCAGCCAAGGAGAATGCGAGCGATATCGCGAATGCCGGCATACTGCCATCCGCCGCGGAAGAGTTTTAGTCTCCAGAAGATGATGATCTTCAGGCCCAGGAAGAAGGGCAGGACGCGGAGGAAAGACTCCAGGCCGCGTCTCCAGCCATAGCCGCCCGGCGCGTCGGCGACAGCGTCGGAGCGGATCAGGTACGCCAGCAACAGCGACAACACGAAGATCAGCACATGGCCGATCACGCTGATGCCGTACCGGTGGCGGGAGAGAAACTCCTCCAGCCAACTCAGTTGCTGTTGCGTCGTGTCGCTGTCAGTGGGTGTGGGTTCCATCGTCGTCTGTCAAGGCGATCCGGTTGCGGGGTTCGGGTCTCCGCGGCTATGGGGGTTGTGCTACTGGCTCGAATCGATTGTAGCTGACCGGTTGCAATACCACAACCGTGATTACGGGCCGTATAGGGCAAACGCATTCTCTTCCTTGACCCCTCTCCCGCTGGGAGAGGTGGCGAGTCTTCGAGCCGGTGAGGGGCTTTGATCGTGTCCGAAG